>JAITVS010000205.1 GCA_031285685.1 Tannerella sp.
AAGCGTTTTTTATTTGTTTTTTAGCGATTACAAAATTAACGCTTCCTTTTTTTTATGCTAATTTCTAAAAGTCAAGATAACTTCATTGTTTAATATTAAAAAATGTATTATGAGATTAAAAAGAATATTGAAAGCACAGGTGTGCCGTTTTGTGGTCGTTTTATGGCTGGTACTATCCGGATTTACCACAGTATTGAAAGCAGAACCGGTAGATGTGGAAAAAGCGAAAGCCGTAGCCTTAACACAATTAAAAAAAACAACAGGAGATGTAGGCCTGCGTTCGGCAGAATCATTAAATCTGGCTTACGAACCTAAAAGTGAAACCAATCAACCTTATTTCTATGTTTTCAATGGTAATAAAGGCTTTGTGATTGTATCAGGAGATGATCGTACGACACCCGTACTGGCTTATTCTGATGACGGATATTTTGACTCAAATGACATTCCGCCCAATATGGCTGCATTTTTAAAAAGTTATGAGCAAGAAATTGATTATATTACAAAAAATAAGATTCAGGTCAATGATATCAGCCTGAAAAGGGAATGGCTGGACTTAAAAAACGGAAACAGTTCATCTTTAGAACCAACGTCTAAAAAAATTGCGGAATCTTTGTTAAATGTTATTTCAACAAGATCATATACAGCAGGCGATTTTTTGGTTAAAACCAATTGGGATCAGGGAGATCCTTATAATATATACTGTCCTTATGATGTCACAGTCCAAAAACGAACTTGGACTGGTTGTGTCGCAACTGCAATGGCTCAGATTGTGCGGTATTGGGGAGTCGACAGAGGGGTTATTCCCATAACTCAAGGTAGTAATAGTTATATATGCGGAAATAACTATCCGGTGTCTGCCAATTTTGAAAGTACGCAATATGATTATACAAAAATGCCAGGCGATATAAGTACAGCTTCTGCAGTCGAAAAAGATATGATTGCTTTGTTGTCCTATCATTGTGGGGTAGCGGCCAATATGAATTATGGGGTTACGGCTTCCGGTGCCACAACTTCGGATGGAGCACGCGGACTTACAAATCACTTTGGTTTTAATACCAACTATATTACATATGGATTATTTTCTTCTACTTATCCGGATGCAGATTCTGCATTTGAAAGTTGGAAGCGGATGATAAAAGCTGAAATTGATGAATTGCGTCCTGTTATTTATACGGCATCTGAAGGTATGTTTGGATCAGCTCATTTGTGGATTTGCGATGGCTATAATGAAGGAGATTATTTCCACATGAATTGGGGTTATGGAGGTCGTGCAGATAGAGTTTGGTGTAAACTTACCTCCATGTATTCAAGTGTAGGAGGTACTTCTTTCGAATATAAATATGACCACGAAGTGGTGATAAATATCTATCCTACAAATATACCGACTAAGATTGTGTACGTTGCACCCAATGGAACTGGTGACGGATCGTCATGGACAAAAGCAACTTCCGACTTATACGGCGAAATGAAAAAAGATCGTGTTGCACCCACTCAGGTTTGGGTGAAAAAGGGAATGTATTATGGAGACACATTGGGCACATCAGCATTTACTTTAGGAAAAGGCACTGAAGTTTATGGTAGCTTCGTCGGATCAGAACAACGTCTCGAAGAGCGTGTTGTTAACATTTATAATGCTTCTGTTTTGGATGGACAAAATATACGAAAAGTGATTTCATACGAAGATTATAGGGGCGACAAGCATATCCTCCTGGACGGATTTCTCATACAAAATGGAGTAGATCCGAATGGAAATGGCGGAGGCATTAGTTTTAAAACACATGGAACCATACGAAATTGTACATTCAAAAACTGTACTGCAATAAGAGGTGGTGGTCTGTATAAATGTGGAAGTGGAGATATTATAAACTGTACCTTTGAAAATAATCAGGCGAGATTTGGGGGTGGAGTGTATTGTGCAAATCGTAGTGGTGAAACCGTTTTTTTAAGAGATTGTTATCTTGGATCGAATAAGGCGGATAGCTGTGGTGGTGCTGTCTCGATCGATGGAGGCGTTACCTTGTCAATCGATAATTCTTATATAGAAAAGAACACTGCCCTATTTTTCGGAGGAGGCGTATATTCGACCGGAAGAGTCATGAACACATTTGTGAATACAACTGTAAATATGAACTCCGGATCTGTTTCCGATAATAATGCGAACAATGGAGGAGGCTTATATTTTGATAATGGTAGAGCTTTTATAAATGGCGGTACAATCTCCGGAAATACTGCAGTTTCAGGAGGTGGGATTATGAATCAGGCAGCAGCTCTAACTTTAAATGGAGGACTCATTGTGAATAACTCCGCACAAGGATCCGGCGGAGGCATTTATTGTTATGGAGGAATGCAAACCTCCAAAAATTCAACTGTAAAAATACAATCAAATTCAGCTGCTTCGACTGGTGGAGGAATTTATTGTATGTTTGGAGGTCTTTTTCTTGAAGGAGGTACAATTGGTCATTATACCGAAAGGGCACCGGAAAGTAGAGAAGATGCTCTTACTTCGGGAGGTAATTATGCAAGTGATGGTGCAGGTATCTATATCCATAGTACGTCAAACGGACTTATCATTAGTGAACCGGAAAATGTAATCATAGGAGGTAATTATGCCAATAATTCAGGTGGAGGTGTATACCTTGCTGCGACCTCTATTTCCGGAACTTCAATCAAAAAAGAGATTACAATTTGTGGCAATGCAGCAAATCTGGGAGGAGGTCTTTTCGTGGCAACCAGAAATGTAAGCCTTGCCGGATGCACTATCAAACATAATAAAGCAAGATCATTGGGTGGTGGTGTTTATAATAATACCAGTTACTATTATGCTTTAAATGTCTATGATGCTGTGGTATCTGATAATACCGCAATGAAAGGAGGTGGATTTTATAATATAGGTGGTATCAATATGGGTTCAGGGTTAATCTCAGCTAATACTGCAAATGAAGGAGGAGGTGTCTATATTGTTGGCAGTCCGTATTATACACATTCTTTGTCTGGTGGTAGTCTTGTCGGTAATAAGGCAAGTGTGAATGGATCGGGTGTTTACTATAATGGTGGAGGAAATTATAATTTATCCGGCGAAATAAATATATCAGATACAATCTATATGTATAATATGCCGGGAGGCGGGATAATGGGAGGATCGCCCAATGTTCACCTTAATGTAAGCGGATTGACTCATCATACAGATATTAACAATCCGATTATGGTTCGTTTGCTTTATAGTAATACCTCTACTGTCTTAGCGAGGTATAATACTTCTGCTGAAGCTACTGCGGCTGTTAATGACAATGTCTTTAAAATACTGAATTATGGCTGGCGACCGGTAGCTATAGGAACGGATGTACGATTAGAAGCTTATACGCCTTCTGTCGCGCACGATTATGTGGTGTATGTTACTCCTCAGGGATCCGGGAAAAAAGATGGCTCATCATGGGAGAATGCGACGCCTGATTTATATGGTGAAATGATGAAAGATCGTACAGATAAGAAGCAGATCTGGGTAAAAGGAGGTGTTTATTATGGCGATACAACTGTCGGACAAGGCGGAGATCTGGCTGCCTTTATTCTTGGAAAACGAAACAAGGTATATGGTGGTTTTGCCGGAAATGAGTCGTCACTGTCGGCAAGAGCTAAAAACAATCCATCTATTTTAGATGGCCAAAGCGCCCGCCGTGTATTAGCTCAACTGATCCACTTTACAAGTCCAGCAGATTCTTCTTTTGTTGATGGTTTTACAATACGAAACGGTGTCGATCTGACTCCCGGTACGGCAAATATAGTAATGATTGCCGGAGGACAAAGTACGCATAACGGTGGAGCGGATATGACAGGAAATGGCGGTGGCGTTTATCTGAAGCAATATGGCATCCTTGCTAATTGTGTGATTGAAAATTGTAAAGCAATCAGTGGAGGTGGTGTATTTAATTACTTAGGAAAAGTTGTTGACTGCTCTTTCTATAACAATGAAGCAGAACATGCAGGAGGCTTATTTAATCGTGGGACTGCAATATTTGTGAAAAGTACGATTTCCAATAACAAAATTAACTATTGGCTTGGTTATGGCGCTGGAATTTACAATATGAGAAATATATATATTTACGATGGTACTTTAATGAGTAATAATGAAGGTGTAGTTGGTGGTGCTGTTTATACACATGCTGAGGGTACGACGGCTATGTACGGCGGAAGAATATCTGATAATTTCGGTCAATATTATGGCGGCGGTATGTATAGTGACGGAACTGTGGTTATATATGGTGGCGATATTATCCGTAATCAGTCCGGACAAGGCGGCGGTATAACAGCACATGGAAAGCTTACACTATACGGAGGTAATATCTCAAATAATACAGCTGGTAACTGTGGAGGTGGTATAAGTAGTGGAGGAACTCTTGTTATATCCGGAGAGTCGGTGAAGATCTCAGGAAATACGGCCGGTGGATATGGTGGTGGAATTGCTTCATTCAATGGTACAGTTACGATTAATGCCGGAACAATTGGCATCTACACCCATACGGCTCCTTCCAGTCCGCAAGAAGCAATAGCAGCAGGAGGAAATGTAGCATTGGGACATGACGGTGGTGGCGGTATCTATGCTAATGCAATCAGTTTTGGCAGTGGAAAAATAGTTGTTGGCGGAAACTATGCTGAACGTTGTGGTGGAGGTCTGTATACTAATATTACTGCTTCTGAAGGCTATTACGCGCTTTATTCTAATGTTGATATCTGTGGTAACACCAGCAATGAGTATGGTGGAGGTATTTATATGAGAGCTGGAAATCTTACATTGAGAGGTGGTCGCATTTCATATAACAAATCGACTTCTGCCGGTGGTGGAATTCATTTTGTCGGTCGCATTCTGTCCGTGTATGATGGGACTGTGATTTCATATAATAAAACAGACGGAAATGGCGCCGGAATATGGAATCGCTATTATATGGGTATAGATGGAGGTCAGATCTTTGGTAATGAGGCTACGAACGATGGTGGTGCGATATACAACTACACATCTTCTACCGAAAGAGCGACTATTACCGGAGGTGAAATTTTCGGAAACCAAGCAGGAGGTTTAGGTAATGGAATCTATAATTATGGTCGTAATCTTTCAATATATGGTTCTATAAAAATATCAGATGTAATATATGTAAACTCGTCATCTTATGCTATAGCCTTGCGTGACTTAACTTATCACACGGATCATACCAAGCCAATTACAGTTAGCGGAGGAACCGGTTATGCCGTATTTACCAGTTCGTTAGCTCAATCTTATATAGATCAGGGCATTGTTATTTCTACTCCCGGACTCCGACCGATAGCTTCTGGTAGCAATATCTATTTGCAGAGTGATGGTACCCGTTCAATGGAATTGAACCCCATCACCGACAATGATAATATTGGAGTCGAAAAATTTGTCGTATATCCGACACTCATAACAACTGGCGGAACACTAACAGTTACTTCTCAGAATGAAGGAAGCGTCTTTTTATGGAGTTTATCTGGTTCATTTGTCGGTCAATATAAGCTGGAAAAAGGACAGACACAAATACCTGCGCCAAATACGAAAGGTAATTATATTGTGAGATTAACGACGGAGGATGGAAAGAATAAATCTGTTAAAATTGTAGTAAAATAATCAGTTTTATTGACAAGATAAACAATTAGGTTTAATAGAGAATGAGTTCGGCGTTGTGTCGGACTCATTCCATTTAATGTAGCTTTGATAGATGTGGGAAAAGTAATGAAAACTGCAGTATCTGTCCTTTCCTGTTTTGATTTGTACTTAACTTATATTATCTTTGTCCCCGGAAATTGATTATTAACAGTGTGCTTGGTAACCACTTAAAAAACAAGAATTATGAATAAAATGGTTTCTGTCCCTTTTATGCTGATGGGGATTTTATTTGTTGTGTGTCTGATTGTGTCGAATCTTCTGGAGGCTAAAATTATCCAGTTAGGACCTATTACTGCGACCGCAGGTCTTTTGGTTTTTCCGGTTTCTTATATTATAAACGATTGTATTTCGGAGGTTTGGGGGTACAAGAAAGCCCGCCTGATTATATGGAGCGGTTTTGCTATGAATTTTATCGTAGTCGGTGTAGCCCAATTGGCGGTAATACTTCCGTCCGCGCCTTTCTGGGAGGGTGGAGATAGTTTTAATTTTGTATTCGGAATGACGCCACGTATTGTTGTGGCGAGCCTTTGCGCTTTTCTTGTAGGCTCGTTCCTGAATGCATATGTGATGAGTAAAATGAAGGTTTCATCCGGAGGGCGGAATTTTTCTTTGCGGGCGATTGTTTCTACACTTGTGGGTGAAAGTGCAGATTCATTGATCTTTTTTCCGATTGCTTTCGGGGGAATCATACCTGAAGATAAACTGTTGGTCATGATCGGAACCCAGGCAGTACTTAAGTCCGTATATGAAATTATTGTTTTGCCTGTTACGATCCGTGTTGTGCGGTATGTGAAGAAGATTGACGGGAGTGACGCGTATGATGCCGGTGTGTCTTTTAATCCTTTTAAGATAAGTGATTTATAAGTATTTTGGTGATGTGCAAAAATAATGATGATAGATGTCGATAAATAAGTTCAAAGCATGGATGGCTGCGGCTCGTCCGAAAACACTGGCTGCGTCGGTCAGTCCGGTATTGGTTGCCTGTGCGTTGGCGTACAGGAACGGAGTGTTCCGGTTAGTACCGGCTATATTATGCCTTTTGGTTGCTTTACTGGCGCAGATCGCTTCTAATTTTGCAAATGATTATTTTGATTTTAAAAAGGGAGCTGATAATGAAAACCGGTTAGGACAGGCTCGTGCGGTAGCTTCGGGCTGGATCAGGCCAAAATCCATGTTGATCGCTACATTGGTTGTATTGGCTACTGCATGTCTTTGTGGCTGCGGATTGCTTTATTATGGCGGATGGTGGCTTATTTTTGTGGGTATTGCAATAGCCGTATGTGTGCTTGCTTATTCTGCAGGTCCTTACCCGTTGGCTTATAATGGCTTGGGGGATATTTGTGTGATGTTGTTTTACGGTGTTATCCCTTTATGTTTTACTTATTATGTGCAGGCTCATGCGTTTACGCTGAATGCTTTTTTGTTGTCTGTTGCGATGGGTTTTCTTTCCATGAATATTCTGATTGTAAATAACTACCGTGATTATGAACAGGATGCCGCGGCAGGTAAGAGGACTACCATTGTCATATTCGGGCGCAGGTTCGGACAGATATTTTATCTGATCAATGCGTTACTTGCCATTATTTTTGCTTATCCGGCTTACCTTTACCGTGACAGGAGCGTCTGGTTTATGTTCCTTTTCTTCCTGATGCTGGAATTGTTTACGTGGCAGGATTTGCGCCGTCTGAGCGGAAGCGAATTAAACCGTATATTGGAACAGACATCCCGCAACGTACTTCTTTTTGCCTTATTACTTGTTTCGCTATTGGCATTTTAAAAAAAGCCGCTTTTTTGTAAGCGGCTCATCAACTATTTTAGTTCTGTAATTTTGTTATAGTAACATGGCTTCTGCAACATCATCGGTACCACAGACACTGCCTGTAAGATATCGTACGATTGCCAGGCCGAAATCAAAAACAAGCCCCGGTCCGCGGCCGGTAATGATGTTGTGATCTGTTACAACAGGATCATGAACGATTGTTGCGCCGATCAGTTCCGGTTCTATTCCGGGATAACAGGTTGCTTTTTTGCCTTTAAGCAGTCCGAGGCTGCCAAGTACACGTGGTGCGGCACATATGGCAGCAATCAGTTTGCTGTTTTCATAAGCATCTGTGATGGCTTTGCGCAAGCTTTCGTGTTTATTCAGCATTTCGCTACCCGGTCCGCCACCCGGGAGTACAAGGGCATCGTAAATCGTATAATCAATATTTTCGAAAAGTTCATCGGCTATGATGGGTATGCCATGTACACCGGTTACTGTTTTATCTCCGGTTACAGATACTGTAACGGTTTCAATATCTCCGCGTCTCAAGATGTCGATTGTTCCGACTGCTTCCATTTCTTCAAAGCCTGTTGCTAAAAATACGATTGCCTTCATAAGATTATAATTTAATATATGAGTATATAGACGGAATTACATTAATTTATATATATAAGTAATCGTTCCGTTTTGATTATTGGTGCCTTGTATTTTGTTGAATTTTGCTCTTTTTGCGGCATCAAGAGCGCTCTTACGCATGGATGCGTTATCAATATTTGTTCCCCGGCCGATTTCCGCGAGTATAACGATTCCGTTGGGATCAACCGTGATGTTTATTACAATTTTACCTTCTTCCTGTGCTGTATATGCCGGGCGTGGTAATCCCCCGCTGCCAATTGAACGTCCGTTGAGGTTGAATGTGCCGAAACCTCCGGTACCTTCGTTGGCTCCTGTATCGGAATTACCGAAAGGACTGCCCTGGTTGCCTGTTCCCGTGGTAGCGTCGCCCTGGTTGCTATCCTGTGAGTTGCCCATTCCGAATGCTCTGGAGGTACGGTTACTAATCGCTTCCTCTTGCCTCCTCCGCTCTTCTTCCTCGCGTTTCCTTTCGTCTTCTTCTCTCCGCTTACGTTCTGCTTCTTCTCTTTCTCTCCGGGCTCTTTCGTTGGCAGCAGCCGTTTCTTCTTTCTTTTCCTTTTTTTCGGGAATCACTACACTAGCTTCCTGGTCCTGCGTGATGATCTTTTCTTCAGCAGTCGGTACAGGTTTAGGGGTAGGTGGGGGGGGGATTTCTTTCTGTTGTGTGTTGGCGGAATATTGGGGTTCGTATGCACCTACTGATGCGGCGAAATCGCCGAAGTTTACAAGTACGCCACTGTCTTCACTGGGGACAATGGTTTTCAGAATACCAAAATAGAGGATGAGGAGCAATATCAGGTGTATGACAATTGTTCCTATTAGCGCAGAAGTGTCGTCTTTATCGAATTTCATTTCACTTATTTCTTTATCTCGAAGGAGGACGTGTGACAAGCACCATCTTAAACTTGTTTTTATTCGCGATGTCGAGCACCTTTACAATTTCACCGTAAGGGACTTTTTCATCGGCATATAGGGCTACAAACATTTCCGGTTCCTGATTATAGCGTTCCTGCAGAAACGGATTAATGTCGTCGAACGAGACCTGTTTTTCGCGCTGATTACCGAAAGCTACATAATAATTCAGGTTTTTATCTATCGTCACGCGTGAAAACGGTTTGGCCGCTGTCTGTTTTTGCGCTTGAGGTAATGTCAGTTTGATGGCGTTGGGCACGACTACTGTTGAGGTGACCATGAAGAATATCAGCAACAGGAAGATGATATCGGTCATCGATGCCATGCTGAAATTCTCATTTACTTTGGTTTTACGTTTGAGTGCCATGCTTCTCTTTAATTCGCCGGTTCATTTAATAAATCCATAAATTCCATTGTGCGGGCTTCCATGTTATTCACGACATTATCTACCTGCGAAACCAGATAGTTATAGCCGAATAAAGCGACAATTCCTACCACAAGACCTCCGACAGTAGTAACAAGCGCTTCATAGATACCGCTGGAAAGTAAAGTCACATCCACATTTGTACCCGCATTTGCCATATCGAAAAAAGCGCGAACCATACCTGTTACGGTTCCAAGGAAACCGATCATGGGCGCCCCCGCTGCAATTGTTGCAAGAATGGGAAATCCTTTTTCTAATTTGGCCACTTCAATGTTGCCGACGTTTTCTATCGCAACAAGTACATCATTCATCGGTCGTCCGAGGCGTGAGATGCCTTTTTCTATCATCCGTGCAGACGGATTTTTTGTTTTGCGGCAGAGGTTGATAGCCGAATCTATTTTACCATCATGTATATAATCTTTGATACGGTTCATGAAGCCTTCATCGCTTTTATTCGCGCGGCGTATAAGCAAGAAACGCTGAATAAAAATAAAGATCGCGATAACGGATAACGCCAGCAGTACGATCATGATCCATCCGCCTTTCATGGCAAGATCCAGGATATTCATCTGCGCTTCGGTCGTAATGGGATCCGTTACTGTGTCGGTCAGTACAAGTGGTGCGCCCGCGGCGGTTCCTGCTGCCTGGCCGCCTGCTTGTTGTAATAATAATAGAACGTTCATATTTTTATTAATTAAATGTTTCTTTTTATTTTTGTTTCAGGCATTCTTTATATAGCGCGATCGTCTTTTCGAGGCCATAGTACAAGGCGTCACTGATTAACGCATGTCCGATTGATACTTCATCGATCCAGGGTATTTCGGATGCGAAATATTCGAGGTTCACGAGGCTCAGGTCATGTCCTGCGTTTACCCCCATGCCCAATTCTTTCGCGCAACGCGCCGCGTCGATAAATGGCCGGATCGCTTCTTCTTTTCCTTTTCCATAATTTTCCGCATAGGGCCCTGTATAAAGTTCGATACGGTCTGTTCCGGTTTTCGCCGCGAATTTTATATTATTCAAATCTGTTTCTACAAAGATGGAAGTGCGTATACTTTTGGATGCGAACAATTCAACTAACTCCGTGAGCTTATTCAGGTTGGCTTCCACATTCCATCCCTGATTGGATGTGAGCGCGTCGGGTGCGTCGGGAACAAGGGTAACCTGTGTCGGTTTGACTTTCATAATCAGGTCGATAAATTCCGGACACGGATAGCCTTCAATATTCAGCTCGGTTCTGATAATGGGTTTGATATTATAGATATCACTGTATCTGATATGACGTTCATCCGGTCGTGGGTGTACCGTAATCCCCTGCGCCCCGAATGATTCGCAATCTTGTGCTACTTTTTTTACATCGGGAATATTTCCACCACGTGAGTTACGTATAGTTGCAACTTTATTTATATTTACACTTAAATTTATCATGCTAAATGTCTGTTATTATATATCTTTGCATACGCTTTTGCAAGAAAAGCCAAGCGCAAATGTACAAGTAATTACTGAAATAACAGAATAATTGTCTAAAAAATATATTAACAATGAAGATAGGGGTTTTCGGTAGCGAATGCAAAGAAGATAAATTGCATGTAATAAAAGGTCTGTTTGAAAAGCTTCGTGATTTGAAGGCTGAGATTTATGTGCAATCTTCATTTTGTGATTTTCTGGAGCAGACCTTTAACTATGGTCCTGAAAGATCAGGAATTATAAAAGATGACATGTCCGAACTGGACATTGCATTGAGTGTCGGCGGAGACGGAACATTTTTGCGTACGGCGCTCCAAATCGATAAGCAGAATATTCCTATACTGGGTATTAATACCGGACGCCTTGGATTTCTTGCAGATATCAGCAGTGATCAGATCGATGAGACATTGGACGAATTATTCCGGGGCGATTATAAAATAGAAGAACGTTCCTTATTGCGACTGTCCACGGAGGAGCATGCGTTCAGCGGCTTTAATTATGCACTCAATGAAATAGCCATATTAAAGCGTGATACTTCATCCATGATTACAATCCATACTTTTTTAAATGATGATTATCTGACATCCTATCAGGCGGATGGGCTTGTCGTCGCTACTCCTACAGGCTCCACGGCTTATTCAATGAGTGTGAACGGGCCTATTTTATTACCGCAAAACAGGAATTTTATTCTTAGTCCTGTTGCGCCTCATTCCCTGAATGTGCGTCCGATCGTTATTCCGGATGATTATACAATCACTTTAAAAATCGAAAGTCGCACAAATTCCTTTCTTGTCTCATTAGATGGACGTTCTGATGATTTTCCGGAAGGTATTGTATTGAAAATCAATAAGGCTGACTTTAAGGCGCGTTTAATTAAGCGATTTAATCAGACTTTTTACCAAACTTTGAGAGAAAAATTGATGTGGGGAGCGGATCGTAGAAGTTAAATATTCTTAACGAAATGCATTTTTCTGTCGAAAAATTATGTTGAACAACATAAATGCATTATCTTTGCATTGTGTTTTTCATGGTATTAGATTTAAGGTTAACAATGAAGATTGTGGTTGTCGTGAGACAACCTTTTCTTTTTTATAGAGGTCCCGATTCTTTTTTCGGGATTTTTTTATCCAATAATATTTTCGGCAAACAGGTTGAAATCAGGCGTGTAGTTTGATTTTTAATTGTTCTTGTAAAAAAAGTTCCTGAAGAACAGAAGCTGATATTCAATGGAATTATTCCAGTATTGTCCGTTATGCACCCCCGGTCGTGATATGTAATCGTGATTAATCTTGCGATCGGTCAATTCGCGATGCAGGTTTTCATTTACTTCGTGGAAAAAGTCTTCTGTTCCGCAATCTATGATCATGGTCAGATCCGGTTTTATGAGGTGTAATTGTTTGATAACGGTATGATTGTCCCAGCGCTCCCTGTTTTCCTTGTAATTACCCAGACTGTTTTTCATTTCCCAATTGTCAGGGAACGGACGGATATCAACGCCTCCGCTGGTGGACCCGCATGCCCCGAAAATATCCTGGTGGCGGATACCGAGCCATAATCCTCCGTGACCACCCATACTGAGTCCCGTTATCGCCCGTCCCGACCTGTTTTTTTTTGTTTTGTAGTTCTTGTCGATATACCCTGTCAGTTCTTCGGATACGTAGGTTTCGTATTTCATTTTCGGATTTACAGGGCTGTCCCAGTACCATGAATTTTTTCCGTCCGGACAAACAATGATCATATTGTATTGTGTTGCCAATTCAGGAAGATCCGGTTTTATCTGTATCCATGATTTATGGTTGCCTCCATATCCATGAAGCAGGTATAGCACAGGAAGATTTTTTTTGCTCTCATAATCAGCGGGAAGGATGATGACGTTTTTTACTTTCATATCCATAGAAGGGCTTGAAATTTCTATCGTATCGACTTGTTTTGAGAATGTATTAACGGATGAAATAAAGCCGATTAGAATGATAAATAGTTTGTTCATGAATGTGATGTTTTCGAATCATTGAATCCGCCAAAGATATAAAAAAACAAACAAGAATAAGTATAATTATACATATAGCTAAAAAAAATGCGTAAAAATCTATGTTGCAATGAAAAAAAGTCTATCTTTGCACCTTGAAAAAATACGAACAAAAATTAAACTAATAACATAAATATATAGAAATCAATGCAAAACAAAGGATTTGTAAGAGTATTCGCGATTTTGCTGGCGTTAGTATGTATTTTCTATTTGTCATTTTCTTTTGTGACAAATAAATATAACAAAGAAGCGGCGGTTTATGCGAACGGAGATTCAGCAAAAGAAAGCTATTATCTGGATTCTCTGGCCAACAAGAAAGTATGGCTGGGTTATACATTAAAAGAATGTAGAGAGAATGAAATTACTTTGGGTCTGGACCTGAAAGGTGGTATGAATGTTATCCTTGAATTGAATGTGGCAGATGCAATCCGTTCACTTTCAAACAATAATAAGGATGAGAATTTCAACAAGGCCCTTGATGCCGCGTATGCGCGTCAGTCAACAAGTCAGCGAGGATTCATCGATCTGTTTGTTGAAGAGTACAAGAAAATAGATCCGGGTGCGAGTTTGTCGGCCATTTTCAGTACATTTGAATTGAAGGATAAAATTACTCTTCAGAGTTCTGACGAACAGGTTATCTCTGTTTTGCGCAGCGAATTGAAGAGTGCGATTGATAATTCATTTAATGTATTACGTACGCGTATAGACCGGTTTGGCGTTGTGTCTCCTAACATTCAGCGTCTTGAAACGGATGGTCGTATTTTGGTCGAATTGCCGGGGGTTAAAGAGCCTGAACGTGTACGTAAATTACTTCAGGGAAGTGCAAATCTTGAGTTTTGGGAAACGTATGATTTTTCACAGTTATACAATTCTTTGAATGAAGCGGATATGGTTTTGGCCCGGATGATGGAAGATCAGACATCGGAGGGGGAAGATTCTGCGAATACGGATAATACTTCAGTTGCGGCTTCTGATACTACAGCGATAGCATCACCGGATGCACTTGCCGATGTCATTTCGGAGGCCGATTCATTGTTAGACCAATTCGGAACAGAGAATGAAGATGCTCTTCAATCAGCAGATGAATTATCCAAACAACATCCCCTGTTTTCAATTCTTATGCCTAACGTCTATAACGGACAGATTATTCCGGGTCCTGTCGTAGGAGTTGCCAGCAAGCAGGATATGGCAAAAGTAGATAGTTTACTTAATTTGAGGCAGGTCAGGGAAGTATTGCCTGATAAGGTTCTATTCAGATGGGCTGTAAAATCCCGTGATGAAAACGAGCAATATTTTGAATTATACGCGTTGAAAGTAACAAACCGTGATGGTTCACCTGCGTTGAGCGGAGATGTGGTAACGGATGCCAACGCGGATTTTTCTCAGGATAACATGCGCCGTGGAGCACAACAGGTGGTTAGTATGGAGATGAATGCTGAAGGTGCAAAAGCATGGGCGCGTTTGACGAAAGAAAATATAGGTAGTAGTGTAGCGATCGTTCTTGATGATCTTGTATATTCGGCTCCTACCGTACAGGTGGAGATTACAGGCGGACGCTCACAAATTACGGGGAATTTTTCCGTTGAAGAAGCGAAGGACTTGGCTAATGTATTGAAATCAGGAAAAATGGCCGCTTCGGTTAATATCGTACAAGAAGACATTGTGGGTCCGTCACTTGGACAGGAAGCGATTAATGCCGGTGTTATTTCTTTTGCTGTGGCATTGGTTATCCTGATGATTTATATGTGTGCTATTTATGGCCTTCTTCCGGGTATGATCGTAAATGGCGCTTTGTTATTGAATATATTCTTTACACTTGGTATTTTAGCTTCGTTTAAAGCCGTACTTACATTGCCGGGTATTGCCGGTATGGTGCTAACTCTCGGAATGGCGGTCGATGCGAATGTGTTGATTTATGAGCGTACCAAAGAAGAGTTGCGTGCAGGGAAGCAATTGGCCAGGGCGCTTGCCGATGGTTATAGTAATGCGTTTTCCGCGATTTTTGATGCGAATATAACCACGATGATTGCAGGTATTGTACTGTTTATTTTCGGTACGGGTCCGATCAAAGGTTTTGCGTGGACACTATTAATCGGTATTGCGGTTTCATTCCTTACTGCAGTATTCCTGACACGTCTTGTTTATGAATGGTTGTTGTCAAAAGATAAAATTAAAAATCTGACATTTACGACCGGCTTATCTAAAAACTTCCTTGTTAATCCGAGTTTTAATTTCCTTGGTAAACGCAAGATAGGATATCTGATACCTATGGTTATTATTGTTCTCGGTTCAATATCGATGATGACAATCGGTTTGAATGCCGGCATTGATTTTACGGGAGGTCGTAATTATATCATACGTTTTGATCAGGATGTCCGTACAGACGATCTGCGCAATTCTCTTGATGAACAATTAGACGGATCTGTCAGCGTTATAACGATCGGTTCCGGAAATCAGGTCCGTGTGTCTACCAACTATAAAATAGGAGACAATAGCGCTTCTGTTGATGAGGAAATAAATGAGAAATTATATGAAGGAGTAAAAGAACTTCTTCCTGCAGGAACTACCTTGCAGCAATTTACAGACCAATACATACAAAGTTCCCAGAAGGTTGGGCCAAGTATGGCTGACGATATAAAGAACAGTGCAGTGATGGCGGTTATTATTGCTATGTTCTGTATGGCCTTGTATATATTGATACGTTTCCGTGACTGGGGATTTTCTATCGGGGTATTTGTCTCGGTATTTGTTACAACATTATGTATAATCGCATTTTATACTTTGTTATGGAAGATTCTTCCATTCTCTATGGAGGTCGATCAGACATTTATTGCGGCAATTCTTACGGTTATCGGTTACTCTATTAATGATACCGTGGTTGTATTTGACCGTATCCGTGAGACGATAAAAGACTATCCGAAACGTGATCGTTACCAGGTTATAAATGATGCATTGAATTCTACTTTATCACGTACATTCAATACTACATTGTCAACATTTGTTGTTGTATTATGTATATTCCTGTTGGGTGGTACTACAATACGTAGTTTTACTTTTGCAATCATGCTTGGTGTTCTTGTCGGAACATATTCTACCTTGTTTATCGCTACACCGATCGCTTATGAAATACAGAAGCGTCGTATGGCAAAAAAGGGTATCGTACTTGAACCTGCAACAGCTAAAAAGTAACAAAAACAAAACAAGTGATATTAAAGAAAAGCTGTTTCCATTTCCGGAAACAGCTTTTTTATTCAGGCCTGATCTATGTGTGAAGTCACCAGCGTTTGATTCGACTTTTGTCTAATATTTTCATGACAGGTGCCCCCAGTGGTTTTAGATTTTTCGTATGACTCCGCGTATCCGAAGGATATTCCGGAATAAGATCATCCCGCAGAAATTGAGAAAGAGAATAATTGAATCCTGCCAGCTTTTTGATACGTCTTACCTGCGCCCAGCGGGTTGGGGCATTGAAATAAGGGACATTGTCGTTCATGCAACTGTTGTATTCGGGCCTCCATATGCCTTTTGCATACATATCTGCTCCTTCGAAAGCGGCGACCATATTATATTTCGGATTATCGGCAAAACCTTTCCATGACGTTTGTTTAATATCACTGTAGAAATCTACATTCTCACACCATCCATAGGTTTTGAAGTTATTAATGATGTCTTTATCTTCTTCAGGAATAGTTTTCCCCGAATAATAAATGTATTCGTCGGTTACTTTGGAAAAGCCATGGCCTGCTCCTTCATGAACCACTATTTTTTCGAATGCGCTGCCTACCGGGCACATACTGATTGAGAATCCTTCTCCATAGCCGATTTCCGCAGGAAGAGGATTAAACAGGTACATAGCACAGGTTCCTGCATATATAGATGCGTTAATAGGCATGATCACGGATATATCATTGATGTCGGCAGATTCAAGTTCGGTAACCGCGTTAAGGTATTCAACCACATTTTCCAGACTGCAATTGATTCCGGTAGAAAGACCTCCTTCCCAGACAGATTCGAATCGGGTATCAACTTTTGTGTTTGTTGATCGGATGCTAATGCCTTCTTCATTGGATATGGCAGTCACCATGTATACATTGAAATGATCCCTGTATTCGGTATAAGGGTAAACCGAAAAAAAATGTTTGGTCGCTGCACGCATATCCTGCTCATATTTGCCGGTCTCTTTGGCCATATCTATTGAAGTGTATCCGTCACCCATCATGACAATATTTACTCCGTTGCCGGTTGTGGCGCTTTGTAATTTGACCACCTCTTTGTCGGAATAGTATTCGGTTTCATGTACATTTTGGCTAATCGTAATACTTTCACTCAACCCCCCGGCAGAAATATGAATCGTAGCTTGTCGTATGTCTTTATCTGTATTCGGGATAGCTGATATAATTAATTGTGTACCTGCTTTTGTTACGTTGAGCCAATCGCCTGTATTTACGACACTGAATTCCCACGATGATTGGTCGGTAACAATATTTACAGATTCAACGCAGGTAGTATATGGGAGATTGATTTCAGACGGAAAAACTGACAAATAGCGACTTTCTGCATTGCGTTCCCAGTTACTTAGACTTGCAGAGGATGCGTTTTCATCAACATATAAGGATGCATTCAACGAAAAGAGAGAGTTTTTCGACAACTGAAAACCATCTAATAACGGTGTAAGATCGCTTGTCAGGTTTGTCGTGTTCCCATTTTCGAATTCGAGATCCAATCGGAGTTGTTGCTTTTCGGACGGCACAAAGCCGAATGTTTGTATGACGGCTGTCGCATAATAAGAATTTCGGGAGAATGTAAAAGATGTGGTGGCAGGAGCTGAAAGAATGTTCGTCTGCATATTCAGCTCAGATGCCATGCCATTTAACTCAGCTTTAATCGTTTTTACTTTGTCAAGCATGGTGGCCGGTTTAACAGCAATGGATATTTTTAATTCTCCCGTCTGCCGCTTCATCAGTGCCGTATGATTGATATCCTGGTCACGTTCGGTATAAACGTGCGCTGTGTACGTATAAAATAATCCGGGATTAGGAGCAATGCCGGTTCCGACATTGCTGATGAGCGCTTTTTCTTCGCTTACGGAAATAAATCCGGCATTGTTATAAATGTATAACATCGCATCTCCCGGCTCTACGACTAACTGAAGGGTGGTTTCGCTCAGATTTTCAAAAGATTTGTTTTTTCCGGACGCGGTGATTACATCAACCTGATATGTCGGTGGAATGACGTCTTCGATATTTGACGACCAATCCATTGTCAGTATAATCCCTCCTTCATCCGGATGCAGTGTGTTGTAGTTTTCATCATCTTTGCATCCGGAGAAGGCGGATAGGACAATAGTGATCAGGATGAAATGGAGAATCCTGTTCATCATTTGTTATTTTGTGTTTTTACCATACGTTTTTATGAATTCGGCCATCGTTGTTTCTCTGACAGAAGTGTAGTCTCTTTTGGTCGCTGATTTGAGTATTGGTGCGCTCGCTGCCGACTTGAGCATCGGCGCTTCGTCAGACAGAGATGCGGATGAGGTTGAGGTCAGAGAAAACTTTACGGATCGATAAAAATTGGTAAAAAAGTCATCTAAAACCCCTGATTTATAGGCTGCGATTCCGACGTACACCTGGTATCCCTGGAATGTCGTTGAAGAGAAGTCGAGTACTTTTGTTGAAGAATTATAGCTTACAGGGTGTACATAGTCGGAAATGACATTTAAGACTCCATTAACTACAATACCTGCGCGGAAGTAACCATAGTGAGTGTAGCCGCTGGTATGCGCTACGGACGTAGTTATATCCATCATTATTTTTCCATTACTTTCGTCTAACCATACCGTAATTCCTTCATTTCCCCAGTTGGTGATTGAATAGGTCTTACTGCCGGAAGAACCATAAGGGGTGATTATTCCACTCCAGCTTGTAGCGCTGCCAAGCGACGAAAAGAACACTGTTCCTGTTGCCGAATATGAACTTTTTACAATTCCACCGGGCGTGCCGGTTGCGGCAGCTTGTGTCACGATCAGTGTAGTGCTTGCGGCATCTCCTGCTGTAACAGTGATGGTCGCACTGCGTGTCGAAGTGGCGGTATTTGCAGATGATATTCTAACACTTAATGTATTACCGCTTTTGGAAAGTGTGATCCAGGATGCGTTTGCTGTCGCATCCCAACTTGAAGCATTGGTCGTGACAGTGACGCTTTTTGTCCCTGTTTCGGAGGCGCCGTAAGAAAGAGAAGTCGGATTGACGGATAGTGAAGTCGCGGCAGCCTGCGTTACCGAAATAACGACCGGAGTCGCATCTCCTGCTGTGATGGTGACGTTGGCGTTGCGTGCCGAGGTGTTGGTATTTGCTGATGTAACATTGACTTTCAGTGTATTGCCACTTTGGGATAATGTAATCCAGGACGCACTTGCCGTTGCGCTCCAGCTCGAAGCATTGGTTGAGATCGCGACACTCTTTTCGCCGGTTTCTGTGGCTTCGTATGAAAGAGAAGTTGCGTTTACAGAAAGAGTGGTCGCGGCTCCTTGTGTAACTTTTACGGTGATATCGGGAGCGTTTCCGGCTGTGATTTTAATATTTGCCGTACGTTCTGTTGTCTGCGTGTTTTTGGTGCCAACGGTCACTTTCAGTGTTCCGGTTTGTTTGGTGAGTGTTATCCATGATGCGTCGGAGATGGCATCCCAATTTTCAGCGTTGGTATTGACCGCGATCGTTTTATCACCTGTTTCACTGGCTTGAAATGATAAAGAAGTCGGACTGACGGAAAAGCTGTTGATCTCTTTTGCACTCTGTTCAATGGTGATATCAACAGGTGTGGCATCACCGGCACTGATTGTGATTTTTGAAGTACGTGAACTGCTGGTGTTTGTGTGATTCCGGACTTTAATGTAAAGCTTGTTGTCGGATTTTCGGTAAGCATCTATCCAATCACTTGATTCTTCTTTATAGTTCCAGGAAGAAACATTAGTGGTGATTTCCACGGATTTTTCTTCCGTATCGTCTGCCTTAAAGCTAAGCCTGGTTGGTGTTACTGATAATGTGTCCGGATCTTTGTCTTCACCAGGACAACCGGTGAATAGTAATGAGACAATGATGAGAGCAGCAAATGCTTTGAGTTTAAATTTTAAGTTTTTCATAATCAAAAAAGTTTATTCGTTATTAAAATGCAATTTATATTTCAGTATGATATTAATTATCAAATATTTATGAAGAAGAAGATTTGACGGTTTGATATCAAATAAACATTCTAAATCTATTAACCAAGATTAAAAAATATTCTTAATTATTATGATACAAAAAAATGGAATAATTGCATGAAATAATACCCCACAAATAGGGTATTTGCGAAAGTCCGGTTGAAACTTTCGCAAACGAAGAGCAGGTTAGAGTATCTGATTATTTAAAGAAAATCGGCTATTTGTGAGTTTCCACACGCTTTGTGGGAGACAGGTATTCGTGCCGGTAGTTAACACGTTCAACAACGTTCTCCGCCAGTTTCCGGAAAGCAGAGCCGGTTAAGGTATCAGGATTCAATGCGACGGGAGAACCGGCGTCTCCGCTTTCACAAATGCTCTGAACGATGGGTATTTGTCCCAGCAAAGGAATGTTTAGTTCTTCCGCCAATCGTTTGCCGCCTTCTTTTCCGAAGATATAATATTTATTTTCGGGTAATTCCGCCGGAGTAAACCAGGCCATGTTTTCGATAAGGCCAAGTACGGGAACGTTTACTTTATCACCGGTGAACATACTGATTCCTTTACGTGCATCGGCAAGGGCTACTTCCTGTGGAGTAGTGACTACGACGACGCCTGTTATTGCAAGTGTTTGTACAAGTGTAAGGTGAATATCACTTGTTCCCGGAGGAAGGTCTATGAGCAAATAGTCGAGTTCTCTCCAATTCGCATCGCCGATTAGTTGTTTAAGTGCGTTACTGGCCATGGAACCACGCCATAGAACGGCATCTTCTTTATTGACAAAAAAGCCGATGGAAAGAAGTTTTACTCCATAATTTTCTGCCGGTTGTATCAGTTCACGGTTACCCACTTTTTCAAGGTATGGTTTGGCGCTTTCGACATTAAACATCTTTGGTTGTGAAGGGCCGAAAATATCGGCGTCGAGAAGTCCTGTTTTATATCCCATCCCGGCAAGCGCCACAGCCAGGTTCGCCGATACGGTACTTTTGCCGACTCCGCCTTTGCCTGATGCGACAGCAATTATGTTTTTTACTTCAGGAAGAAGCTTTTCCGGTTCGGGACGTGCGTCCTGCAGGGCTTTTGCGGAGATATTCCCTTTGATATCCACATCCGGTGATACATAAGTAAGAATGGATGTTTCGGCCGCTTTTATAACGGATTTAATAAACGGATCATTCGGTTTGTCAAAGATGATCGAAAAAGAAACCTTGTTTCCGTCAATGCGGATGTTGTCTTCAACCATTCCGGCTTCAACGATGTTTTTTCCTGTGCCGGGATAACGTACGTTTTCTAATGCTTCTAATATGAGTTTTGGATAAAGAGTCATTTTTTTATTGTTTTTAATTGGTTTGGGGTTGTACTTTTTTCTTGCTAAAAAAGTACCAAAAAAGCAAGACTTCGTGTACTTCGCTCGTTCAGCCGGACGTTCCGGCAGCTAAAATCTATGTAACTCGCTTTGCTCAAACAGCATAGATTTTTGACGCTGTCTCCACTGACTGAACGGCTCATCACACGAGGTCGGTCATTTGTCGTATTTCTTAGCTTCCGGTGTGTCTGATGTGTCACCTGTACTTGCCATAGAGATTGGTTGTTTGGTAGCTGCTTCGCTCCCTTTTTAATTTCTATTATTTTTTTATTCTCCATTGCTGCGGCGGCTTCGGTTATAGCTTCTGTAGGGATCGGGTTCTATTTCCACATCGGGTTCTATTAGTGTCTCGCGCGGTTCGCATACGAAACGGATGTATTTGATATTTAGTCCCCGGTCGAGCCATTGCTGTTCATAAAATGTCCGTATCGACAGAATTTCATCTGCTATATCAGAATGATAGAGATCATGTGTACAGACCTGCACGGGAAACTTGTTTGCTTTTATCATTTCACATGTGTAGGCATACATGAAATTGCTGTCGGTCTTAAGATGTATCAGGCCTTTTTCGGATAAGATTTCCTGATAGAGTTTCATGAAGCGTGTACTTGTCAGACGTTTGTTGACTTTTTTCATTTGCGGGTCAGGAAAAGTCAGCCATATTTCCGAAACCTCTTCCGGTGCGAAGAAATTGGATATCAGTTCTATGCTGGTCCGGAGAAAGGCAACGTTTTTCATTCCCGCTTTCAACGAATCTTTAGCTCCCGCCCACATACGTGCACCTTTTATATCAATACCGATGAAGTTTTTTTCCGGATACAGCTGTCCGAGTCCCACAGTATATTCACCGCGTCCGCACCCGAGTTCGAGCACTAAAGGATTATTATTTTTAAATACTTCTTTATTCCATCGTCCTTTCAACGGACATCCGCCTCCGGACTGCAGTACGGCAAAAGGATATTGAAATACATGCGGGAATTCCGCCATATCATCAAATTTCTGTAATTTGTTTTTTCCCATAAGCGTTTCTGTAATAGATTGCAAAAATAGAAAAAAAACGGATGTATATGAAATCCGGATCGTTTTACATCCGGATCCGAAAGTGTGTCAGTCCGTCGGTATCGGTAAATAAAGAGAAAGTGTAGCCATGTTTCAGTAACACTTCGCGGATAAACATAAGTCCAAGACCTTGTCCGTTTGGTTTGGTTGAAAAAAAAGGACTGAAAAGTTTTGTTTCCGTCTCTTTGTCAATACCTTTTCCTGTGTCGGTTATCTCAAGGCAGGTTGGGTTATTTGTCGTGCGGATAAGTATTTTTCCGTCTTTACCGATTGATTCGGCGGAATTTTTTATGATATTGACCAGAACCTGCTCTAAGAGCAAACTATCTACCTTTACGATGGGGGAAACGCCGGAAAGTTCCATGATGATTTGTATATTACGGTTACGGCATACATTCTCCATAAATAATTTGCAGGATGAAACAAGGATATTCAAATCATGCTCCTGAAGCTGCGGTTCAGGAATGCGTACAACATCCGCAAAATCAGTGATGAAACGGCTCATACTGTAACAGCGCTCGATAGCGATGCGAAGCACTTCGTGTATATCACCGCTGTTTTGAACGTCCTTAAATGTATCCTGAAGTGTATCCAGTGTGGAGGTTATTCCGGCGGTCGTGTTGTTTACTTCATGCGCGATCATGCGGATCACCTTCTCATATGCTTTTTTTTCAGCTTTGAAGACTTCTTCGGTCAATGATTCAATCAAATAGAAAGAATGTTGAAATCCACGATCAATGAATGAGGAATGGGTACATTTGTAAATGCTGGCGTCACCTAATCGTATGGTTTCCGAATCGTATTTTTTTATGGAGGTGATTTCTTTTGCGAGCAGGGAACCAGTCTCTGTCAGTTTTTTTCCTGTTATATTTTCTGTAGGTTTTAATCCGAAAATTTTGTAAGTCGCGGGATTCACAGATTGGATATATTCATCCAGATCCATAATGATAACGCCCATGGGTGAGGCGTTGATAAGGAGATCCAGAAAATGATTTTGTTCCCTCAGGTAAAGTCGTTCATTTTTTAATTGATCCATCATTTTATTGAAGACATCGACAATCCGGTCTGCTTCGGCTTGTCCGACCCGTCGCAGGCGGGAACTGAAGTCCTGTTCTTTTAGGAGCTCCATACCATCTCCGATGATCTGTAAAGGTTTGATGATCCGCCGGTAAAAGATAAAAAGATAAATCGCCGTGATGACTACGAGCGTTTCCATTGCCAGGAAAATATAATAAGAAGAAGCGTAAAAGACATAATAGCTTATTATTGCCAATATGGTCAGCAATAAGGCCGTTAAGATCCAAAACATTCCTTTTAATCTCATTTTGTGCTTCGTTCTTTTGTCTTGACCCAAAAGAACCAAAAAGTCAAGACTTCGTGTGCTTCGCATCGTTAAGCTTAACGCTCTGTCGGCTAAAATCTATGTAACTCGCTTCGCTCAAACAGCATAGATTTTTGACGCCTCCGTCGCTACTTAACGGCTCACCGCACGAGGTCGGTTCGTTTCTTCTTTATTGTTACTTTACTCTTACATTATTTGATTTTTAACATCAAAGAACGTTGTCAATTGTTATATCATATTTTTCAAGTCTTCTGTATAATGCGGCCCGGCTGATACCAAGGGCTGATGCCACGTGTGACAGGTTTCCGGAATATTTTCCGATTGCCTGGATGATTGTTTGTTTTTCGATTTCATCGAGGGTGAGCCCGGATAGTGTCGTTTGGGTTTTGTTTGTTTGCCCGTTTTGATTTTGAGCCTCGAAATCGGAGACGTCCAATTCTGTTTTTCCGGAAACAAGCAGGGTACGTTCGACGAGATTTTTTAATTCACGGATATTTCCAGGATAAGGCTGTTTCTTTAAATAAGCAATTGCATCGGGGGTAAATTTTATTTTTTTTATTCCATTACTTTGGGCTTGTTTATCCGCAAAATAAGACGCTAATAAAGGAATGTCCTCAATACGTTCCCGCAATGGTGGAAGATGGATGGTTATCAGGTTGATCCGGTAAAACAGATCTTCCCTGAAAGTGCGGCTGTTAACCATTTCCCTCAGGTCGCGGTTAGTCGCGCTTACTACACGCACATCGACTTTCTTCGGACGGCTGTCTCCAAGCGCTTCGAATGTCTGGTCCTGAAGGACACGCAACAGTTTTACCTGACAGGATAAGTCGAGATCTCCGATTTCATCAAGGAAAATAGTCCCTTTGTTGCCATCTCAAATCGCCCGGTCCGATCCATGTGTGCATCCGTGAACGCACCTTTTTTGTGTCCGAACATCTCACTTTCGAAAAGACTCTGGGAGAGTCCTCCCAGATTTACTTTGATAAAAGCTTCTTTTGCCCTCGTGCTGTTTTCATGGATAGCTTCCGCGATGAGTTCTTTTCCTGTCCCACTTTCTCCGGTTATCAGGACTGACGCATTGGTTGGAGCAATTCGCGAGATCGTATCCAGAATATTTAATAAAGCTTCGCTTTTTCCTATTATTTTATCGAACCGGAATTTTTTATCAGCCTCAATCCGATTGAACGGACCGGATTGTTCTTTTTTTTGTTTCGTTAGTTCGATTGCTGTTTTAATGGAATTTAATAGCAACTGATTATTCCATGGTTTCGTAACAAAATCAAATGCTCCCTTCTGCATTCCCTGGACCGCTAATGATATGGAACCCCAGGCTGTAATTAAAATAACAGGCACGTCCGGTTGAAAAATTTTCACTTGTTTCAGGAGCTTGATGCCTTCTTCTCCTGATGTGGTAAGTGTAAAATTCATATCCATTAAGATAAGTTCCGGAGCAATCTTTCTCACAATGCTTAACGCATCTTCCGGGGTCGTAACGGCTTGCGCATCATAACCGGCACGATTTAATAAAAACGTTAGCGAAGAACGAACGGCTGAATCGTCATCTACTATTAGTATCATATGGAAACCCTTTCGATTTTTCTTGTCATTGTGAGTTTATATAGGCAAATGTAGTGCAAATCGAATACAGTACAAAATAAGCTTGCTTATTTTTATTGTTGAGATGCCGCCTACATTCTGTTTTTGCAAAATGTAGTGCAAATCGAATACAGTACAAAATAAGCTTGCTTATTTTCGGATAATCTCTTCAAAATCTGCGTCTAAATTTTTGTCGGCGATAAAATCATATAAAGTAACGCTACGGATATTGTAAAAATAGTTCCAGTATTTGTACAGTTCCTGGATATGTTTCAGTTTGGCTTCGTCTTTAGAATTCTGCGCATCATTCAGGTCTAAGATATTGATTTTTCCGATCATGAATGTTTCGATGGATGTATTATACCGTTTTTCTGCGATTTTATCAGCCTGTCCGGCAATTTCCAACTGACCTGCCTGATTATTGAAATTTTCAACCAGCAGGAATATATCCTGATTAAAGTTCATCTGCTCTTGTTTTGTTCGTGACAGTATGACTTCCCGGTTTGATTCGGCAACCTTTACTTTGCCTTTGCGTTTACCCCAGTCAAGAATGGGAATGCTTACACCGACTTCAACCACCTGGTTTCCTTTCAGATGTTCATATGCTTTTTCGACATTTATATCTTTTCCTGTATACCCGACTGAAGCATATAGATTTATGCTTCTCTGATTTCCTTTGGCGGAGGCCACGGCATAATCAGCCTCCAATTGACGGCGCATGATATTTTGAGCGAAAGAATTGTTTTCATGCGCTTTTTCAAGAACATCGCTATAACTCATTCTAAACGATGGGGCCAATTCGGGAATAACCGGTTCTATAACATCCTGTTCGCTCAGGCCGAGAAATGAACGTAGCTGAAACATACGGGCATTCAGGTTTGATTGAGCTTCTGTTACGATGCCTTTAGCCTGTAATGCGGATAATTCCAGTTGCATCAGTTCATTTTCGGAAATATGTCCGATTTTTCGTTTTGCAATGGCAATGTCATATAATTTGTTCGCATTTTCCAGATTTTGAATGGATATAGACAGGTTTTCTTTTGCTTGTAAAAGGTTGAAGAAATACGAGATGGCTGCTAATGTCACATCTTCTACATTTTCAATATATGCTGCTTTGGCTTCTTTATAACGTACGGGCTCTATCCGCCGTTTCCATTTTTGATTGTTCACACCGAAGACCGGTTGGATGAATGTAACACTGAGAGGTATACTCATATATTCATTATAGGCGCCTTTTCCTAATTGGCGGTTGAAGTCGAGTGATGTATTGAGGGAAATTGTACCTCCTGTCAGAGCGATATTCTGGTCAATGGATATTTTTCCGCTCATTCCCAACCAGTTATTCTGAACATAGGTATAAGAACCGTCGGATTGCTGATATTTACCGTAGTTGTTATTGTATGAAGGAAGCGTGCCGGTAAAATTTACTTCCGGAAGTTGATCTGCCTGATGTGTGCGATATTCCCAATAAGCGGTTTTTAATTCATTTAGTGCAACAGCGGCATCTACGGATTGTAATTGTGCTAATGTGATAGCATCTTTCAGTGTAAGTCTGATTGTATTGTTGCCGTCTTCCGCATGCAGTGGCGGAAGAATCAACCATAAAAGAGCTATTGATAAATGTAATCGTCCCATCCTGATAATTTTTACCAGTAGTTTGCAAATGCTGTGCCATGATTATAATGTTTTGAGGATGTGGCTTTTGCTTTTTGGCGGAGTGTTCGTTTTCGGACAAAGTGTTCGATATGAAGCTCCCGATGGTTTATTATCAGTGAACCGTGCCGGACTCGAACCGGCGACCCCTGCCCTGTCAAGGCAATGCTCTGAACCCACTGAGCTAACAGTTCTTTTTTGCAAAGGTACCCCAAAAATGATAAAATCAAACAATACGCCGTAAAAAAAATCGAAATTTTATTCCTGCAAGAAATATTCTAAATAAATCGGCAGTTTTTTTATTCATAAAAGGATTAAAGAAGAATGTATTAACGACACTTTTGATTGATAAAAGAGGACTAAATATCCTTTTGTCGAAAAAAAATTATCGTTTTTCGATAAAAATATTTGGAGGTTTCAAAAATAGTTTTTTTCTTTGCATATCGAAAAACGATAAATTATATACGATTAACAGCTAAAATATATCGAATTATGAAAAGAAGAATGCATGTTATTACAGTTTTTTTTGGTATAGCATTAGGGATGTTTCTTTATGACGCTATTTCCAATAGATTTCCTTCATTTAAAGATGGTTTTATTGAAGGTTATAACAGTGACTCTGTGGAAAAGCACTATGAATCTTGTTATTTGACACTTGATCCTGAAAATTTTTCGGCCATGCCGGATTCTATATTTAACAAAAAAACAGGAAAATGGATTCCCGCACGTATGATGGAAGTTTATGTGCGTATTCCTATGAAAGAAAATCCGAATGGTTTAAGACTTTTGTGGCTTTTGCCATGCGTAATCCTACTATTTGCAGGCTTTTTGATGGTTGTTTATAATTTTGTATTAATGACAATCGCTGTGGGAAAATCAATTGTTTTTGAATGGATTAATGTGAGGCGAATCAGGAGGATCGGAATCGGATTTTCAATACTTTTTGTTGTAGCATCCGGTATCAATATATATTTTAACCGTTTGGCCTTGGATTTGATAGAGATAGAGAACTATAAAATCATTACATCTTCATTTGCAAGTAATCTCTTGATGTTTGGGGCGATTGCGTTTCTTATCGCGGAGGTATTTGCAGTTGGTCTGAGATTGAAAGAGGAACAGGACTTGACGATTTAAACAAGTAAAAATTAGATAGGTATGTCGATTATAGTAAATTTAGATGTAATGATGGCCAAACGTAAGATGCAACTGAGCGAGTTGGCAGAACGAGTGGATATTACGCCGGCCAATCTTTCGATATTGAAAACGGGAAAAGCAAAAGCGATCCGCTTTTCTACCCTGGAAGCAATATGTAAAGAATTGAAATGTCAGCCAGGCGACCTTTTGGAGTATAAGAACGATGAATAGTAAATTGTTATAAACGTTAAAAATAGATAGATATGAAAAGTTTTTTGAAAGTATGTGTAGCCGCTTTAGCCGGTGTGTTGATCGGTTTTTTAATTATTTCGATTGTTGGTGTCACAATGATCGGAGGTATAGCTGGTAGTATGAGTGGCTCTTCGAAGTTTGTATTGAAGGATAAAACCGTATTAATGATTGATCTGAATGGAAGTTTGGATGAGCGAAAAAGTGAAAGTCCGTTGAATTCATTGATGGGAATGACTTCGACTGGTCAGAATGATGTACTTGAAGCGATTCGGGAAGCGAAGGAGAATGATAAGGTAAATGGAATTTATTTAAAATGCCGAAACCTGTCGAGCGGAATCGCGACGTTGGAACCTGTACGGAAAGCGCTCGTTGATTTTAAAGAAACGGGAAAGTTTGTTGTATCATACAGCGATTCATATGACCAAGGGACCTACTATCTGGCTTCCACAGCTGATAAAATCATTATGAATCCGAAAGGCTCGCTAAGCTTTCATGGGTTGAGAATGCAGGTTCAATTTTCTCGTGGGATGTATGAGCAAATGGGTGTGAAGTATCAGGTGTTTAAGGTTGGAACTTTCAAATCGGCTGTGGAGCCATATATCCAAGATAAGATGAGCGATGCCAACCGTGAGCAGTCATCTGCTTTGTTGAATGATGTTTGGTCGTATTGGTTGGGGAATATTTCCGAGAGCCGTCATATTTCAGTGGAGACCCTGAATGAATATGCGGATAAAAGTCTTCTTTTTTATGAGGCAGATTCGGTTCTGAAATTTGATATGGTGGATACGCTGATGTACGGGATTGAAATGGAAAAATACCTGAAAGATCTGACTGGAACAAATGATGAAGGTAAATTGAATATTGCTTCTGTGAAGAATATGGTTAGTGTCGCAGAGAATGGGAAAAATAAAAAAAGTAAAAACGAAATTGCAGTTCTTTATGCCGATGGTGCGATTGTAATGAACGATGATAACTCTAATTTCCTGTCGGGAAATATAATTTCTGCCCATAAGTACATGGCAGAGATACAGAAATTAAAAGAAGATAAAGATGTCAAAGCGGTGGTTCTCCGCGTGAATTCTCCCGGTGGTAGCGCTTATGCTTCGGAGCAAATATGGAATGCGATTGAGGATTTGAAAAAAGAAAAGCCGGTCGTTGTATCAATGGGTGATTATGCCGCATCGGGCGGGTATTATATTTCGTGCGGCGCGACATGTATTGTGGCCGAACCGACCACATTGACAGGTTCGATCGGTATTTTCAGCCTAATTCCCGAAGGCGAAGAATTGGCGAAAAAAATAGGATTCACTTTTGACGAAGTAAAAACAAACAAACATGCTGGTTTCGGTGGTAGTGTTTTTCGCATTCCTTTTATTATAAGTGCCCATTCGAGAGGTTTGACAGACGAGGAAGCGAAAATGTTACAAGGATCTGTGGAGCGAGGATATGATTTGTTTATTACCCGTTGCGCTGAAGGTCGTTCCAAAACAAAAGACGAAATTGATGCGATCGGACAGGGAAGAGTTTGGACGGGAAATCAAGCGTTGGCTTATGGACTTGTCGATAAACTCGGAAGCTTGGATGATGCGGTTAAAATAGCTACCGAAGCAGCCGAAATAGCGGATTATGCTGTAAAAGATTATCCTAAAAAGGTGGATTTCATGACAGAGTTGCTCAAAAGTTCGATGGGCGGAAGCAAAATGAAAATAGCTAAATTTATAATGGGTGAAGAAGAATTCCAACAACAGAAACTTTTGCAGGTCCTAAAAAATACAGAAATCTGCATTGCTGAAATGCCTGAACGTATTTCGTTCTGATCAGGTTTTTGATGATTTTCTGGATAAACAAATAAAACGAGTGTGAATCATATCTATGATTTCACGCTCGCTTTTATTGTTTATCAGGAATAATATCAGGTGTCTGATTTTTAGATGCTTTATGCCATTTCAATGTTTATATTGAAGCTGTCTTATTTATTCTTTTATCAGGATGATTTGGAAGAACGTTTGTTTTTGATCTTGTTCTGTTGTGACTGTTTTTTTAGAATAACTTTCGGCAAAAACCTGCAACCAATCACCGGGTACTATGTGAAGGGAAAATTCTCCGTTGTTATCGGTATAAGTATCATTGTCGGTTATTTTAACCAGGGCTTTCCGGATCGGTTTTCCGGATTCATCGAGAACGACGCCTTTGATCTCATAACTGTTTTTTTCAAATGCTGTTTTCCGACCTTCTTTTGTCGTAATTAAGACAACCCCGTTTTTTGCTTCTTTGCCATAGATCTCAATGGCGGAATTGTCTTTTAATACGGATATGGAGGCAATGTTTTCCGGGTTGATATTATGAAGACTGTCTTTTTTTATTCCGTCGATGATGTATAATGGACTTTGGGGAGACACCGGCTTTGAGAGAGGTGGTAATTTGAGAATGTCATTGTTCATATCATTCATTGAACCGTAACCGACAATTTTTATTTCCGGATCTTTTTCTGCGCCAGGTTGTTCTTTTTGGTGTACGGTATCAGCTTTGCCAAAAGGAGATTTTTTCGTAGTGACTAAAATGACCCCGTTTCTCCCTTCTTCTCCATAATGTTTAATGGACGCCTGATTTTTCAGTACGGATATAGACTCAATATTTTCCGGTTTAAGCGTCTTAAGACCATCTTTCTCTTTTACTCCGTCGATAATCACCAATATGGAATCCAGATCTGAAATACCTAATTTGGTGGGATTGCTGATATGTGTTGTATCATTATTTTCAGGCTTCATCTCTTTTGGAGATTGCTCTTTTCCGATATTGTTGGTAGTTTTTGTATTAATAGTTTCTGTTGGTTTTAACATCGCGTTTGCCTCATTTTGCAGGGGTTTGATTTCAATCGCATTATCAGTTGTCAGGGTATTATCCATGAAGATATCTTTTTCTGATGACGGTTTGTTATTTTTTACGATATATTCAGGCTCTGAGAATGACCACAGAAACAGACATATTCCGGGTAAAACGAGTAATGCGAAAATCTTTTTCAATGGGTTTGAAATATTTTTTTTCATCATATTGATTCGTTTTAAACGGTTGGAATAGGAGAAAGAGTTCACTATTGGAAAAACGGGCGTTTTGAACCATTGATTGACCAATGTTTGTTGATAGTCTGTTTGTTCGTAATCAGTCAGGACCTCCTGATCGGCAAGATATTCATGATTGCTGCGGATCGCTTTTTCGTAGAGCCTGATCACCGGATTAAACCACCATATCAGGCTTACAATATTTGACAGAAACAGATCAATCCAGTGTTTTTGTATGATGTGGGCTTCTTCGTGCTTCAGGATGATTTTTTTTTCCGATTCGGTTAAGTTTTGAGGAATGAATACAAAACGGAAAAAGGAAAAAGAGCCTTCAAATTCGGATGATTCGATCAGCGTGTAGTTTGTGTATCGTGTGCCATTGTTCCGGCGGATGGTCCGGAATAAACGAGATAGTCCGACAGTTTTCACAATCAGCATTATACATACTACCACCAAATAGATTACCGGTAAGTAGAGGTTATAAAACGTTATAAATGCGGAACTTTTTCTGGCGTTGGCTTCGACAGCAGATGGTATGTTTGTTTCTGTAATTATATGTATTGGAATAACCGGAGAGGTGTTTATTTCCACCGCATAACGGATGATGACCGAAGGTAGTACGGATGCCGCAATTAATCCGGTTAACAGAAAGAAGCGGTTAAAACGGTAGAACGTTTCCTTTTGCAAAAATAAGCGATAGATACCCCAAAATAATATCAGGATAATTGCTGCTTTCAGGCTGTATATTCTAAACGCTTCCATGGTGTTTTATCTTTATTTTTTGGATTTATTTTCCAGTTCCTTTTTAGTATTTTCAAGAAGGGCTTCCATTTCCTGGATGCTCATGTCGGATTCTTTGGCAAAGAATGAAGCCATTGAAGCAAATGAATTGTTGAAATAGTTTTTCAGCATACCGAAAAGCTGGTGTTTCGAATAGTCATCTTTGCGTATGAGCGGATAATATGTGTAGACCCGGCCATTGGCTTTATGGCTGACGAATCCTTTTGTTTCCAGGATGCGAAGGATGGTTGATACCGTGGTGCGCGAAGGTTTCGGATCTTGAAAGCAGTCACGTACATTCTGGACTAATCCTTCTTCTATCTCCCAGAGGTACTGCATGACCTGTTCTTCTGCTTTTGTCAGTTGCATCGTCATTTGTTTTTATTGTTCAATTACATTAGTCGTTTTCATATAATAGAAAGTGCTACGCTCGGCAATAATTATGCAAGCATATTATTACGCTCACTAAAACGCACTTTTGCTCTCGCTACTTAAAACGTTCCGATGCAAATATATGACTATTTTCTTAGTCGACAAATTTTTCGAACACTTTTTGACTAAAAATTTAGACGATATTTTGTTTGTTGCATGAATAGAATGTTTTCCGTAGGATGCAGAATGAAGAAATCCGGTCATGTATCTCTACAGAACCGGACTGATTTTTGAAAAAAATGTATTGTATATTTAGTTGTTATTCGTAATGTAAGGCTTCTGCCGGAGCGAGCGATGCTCCTTTCCGTGCGGGCAGCCATATAGCCGATATGATTATAATCAGTATAGATATAAACGTAATTGCATTCGTAATCAGAAAACGAATGAATGTACGATCCGGAAGATATTCCGGATTGGGTTCCCCGTTTCTACCCAATGTCTCAATCAAACCGGTATGAACAAACTGATATTCTATTAACATGGCAGGAAGTACAATGATAAGCAGAAGCCATATCCCTTCCATTATTAAACTGTAATGGATATTTATACGTGTAGCGCCTAAAGCTTTTCTCAGTCCTATTTCATTCGGACGCAGGCTGATACGGTACCAGAATGTTCCCATAATACATAGAAAAATACAAAGCAGGAAAAAAATCATTAAATAAATACGTATTCTGACATCATTGCTGACTCCGAAATTCATTGTTGTATCTTGTCCGATTTTAGTATACGGAATAATGCTCAGCAGATAAAAATTTCCGATCCTCAGCAAGTTTGTCATATCTGCATTGAATTGTTCCCTGAATTTTGTATCCGATAAGGATGAATGATAACGCACGGATATTTCGGCGCCTTTCAGATTTTCAGCGCTGATTCTTTTGGAAAGATAAAAGTAGTTTTGCGGACGGTAAAAATCCAGGCGTTTGTTGTCGTCAATTACTCCGATTACGGTAAACTTTTCTTCACGCCCTCCGCTCAGTTTCTGTCCGAAGGCAGATTCTCCCGGGAAAAGAATGTTTGCAACAGAACGGCTCAGGATGACTCCGTTCGGAACCCACTCAAAATCTTTCGTTGAGATCATTTTACTACCGTTATCCGTCGAAAATCCGAATACTTTAAAATAATCTTCTTCGGGATCAATGGTTATACCTTGTCCACTGGCAGTACGTGTTGTATCTTTTGCACTACGGAATCCTCTACCCCAGTAGCTGCCTCCTCCCGGAGTCGAACCGTCAAAGGAGACGCCAACAGATTCAATCCCCGGATAGGTCCGTATTGCTTGCAGGATGCGGGAAAAATTAGCTTCCAGTATTTCAGGTTCATTGGCTTCCGTTTTATATTCCGGGTGGTTTTCGTCAAACTCAGATAAATTTACCTGCAGTGTATTTACCACATTGCGGTGATTAGGTATATGATAATTGTATGCCAATACAAACAAGAAATCAACAATATACCAGGTAAGGCAGAAAACCAGCAATAGTTCTACTGCAATCCATGAATTGCTGCGTTTACGGTTCCACATTTGTTTTAGTACAGGGGTCCACATAATCATTATTGTTTAGCGTTTAATGAAAAAATGATATCCTTGTGTGAAGCACGCCAGGCAGGAATCATTGCGGTGATAATATTCAGAAGGAAACAAACTCCCAGAGTGATCAGAAAGACAGGTATATTGATTAACATCGTCGGAGTGAACAAGAATACCCCATCGGGAGGAGTCTGGGCTCCCCAGGTTTGTCCTATGGTCATAATCCAATCCGAACTAATGAGTATGAGTACATATGAAAAAAGTAATCCGGCTAATCCTCCAAACAATGTAAAAAGGAAGTTTTCGGAGAAAATCTGCCACATCAGAGTTTTCACAGGTGCTCCGAACACCCGGCGTATACCCATTTCGGATAAGCGGCGTTCCATACGGGAATCGGTCATTCCCGAAAGGCTGATACCCGGAATAAGGAGCAGAATCATAAAAATGAGGATATATTGTCCGATTATTTTTGTAAAATCAGGCTCCTGATTGGATGTAAAGCGAAAAACACTCTGCCAATGCCGGTCGGGTTGCCCCATTAATTTAAGTTCTATATTATCCGGTAATGTACTGTTAAATTTATGGGCATTTTCGAGGGCCTCTTTGCGGATTTTTTCAACTTCGTTTACTGATGGAGCCAATATATATGCTTTGAATTGTCCCAAGGCTCCTCCTTTTGCAAAGTGATTCTTATGATCGGAATTAACGGTATAAGGAATCCAGAGTTGCGCATAAGTCGTTCCCGTAACGAATGAGGCATCTTTCACAACGCCACAGACCTTGTAGGGCATAAAATTCATGGATACATATTGTCCGACCACGTCAATCGTGCTAAAAAGACGTTTGGCCATGGATTCGGAAATCACGGCCGTACGTATGCCCGACTGGAAATCGGCTTTTGTAAATGGAGCGCCCTGAAGAAACCGGAAAGAAAAAACGTTCCAGAAATTATTATCTATATACCTGACGGTTACAGGAACCTGTTCTTTACTACCGTCAGGTTGTACATAATGTTCTTTTCCCCATGGTTCGTAGATAGCTGAAACAGCTTCGGCGTCCTGCAATGGCCGGAAACAATTCTCGATCGTTTTATAAGAAAGATGAGCGCTGCTTGTATCGCCACCGGGACTTTCTTCTACTGCACTTTGGATTATGAGCATCCTATTTCGGTTGGTCTCCGGATATATATTTGCGATTTTGATGTAGTAAACAATGGATAATACCATGACCACCGTAATAGATAATCCTGTTCCGATGATGTACAGGGAACTGAATAGTTTTTCCTGTTTGATCAGGTTCCATGCTTGTTTGAAATAGAGTAGTAACATATTTTTATTATTAGTAATTAATAGGTTGTTTATAAAATTTATTCATCCCTGAGAGCATCGACCGGATTGAGCTGGCTTGCCTGACGTGCGGGGTAGGAGGTTCCGCTTGCTACGATTATGACTATTACAAACAGGGCGATTACAAAAACAATGGCAACACGGCCGAAAGTAAACGGCAAACGCCAGGTATCCAGTATATTTGCATGCAACAGGTTGATATAGACTAATAAAGCCGGCAATATGGCGATTGCTATCAGGCAAAAGCTTTCCGTAATCATGGAATGACGAATAACGCCTCTGCCGGCGCCCATCGCCATGCGTATACCAATTTCACTTCTCCGTTGACGGATTCTTAACCAGAAGGTACCGAAAACGCCTAAGAAAACGGTAATCAGGACGAATATCATCACATACGTCATCGGCACGATTTCTGTTTGAACGCGTTTGTCGACAACCTCATTCCGCAGCTTTTCGGAAGGTATGATCGAAGATACGTACAGATTGTTTTCTTTTAAACGGTCGCCCATATCTGCGATGAAGTTTTGTTCAAAATGTTTCGCACTTCCCGGACGGACGCGTACACAAATGTTGACGTTGGTTACCTTGTTCTTATTAACCCATTTCTCGAGTTCCGGCAGGGTGAGAATTTCAAAAAAACCACCTTCGTAAGGCCGGAATTCCTGATGTTTATAGTGGGTGCTGACTGAGATGACCCGAAAAGGTGTGTCCTCTTCTCTACTCCTGCTGTAATATACATTTTTTCCGATTGCCTGTTGTGCGCTTCCAAAAAGGACGTTTGCCATGTCTTCGGTCAGTATGATTTGTTTGTGCTCGGGATTTTCAATGTGGAATGGCTCATTATTTGACGTACGGATATGAAATACGTCAAAATAGGAGGGTGTGACTGCCCATTGGCGGATCGTTTTGGTATGAGTGGAATCAACTTTTAATGAACTCCATATGCCGCTCATAGAATAAGGTAAAGCGTGATAGGAGAGGGAATAAGTTTCAATATCCGGATAAGTTTGGATCCGGCTGATCAGATCGGACAGGTCGTCCATCGGTGTTTGCGGATTGTTTTCCGGGCTGATATAATCGGGAGCGATCGGTTCCAGTTGTTTTAAGGCAAGGATATATGTATTTTCAATATCAAACCCTGTCGGTTCGTAATAGGTCTTTACTCTTAACCACATAAAATCACTTGCAATCAGTAAAAAGAAGAAAACAACGATCAGTTCTATTGTAATCCAACTATTCTGGCGACGTTCCGTCCATATTTGTTTGAAAATATGCTTTATCATAACTTATTATCTATTAATCAGATATTTGCGTTTAGTGAATCGGTTACTTGTGAGCGTGCGGTTTTCCAGGCCGGGATGGCTGCCGATAACAGGTTTATCAGCATACAAACCACTAAGGTTGTCAGGAAAAAGGCCGGCTTTAGTATCATACCCGGTTGAAGGGTGACATCCGTGCGTTCGAGCAGTCCGTCTTTGGCAATAAAAAAGAAGAGAATCGATAGGAAAAGTCCGATAACACCTCCCATTAGTGTTATAATGAAGTTTTCTGTTAGTCTTTGTCCCACGATTCTGGAGGTGGTTGCTCCGAAGGCTTTTCGCAAACCGATTTCCGGTCGTCGTTTCTGATTTTGTGAAATCATGATCCCCAGAAGGTTGAATATGGGCAATAATAGAAACAGAGCTGCCAGCATTAACATTCCGGAGGCATTACCATGAACCCGGTCGCCCTGGACAAAGTAAAACATACGCTGTATGCTGTTGATGGGTTGTTTCCAGATATTAGCTTTATATCTTTCTTGTCCGGAATTGAAACTTTCGATCCTGCTCTGCGTTTCTTTCCGGATTTTATCAAAGTCGGCAGGTGATTTTGCGAGGAAGAAGACCTGTAGTTGTCCTCCGATCCCTTCAACGAAATCGCCGGTCATAATGTCCCTGCTGACGGAATAGGGAATCCATATTTCGCCATAAGCCTCTTCTACGGCCTTGCTCACGGAGACGACTACTCCCTGTACGGCATAATCTACATAATCTAATTGGAGTGTTTTTCCTGCAATTTCCGTTGTTCCGAAAAATTCGCGGGCGACCCGGTCGGATATGACAGCAACAGGTAAGGCAGAGTTGAAAGAAGCTTCTGTAAACGGTTTCCCATTTATGAAGCGAAAGTCGAATACACTCCAGAAAGAGGCATCTACAAACCGGATATCACATTCACGGATTGTTTTCGTTCCCGATACGGCAGTTCGTTTGGAATAAGTGTTAGCGGATACGGCTGTGGTCTTTTCCGGAGAGCTCATCGGATAGAAGCAGTCTTTTACTATGCGGTATCCCATTGCTCCTCCGCCAATGTATCCGTTCCCTTTTTCATCAAGGCCTTCAATCTTTTCAAGGTAAAGAAGTCTGTGGCGTTCTGAAACCGGTGCGAAAGAAGATGTTTTTATCTGGAACACCAATATCAACACCAACATCATAGCCACGGATAGAGCTGTTCCTAAAATAACAAGAAAACTTGCCAGCGGATTTTCCCTGATGTTTGCGATCGCCTGTATAAAATAGAGTCTCATAGCCAGGTTTTTATTAGATTATCAGTTCTTATTGTATCTGTCGGCCGTCGAAGAAGCGGATGGTACGGTTAGTCCGTTTTGCCTGATCTTCGTTGTGGGTTACCATCACAATGGTACGTCCGTCCTGTTCGTTTAATGTATGCAGGATATCCATTACTTCGGCGCCCATTTTACTGTCGAGGTTGCCTGTCGGCTCATCAGCAAGAATAATATTGGGATTTCCGATGATGGCGCGGGCGATGGCTACACGTTGGCATTGTCCGCCTGAAAGTTGTGTCGGAAAGTGTTTCATACGATGACTTAATCCTACTTTTTCCAGAACATCTTTTGCTGTTTTGCGCCGTTCGGAAGATGAAACTTTACGATAAAGCAGCGGCAATTCCACATTGTCGAGAACGTTTAGCGAATTGATAAGATGAAAACTCTGAAAGACAAATCCCAGTTGTTTGTTGCGGAATGCAGCCTGTTCTTTATCATTCATGTGAGAAGTGTTAATTCCGTCAATTTCTATGCTTCCGGTTGTTGGAATATCCAATAGTCCCATAATGTTTAACAGGGTAGATTTACCACAACCAGAAGGACCCATGATAGAAAGGAATTCTCCTTTGCGTACTTCTAAATTTACATTTTCCAATGCTACCGTTTCAATTTCTTTTGTACGGTAAATTTTTTCCAGATTTGTTAATTTAATCATGATTTTTTTATTTTAGCTTGATATTATTCGTAATGTAATGCTTCCGCGGGTGCGATTTGTTCGGTCTTTCGTACAGGAAGCCAGATACCGATGCAGATCATAACCGACATCAGCAGGTAAGTTCCACAATAGGTGATCAGGAAACGCCCGATTGTATAGGGCAACCGATAGGTATCGGGCATATCCAGAAAAATTAGATTAAGTGCAAATGCAAGTGTGAAGGGTATTGTCAGGAAAAGAATCAGCAGTCCTTCCATATACATAAAGTATTTTATATTCATTTTATTGGCGCCGAGAGCGATACGTAGCCCTACCTCTGAGCGGCGTGACTGTCCGCGTAGCCAAAAGGTTCCTATGATACCGAAAAGAACATTTATCAGTAAGAAGACCATCAGGGATAATTTACGGTCTTGCTGGTCGATTTTTTCGCTTATCAGTATATTCCGGTAATATTCGATGGAGTTGGCGCTGTATACGTATAGGTTGTTTACAACCAGCCGGTCACCCGTTTCACGAAGGAAATCGTTCATTTCTTCCTGTGAAAAAGCTTGTTTCATCCGTACGCAAAATTCCGCAGACTTAGCAGATTTTCCTCCGAAAAAGTCTTTTATGTTTTGGGGAGTAATCAGTTTATAAAAGAAAGCTTCACTTCGCAGGAACCCGTTATCCCGGTAAGGAACCGATACGGCGGCAATCGTCATACGCTCGCTATTTTCGCTTGGATATTTAATTTGTTTTCCATGGACATCCCTGGTATGGAAAAATTTCAAAGCCATGTCTTCCGATACGATGACCGGATTATGCTTGCCTTCTACTTGCCGGGTAATAGAATTTCCCTGAATATCCGTTATGCGGAACATATCAAAATACTCCGGTGAAACATACCGGCATTGAAAACTTTGTTCACGAAAAGTCGTGTCTCCGTCTACCGGTTCGATATTTGTCCAGGAATTACCAAATGAATACGGAGCCGAATAGAAAGAAATGCATACATCTTCGACTGCGGGATGTTGTTTGATTTGTTGCTGTAATTTGGTCAGGTCTTCACTGCCCGATGATGTATAATTTTCTTCAGACACATACCCCGCTGCATCGGGACTAAAAAAGTCCAATTTGAAACGCCAGGAATTTGAGATGTCATACCCCATTGGGGAGTAGTATGTCCGCATATCCACATACAGTTGGTCGGTCATCCACCAGACTGCACACACGACCACCAATAACTCTGCGAAAATCCAACTATTTATTTTTCGCTGCGACCAGATTATTTTTAACAGATGCTTGATCATATTTTGTTTTTTACTTGTTTGTATCATTTAACGCCTCTACAATCTGTTGGCGGGTTATGCTCAGGGCAGGAAGTCCGGCGCTCAGGATATTCAGCATAAAGGCGAAGAACAGGACGGATATAAATAGTCCGGGTTTGAACAACATGTCGGCTGTTAGTGAGACTCCTTCCGGCAGCATGAAAGACCTGCTCAGATACAGGAATAGGAATGAAAGTCCGAAACCGATAGTCGCACCTATGCCGGTAAGTATCATATTTTCAAACAGGATTTGTCGTACGAGAACTTTTTTGGTTGCCCCGAAAGCTTTTCGTAATCCTATTTCTCCACGCCTTTTTTTGACGGACGATAGCACGACACTAATCAGGTTGATTGCCGGGATTAAGAGAAGAAACAACAAAATAGAACCTGTATTTACCAGATAATTTTTCAAAGAGACTTTTCTAAAGCCGTTAGAACCTATTGCTATGTCCATATGTGTAATGGGATTCCCGATAAAACTAACTTTGCAATCTTGTTTTGTTGTGTTGTACATTTCCGTTTGTTTCTTTAGCTCGATTTTAATGTCATCAAAATCAGCGCTGTTTTTTGCCAGCATGACGATGTTAAAAAACCCTGTCATGTTTTCATAGGAAGATCCCTGTTCAATAAGTCCTGCTTTCGACGTGTATGACACCCAGATATCTGCATAAGCTTCCTTTGCCGCAGTATTCACCTGTTTGACTACTCCGCAGATGGTGTATGTTATATAGTCAAAAACAATGTTTTTTCCGATCACATCAGTGGTTCCTAATAATTTGCGGGCTGTTTCATCGGAAATTACAGCCCGGGGGAGTCCTGAGTTAAAATCTGCAGTTGTGAATGGCGCTCCCTGTACAAAGCGGAAGTCGAATATTTCCCAGAATCCGGTATCTGTGTATGTTATATCATATTCGGCAAACAAACGTTCTTCAGGGAGCGAGACCGGACGTTTTTCACTTGTTTTAGCAGTAACGGCTTCCGGAACCTGGAGCGAATAAAAACACTCTTTTACGACTTCAGCCGACATAGCTCCTCTGTTTTTTGTTGTCTTTGCTTCGCAATATACTTCTGTGGCGGGGACGTACAACATTCTGCTGCGGTTTGATTCCGGCGCATATCCGGCGTTATTGATTTGAAATACCAGAACGATTACTAATATCATAGCAATGGATAAAGCTGTTCCCAGGATGGAAATCGTATTCACCAAAGGGTTTTCTTTCAGCATTTGTAATGCCTGTTTGAAATAATGTTTTATCATTTATCTGTTTATTATTGATTTTTAGCTAATGGAAAATTATTAGTCATTTATTTTGAGTTTGTTTTTCTCTTTGTAATCATTCATATCCGAAATAACAACTTCGTCGCCTTCCTGCAGGCCGCTGATGACTTCTACATATTCGAAATTGCTGTCTCCAAGAATGACTTTCCGCTTTAGAAGCTGGTCTCCATTGATGACGAATAATTCATACTCACCTTTTCCCATGTAATAAGAAGCGTTTGCTATACGCATCACATCGTCCTTTATCGCGTTCATTACATATACGTCGGTTTTAAGACCCGAACGCAGTCGTTTGTGGTTGCTTTCTTCCAGTTGGACAGTAAAAGAAATGACTCCGTTTTTAGATAATGGAGTGATTTCACTTACGATACCGTTTAATTTTTCATTTCCGATTTTTATAACGGTTTTGCTTCCTGCAGCGATACGGTCTCCGTAAGTATCAGCAATTTCTCCTTCTATTTTGAAGTTTGTTAAATCGGAAACAATGGCTACGCGGCTGCCTTGCTGTATCTGCGCGCCTATCTCATTATTTACATAAGTGAGGATCGCTTTGCGCGGAGAGCGTATCTGCGCGTCTTCCAATGTACGTTTTGTTTCGGCTAAGCTTTTGCGGAAAATGCTTAGTTCCAATTCTTTTACTTTTAGTTCGGCTTCCGATAAAGCTTGCTCGTTTTTGTATTTTTGTTCGTTTTCGCCCAATTGAAGTTGTCCGACGTTATAGCTGAGCTCAGCCTGAAGTACCTTGTCGGTCGTACCGGCTCCGAGACTATCGAGATAGCGTTCATTACGCAATTCTACTTCTTTACGGTTCACTTCCATGTGTGATACTTTCAGTTTCATTTCCATCTCAGATAGTTTGCCCTGGTTGGTGACTCGTAGCTGTTCCAGTTGCAGGCGTTTCATCTGCTCTTCATCGAGTAACTTGTTATATTCGGTTTCCGCGGATTGTAAATCCAGTTTCAGAATCGGGGTTCCGATGTCAACAGAGTCTCCGCCTTTTTTGTAGATTTCGACAATGCGTGAGTTTATCGGAGAATTTATTATTTCCTCAAAGGCCGGAACTACTTTTCCCGAAGCGCTTACTGATACTTCGATAACTCCCCGGTCGACCTTCGAGATATGCAAATCTTTGCGCTTAAGCGTTGTTTGCATAATTGATGTAATAAACACAATAAATACAATAAATCCAATGATGCCGGCGCTTATTTTTATAATCTGTTGACGAAGTTTTTTTCTTTTTACTTCTTTCGGTATTTCGCGATCCATTTTATTTCTGTTTGAATTTTGCAAAATATATTCAAATGGTGTGCCAAATGTATAATATGCTGTTTATTAATCGTTTTTATTCTTGGTCGGTGTTCGATATCGGACATCATGTTCAGTTTTGTTCTGTTTTCCTGATCATAGATAATGCTATTCAGATTCTTTCCAGAATTTAATTATAATTTTGTACTCCTCTCGGCTTGTGTTATCTTTAACTTTGTTGAAGATGTCTGCGCCTCGGAAATAAAAATAAGTTTTACTTATTTTGTACTCCTCTCGGCTTGCGTTATCTTTGTTGGAAGTGTTGAAAGAATTGTACAAGAGAATATGAAATTAATTTATCGTATCATTATTCGCCTTTCTGTCGCCCTTAGCGCTGTTCTGGCGCTGTGGGCCGTATTTTTTTATTTTGCCATCATCGATGAAATAAATGATGAGGTAGATGATTCGCTCGAAGATTATTCGGAGCAACTGATCATTCGTTTCCTGGCAGGGGAGGAGTTGCCATCCAAAAGTAGTAATTCCAATAATCAGTATTACCTTTCGGAAGTAACTCCCGAATATGCGCAAAGCAGACTTCATGTCAGCTATGTAGACTCTATGGTTTACATCCCGACGAAACGGGAAACGGAGCCGGCCCGTATATTGACGACAATATATATCGATGAGGATGGTAAATATTATGAATTGGTTGTTTCTACTCCGACTATTGAGAAAAAAGACCTGAAAGAAGCTATTCTTTACTGGATAATCTTTTTGTATTTAGGACTTCTGTTTGTAATTATTGCGATTAATGTTTGGATTTATCACCGGAGTAACCGTCCTTTATATAAACTGCTTGCGTGGTTGGATAAATATAATGTGGGAGGGAACAATTCTCCCTTGCAAAATGATACGGATATTACCGAGTTTAAAAAACTGAATGAGGCTGCTATGCGTAATATGAAGCGTGCGGAAGAGGTTTTTGAAGAACAAAAGCAGTTTATAGGAAATGCTTCTCACGAGATGCAGACTCCTTTGGCCGTATGCCGTAATCGCCTGGAGACTTTGATGGAAGATGAAACTCTGACTGAAAATCAGTTGGAAGAGTTGTCAAAGACATACAGTACTTTGGGATACATTACGAAACTGAATAAAATGTTGTTGTTGCTTTATAAAATAGATAACAGGCAATTTCAGGATAAACAGGATCTGGAGTTGAATGAGATTGTCCGTCGATATATTGAAGATTATAAAGAAGTATATGCATCCATGGATGTTTATACGGAAATAAAAGAGACAGGTATATTCAGAGTCCGGATCAATGAAACTTTAGCCAGTATGCTTATTAATAATCTGTTGAAAAATAGCTATATTCATAATGTTGTACATGGACGGATCTACATGGAAATATCTTCGTCAAAGTTTGTTATAAAAAATACGGGTCAGAATTTTCCCCTTAATTCCAGGTTGATATTTGAGCGGTTTTATCAGGGTAGTAAAAAGGAAGGTTCTACAGGATTAGGATTGACTTTGGTGAAATCTATTTGTGACATGGAAAATTTAGTTGTTAAGTATTATTTTAAGGATGATTTCCATTGTTTTGAAATTTCCATTTAAGTTTTTGGAGATAAATCGCATCATTCCAAAATTCTTTCAGGATTGCCCTGTATTTTTGTTGTAAATATAAAAATAGAAAAATTATGAGTACGAAAAAGATTGTAGCAATTATTGTATGTCTTTTGACGATACATTTATCAGCAGTAGCTTCGGATGATAAACCGATAACTTTTAATCAGTTGCCGGCAGAATCACAACAATTGATAAAGAAACATTTTCCTGAACAATCTGTTGCGCTGGTGAAGATGGAAAGTGATTTTTTTGACAAATCTTATGAAGTAATTTTTACGAATGGAAATAAGATTGAATTTGATCGGAAAGGTTTATGGACAGAAATTGATTGTAAATACTCCCAGTTTCCTGAAGACCTTATACCTATGCAAATAAGGGTTTATGTTTCGAAGAATTTTCCGAATATTAAAGTTTATAAAATAGAAAAAGAAGACAGGAATTGCCATGAAGTCGGTTTGGCAAATGGCGTAGACTTAAAATTTGACTCTAAGTACAATCTGATAGATATGGACCATTGATTGTTTTTTGTTGAATGTTGACTATACATGTATGAAAATATTGATAGTAGAAGATGAAGATTCTTTGCGTGAGCTGATGAAACGTTCGCTGGAAAAAGAGCATTATCTGGTTGAAACGGCTTCGACTTATTCTGAAGCGATGAATAAAGTATGCGATTATGATTATGATTGCATCATCCTTGACATCATGTTACCAGGGGGAAGTGGGTTATCGCTGCTTGAAGAATTGAACAAAATACATAAGAAATACAGTGTAATTATTGTTTCGGCTAAAGATTCCATCGATGATAAGGTGGAAGGGCTTGATCTGGGGGCAGATGATTACCTGACAAAACCATTTCATTTGGCGGAACTGAATGCACGTGTGAAAAGCGTGATTCGCCGGAAACAACAGGATGGGGAATTAAATCTTGAGTTTTCCAATATAACTGTTTATCCGGATCGTCATACGGTTTATATTGATGGACAGGAGTTGTTGCTGAACAGAAAAGAATTTGATCTGCTGTACTATTTTGTGACGAACCCCGGACGTTTAATTAGTAAAAATGCGTTGGCAGAATCCGTCTGGGGTGATTATATAGATCAGGCAGATAATTTTGATTTTATTTACAGCCAGGTAAAGAATTTACGTAAAAAACTGAAGTCTGCAGGTGCGGTTCCGGAGATTAAGGCTATTTACGGATTTGGCTACAAAATGACGGATGAAGAGTAAATTCCGGTTATTATAAAAAATCTATTTTTTTATAATAGGATTGTTTTTACTACTTTATTATTACTTTTGTATGCTAAAAATTATTTATATGGAAGTTAATAAGCATTATAGTTCCAATATATACGTGCATTTTGGGATCATTATTGTTGTTTGCTTTTTTTCGTTTTTTGTTAATAATCAGGTTATTCCGGCTGACTTGATGGAGGCAAGAAATTTAGCAACCGCGCAGGAAATGGTCCACTACGGAAATTATTTGCTTCCGACAATGAATGGTGAACCCCGGCTGGAAAAACCGCCGCTACCTACCTGGATTGCTGCGGGTGTTGAGCACATTGCTCCCGGAAATTTGGTTGTGCAGCGGTATGCTGCCGGTTTGTCCGCTACCTTGATGGTTCTATTCCTATACCTGTTAGTGACCCGGCTTACCCGCAACCGGAAGGTCGGTTTGATTGCTTCCTTAATATTGGCTACATCGGTGAATGTCATTTTAATGGGACGAACGGTGACGTGGGATATCTATACGCATAGTTTCATGTTGGGAGCTATTTATTTTTTGGTGGTAGCATTGGAAGAACAGGGAGCGCAATGGAAATATTTTCTGTTATCGGGTTTTTTTATCGGATTGTCTTTTTTAAGTAAAGGTCCGGTATCTTTTTATGCATTACTTATACCTTTCCTGATAAGTTATATAATCGTTTATCGTACAGGCATATCAGGGAAGAAATGGGCGATAGCCGGAATGGTTGTTGTCAGTTTGATTGTTTCTTTCTGGTGGTACGGATATACCTATTTTTTTCATCAGGATTTTGCCGTAGAAATTGCGCAGAAAGAATCTTCGTCGTGGCTGGATCATAATGTCCGTCCATGGTATTATTACTGGAAATTCGCAGCAGAGGCGGGTATCTGGGCTTTATTCTGGATTACTGCCATTATCTATTTTTTTATCAACAAACAGACGATCTATCAGAAGGAATATAAGTTTTCATTTATCTGGTTTCTGGCGTCTCTTGTATTACTTTCGGTTGTTCCGGAAAAAAAATCACGTTATCTGTTGCCTTTACTGATTCCCGGCGCGATGCTTATCGGATTTTATATCTATCAGATGATCGCGGATATGAAAACGAAAAGCGAGAAGGTGGTCTTTCGTATCAACGCGATTGTTATTTCGCTCGTATTATTGGCTTTACCTGTGGCACTCTATCTGATTTTCTATAAAGAAAATCAGGTATCGCTTTTTATACTGATTGTTGCGACGATCTGTAGCTGGGGGCTTTGTGTCTATATTTTGCAATCCCTGTTTGGCCGGAAAGGGATTCGTCCGGCAAATGTATTCGGTGGTTTCATTTTAACGATGGTAATGATCGCTGCCATATACCTGATACCCATAGGGAGTATGTTTTTAAATGAGGAAAGGCACAGTATCCGTTTGTTACGTGAAAATAAGGAAGTTGCGGGTCTGCCGTTTTACTATAATGAAAAGGAAGAGTTGCGCATGGAACTTGTTTATGAAACGAATCGCCGGATTGGTAAAATGAATCCGGAGGATGATATGGCCGTTGAAAAGGCTCTTCCGTTTGTATTTATCAGTGGAGAATCGATAGAAAAGCTGATGTCGGATAAAAATGTGACGGTAGAGTATATCGAAACGTTCGATAACAATTGGAGAAAAACAGATCATAAACGTCATAACCCCGAATTGGTTAGGGAAGTCGCGATTATCAGGGCGAAATGAATTTTATTAAAAGAAAACAAATGAATCAAACCGGTCAATACGAATTCAGTATAGTTGTTCCGATATATAATGAGGAAGATAATGTAATCCGATTAGCCGGAGAATTAACGGGATATATCGATCATGCTTCAGTCAGAACATGTGTTTTGTTTGTGAACGATGGATCTGTTGATCAGAGTCTGCAAAAGATTATTGAAGTCTGCAAACAATACCAGCACATGTTTTATATCAGTTTCGATAAAAATTACGGACTCAGTGCAGCTATTAAAGCAGGCATCGATAGGGTCGCTTCGCCTTTTGTCGGATATATTGATGCCGATTTGCAGACATCACCGGAGGATTTTGAATTGTTGTTACCTTACAGAGAGGATTATGAATTAATTACAGGGATCCGTACCGGACGAAAAGATTCATTCGGAAAAAAAATATCATCAAAGATCGCTAACAGTTTTCGTCGTATGATGACCCATGACGGGGTTGAAGATACCGGTTGTCCGCTGAAAGTCATAAAGAGTGATTATGCAAAACGCATTCCGTTTTTTAAGGGAATGCATCGTTTTCTGCCTGCTCTTATATTGCTGCAGGAAGGAAAGATAAAGCAAATACCGGTCCGTCATTTCGAACGGATTGCAGGGAAATCCAAATTCCATCTATGGAACAGGTTAGTTAGTCCTTTTATGGATTGTTTTGCTTATCGCTGGATGAAAAAAAGGTATATTAATTATTCCATCGAAACCGGCAATATAGAGAATAGTTGATAATGGAGAACTACTGGTATTTTGTATTGGGATTTACGGCCCAGGCCTTGTTTTCTGCACGAATGTTTGTGCAGTGGATTATGTCGGAAAAATCAAAGAAAGTCGTTTCTCCTGTTATCTACTGGCAATTGAGTTTGCTGGCCTCTTTTCTCTTTTTTATTTACGGATGGCTACGAGCTGATTTTGCGATTATTCTGGGACAACTTTTTTCTTACTATATCTATATATGGAATCTGAATATACAAGATCATTGGAAAAAGATTCATATTGTCTTCCGTATCATCATACTATTGACGCCTGCGATTGTAATTTGTATGCTGCTGGCTACCGAAAGAGGACATCTTGAGCGTCTGTGGACGGAAATGCCGCTCGGATTATTGATTTTCGGTTCAATAGGACAGATCATCTTTACTTTTCGTTTTATTTATCAATGGTGGTATTCCAGAAAGCTTGGGAAGTCGATACTTCCGAATGGTTTCTGGATATTGAGTATAGTAGGTTCATTATGTATCGTATTATATGGCATTTACAGGAGAGATCCCGTATTGATCATTGGTCAGAGTGCGGGATTTTTAACATATTCCCGGAATTTATTTTTAAATAAGAAAAGTAAATATGAAGATATTAGTGACAGGTAGCGCCGGCTTTGTCGGATTTCATTTGGTGGAAAAACTGGTAAAGCTAAAAGATTACGAAATAATCGGTATTGATAATATCAATGATTATTATGATATAAACCTGAAGTATGCCCGTTTGGAACAAAGTGGGATTGTAGGGGCTGATATTCAGGAAGGTAAGCCTGTTCAAAGTATGAAGTATCCTAATTATATCTTTTACCGGACAGATATATCGGAATATGATGCGTTAATTGAACTTTTCAGCAAATATTCTTTTGATGTTGTCATTAACATGGCTGCACAGGCAGGGGTTCGTTACTCAATTGAGAATCCTCATGCGTATATTCAGTCGAATATAGTCGGTTTTACCAATATCTTGGAATGTTGCCGTCATTTCGGAATAAAACATCTGGTTTATGCTTCCAGTTCTTCGGTTTACGGAGTCAGCAATAAAATACCTTTTTCCGAAGATGACAATACGAATTATCCGGTAAGTATTTATGCCGCGACGAAAAAAAGCGATGAATTATTAGCTCATTCATATAGTCACTTATTCAACCTTCCTACTACCGGCGTACGTTTATTTACGGTTTATGGTCCCTGGGGACGTCCGGATATGGCTCCTATGTTGTTTGCCGAAGCTATCACAGCTGATAGACCGATTCGTGTTTTTAATAACGGCGAAATGTCCCGGGACTTTACCTATGTGGGTGATATTGTAGAAGGGATTGTGAATATAATCGGGCAAGCTCCCGGAAATGATGCGGAACATCCCTATTATCAATTATTTAATATCGGAAATTCAAGACCGGTGGAATTAATGCAGTTTATTTCGACACTGGAAAAAGCGATCGGGCGGGAAGCCAATATCGAAATGCTTCCGATGCAGCCGGGTGATGTACCTGTCACTTATGCTGATACCGGCAAGCTGGAACGGTGCATACAATATAAACCAAAAACGACTATAGAGGACGGTATTGCCGCATTTATCGACTGGTTTAAGCACTGGAAAACATAATGACCCTAAATACTTATAAAACATGAAACGAGCATGATGAATGTATCACCAGAGGTGATGAACAAAAAAGCGAGTTCTATATTACCTTAGTGTTAAATTTTAAATTTTGTACATATGAAAACGGAATTGAATAAAAAGGAGCGGCTTTTATCTCTTGATGCATTGAGGGGTTTCGATATGTTATTTATTATGGGGTTATCAGCATGGGTAGTTGCTTTTTGTGATTTATTTCCTTCCTCCGGTGCTATGGGCTGGCTTTCGTCACAGATGAGTCATGTTAAGTGGAACGGACTTTCACATCATGATACTATTTTTCCCCTCTTCCTGTTTATAGCGGGTATCTCATTTCCGTATTCCATCGCTAAGCAGCGGGCCGGCGGAAAGACGGATCGGCAGATCCTTGTTAAGGTCGTAAAAAGAGGTCTTATGCTTGTCTTTCTGGGGATGGTTTATAATGGATTTTTCAAATTGGAATTTTCAACGCTGAGGTACGCCAGTGTTTTGGGACGTATAGGCCTGGCGTGGATGTTCTCGGCTTTGTTATTCATGAAGTTCAAGCCTAAAGTTCTGGTTGTTATCGCGGCTGTAATTCTGATTGGTTACTGGTTGTTGCTGTGGCTTGTCCCAGGTGGTCCGGATCCCTATTCGTTTGAAAATAATCTGGTGGGTGTAGTTGATCGTGTATTATTACCGGGAAGATTGATTTATGGAGATAATTATTTTGATCCGGAAGGTTTATTAAGTACATTGCCTGCGGTAGTGACTGCCATGTTGGGGATGTTTACCGGACAGTTTATACGTAGCTCAAATGATATTTCCGATAACAGAAAAGTACTTTATATGATTGCGGCTGCTTTTGTTCTTTTAATTACCGGCTTGTTATGGAGCTATGTTTTTCCTATCAATAAAATGTTGTGGAGCAGCTCTTTTGTTTGTGTCGTGGCGGCATATTCCCTCTTTTTGTTTGCGTTGTTCTATTATATTATTGACGTAAAAGGGTATCGTCGGTGGACCTTATTTTTTCGTGTTGTCGGTATGAATTCGATTACCATTTATCTGGCTCAGAAGATTATCAATTTTTCTCAACCTGCGAATTTCTTTTTTGGCGGATTAGCCGGAAAATTCCCGGAAGTGTGGGCGAATCTTATCAGTTCTACGGGATATATCATTGTATGCTGGCTATTCCTGTATTTCTTATATAAAAAGAATGTATTTTTAAAAGTCTGAAGTTTTTTGACTTTAGACACAGTTGTCTGTTTTCCGGAAAGTCAGGCCATTATAAATAAAAACAAAATGAATATATCTCGTCGTGATTTTATTAAGCAGTCGGCTTATGGAACATTGGCTTTAACCACATTGCCTTTATCATGCCGGACGGTGAAGCCGGAAGCTTTTATTGATAAACTTTTGCCTGCACCGGTAGGAGGGGGATTTGCGATGGATAATTACTGGGTATGGGGATCCTCTGTAATAAAGGGAGATGATGGTCAATACCATATGTTTGCGGATCGTTGGGCAAAGGATCTGGGTTTTGGAGCCTGGGTTACAAATTCGGAAGTTGTACATGCCATATCTGATACACCTGAGGGGCCTTATGTTTTTTCGGATGTGGCTTTGCCGGTACGGGGTGCAGAATATTTTGACGGTCTGATAACTCATAATCCGCGCATTATTCTTTTTGACGGAGTCTATTATTTATATTATTTCGGTACAACTTATAACTTTCCGGTACCTACGGCCGGATGTAAATGGGAAGATGACTGGTTTGAAAGAGCCTGGATGAATAAACGGATCGGGGTAGCAAGCTCCAAATCCTTGTATGGTCCCTGGCAACGTATGGACAGACCTGTTATCGAACCACGACCCGGTCATTGGGACGCGACTATTACGACCAACCCTTCTCCGGTAGTTAATCCGGAAACAGGTAAGATCCTGCTTATTTACAAATCGTCACAGTTTAGTTCCCGTCCACCGCTGTTGTTAGGGGCAGCAGAGGCAACACATCCGCAGGGGGTATACCATCGCTTGTCCGACAAGCCAATTTTCCGGTTTGATACGGATGATAATCAGGATAATGATGTAGAAGATCCGTTTGTCTGGTGGTCAGACGGTCATTATGAACTGATCATGAAAGACCGGTTCGGGCATATATGTGGTGAAGAGGGAGGGGGAGTACATGCAACCTCCGGGGACGGAATTAACTGGAAATTATCGGATCCGGTGAAAGCCTATTCCCGTAAGATATTATGGAATGATAATACCACTACGATACAGGCCAACTTTGAGCGTCCCTTTTTGTTATTTGAAAATGGAGTGCCGACCCATTTATTTGCAGCAACCGGAACAGGTCCGGCTACATGGAATTTCGAAAAAACCTGGAATATGGTTATCCCGTTAAAATAAAGGTAATCCTTAGGAGAAACTCCAGCCAGGACAACCGCAAAAACAGTGGAGAATCGCATCCATCCGGATGATAGGATAAATAAAATCCAACGAATGTCTAAAGTCTGTAAAAAAACTGTGTCAGTAATAGTTTTTATCCAACTCTTACCGACACAGTTTAATTTGTAGCCTCTGATTAATAACGGTTTCTATTGTATCCGTTATTTCCTCCACGGTTACCATAGCCATTGTTATTTTCTACTCTGGGACGAGCAATATTTACATTGATTGTTTTACCTTCAAAATCCGTTTCATGCAATTCTGAAATGGCACTATTGCCTTCTGTGTCATCAGACATTTCCACAAAACCAAAACCACGGGATCTTCCGGAATCTCTGTCTGTGATAATTTTAGCGGAGGTTACTTCGCCATACTCTGCAAATAATCCTTGTAAACTTTCGCTTGTTGTGCTAAAGTTTAGATTTGATACATAAATGTTCATTCTTTTTTAATTAAATATTATTGATTATTGGACGTTGTTATTGACCAGAGTGATATTTACGGCATTCATGCCTTTTTCACCACATTCCAACTCAAACGTTACCAGATTTCCTTTTATAATTCTTTTTTGTTAATAATATAGCCATAGGCAATTATTATGTTTTATCATATTAATTCCTATGATTTATGCAGGAACAGGAATTGTATTCAACTTCTTCCCGGTTAGCTTTTGAATATCTTTGACCATGATATATTCCTCGCTGGAGCAAAAAGTGAGTGCTGTTCCGCTATGTCCGGCACGTCCTGTCCGGCCAATGCGATGAACATAGGTTTCTGCGACATCCGGCAGATCATAATTTATGACTAATTCCAGTTGATTGATATCAAGACCTCTGGCAGCAATATCAGTTGCAATAAGCGCTTGTATATGATTCGATTTGAAATCAGACAATGCCCGCTGTCTGGCATTTTGCGATTTATTTCCATGAATAGATGCACTACCTATTCCTGCTTTACAAAGTATCCGGGCGATTTTGTCGGCTCCATGTTTTGTGCGGGAAAAAATAAGGGCTGACTTTGTTTTGTCCTTTCTGAGCAGGCCGATAAGCAAATCTTTCTTTTCCGGTTTTTCTACAAAATAGAGGTATTGTTCTATCGTATCGATTACCGATGATACGGGAGCAACCTCTACCTTTACCGGATTATATAGAATAGAACGGGAAAGAGTCGCGATAGAAGTAGGCATTGTTGCCGAAAAGAAAAGAGTTTGTTTTTTCTTCGGAAGTTTGGGTAATAGGCGTTTAATATCATGAATAAAGCCCATGTCCAACATCCGGTCAGCTTCATCCAATACAAAATGCTGAATGGAATCTAAGCTGATAATTTTCTGGTTCATTAAATCCAATAGGCGTCCGGGAGTTGCAATCAGGATATCTACTCCGCGTTTTAGTTTCTGTACCTGCGGATTTTGATTTACTCCTCCGAATATTACCGTATGCTGCAAACCTGTATATTTAGCATAATCGTGGAAACATTCATCTATCTGGATGGCTAATTCACGTGTAGGGGTAAGAATCAATGCTTTTATTTCCCGTTTTTTACCGATTGTTTTATTTAAGTGTAATCGTTGAATGATGGGTATTGCAAATGCTGCGGTTTTACCCGTTCCGGTCTGCGCTAAACCCAATAAATCACGATTTTCCAGAACAGGAGGAATCGCTTGTTCTTGTATGGGTGTAGGATTTTCATATCCTTTTTCTTTCAGAGCCTTTAATATAGGTTCAATTATTTTTAATTCTTTAAATGTCATAAGTTTTTTACTGCTATATCAACAGTCTTTTTTAATTTGTATTATATAATTTAGTGGGGAAGCATTCTCCGGAAGTTCTACTTCCGGATTGCCGATAAGAAATGATTTCATTTTATTTACAAAATTGTGTCACGAGATTTGTGAAACACATTTCGCGACTTGTTAATAATAAAAACAAGTAAGTTGATTTTGTTGTCGATTTTGACGATGGGAAGACCTGCCTAAAAGACAGAACGAAACATTGCTAAGAAAGATATACAATATAAACTCGATTGTTCAGGGCACAAAGATACGGAAATAAATTAACTTATCAACTAAATCAACTTATTTTATCATATTTTCTATTCGACTGCTATTCTTATATAATATAATAGTATTATTTCCAATCGTCCGTACGGAATGGCGATGCCGGTAAGCCTTCTTCATTATACAGATTGCATTCTGGATTGTCGGCCCATGCATAACGGACAGCAACAGGAAAGCGTACTTCCGGTGAAGATACGACAATGCTATTACCATCGATTATAGCATCCACCCAGTGAAACAGATGATCCGGACCGGCTATTGCAAAGCCTTTCAGGTTGGGACTGTCCTTTGACTTTAGCCCTTTACCGGTATGACTGAAGTTGATACGTATTTTGTTCCCTTCAAGCTGATATGACCTGAAGATAGGGCCGGAATAGACGATCTCTTGTCCGTATGTTCCGGCCAATGCATTTAATGCCAATCGCGATCCCACATCCTGTTTATTCTTTGGGTGGATATCATCGGCATCTCCTATATCGATTGAAACGGCCATTCCTGTGTTTTCCAATTGCAGTGTCTGTAACTGAGCTTCCCGGAGTTCCGCCCATTGTGATTCCTCCGGTTCATTGCTTCTTTTCATAAAATTTGCCAGTTGTACAAAATAGAATGGAAAATTATGACCCCATTGTATTCGCCAATCACGGATCATTAATGGAAATAGTTCACGGTATTGATAGGCGCGGTCGGCATTTGATTCTCCCTGATACCAAATTGCACCTCTGATAGCATAGGGAATAACAGGATGTATCATGGCATTGTATAAAACGGTGGGCCTGTTCGGATTGCCGGATACCGACTGCGGCGCTTTATCCTGTTTTTTTAAATCAATAGCAACCTGGTATTTCCAAGTTCCGGCCAGAGAGGTTGCACTTTCTTTGCCTGTTGAGGGAGCAACCGATAGATCAGCCGTTTCTCCGTGTATACCGCCTCCGCCTCCCGTATCGGTTACCCTGATTGTAATAACGGCTTTTCCCGGTTTGACCAGTTTTCCGGGAATTTTGTATATGCGTTTATGATTATATCCGTTTGTTTCTCCGATTTTTATACCATTGAAATAAGTAATATCGTTATCGTCGATCATCGCCAGTTTTAGTGTCAGGTCTTTTTTTGCCCACTGATCCGGAATCTCTATGGCTTTTCTGAACCAGACAATGCCGTCGAAATCATTCAGCCCTTTTTCTTCCCATAACCCGGGAAGTTCCATTTTGTTCCACTGCCCATCATCTAAATTCGTTTCCGACCATACCGCAACATTATTTCGGTAGCCTTTGTCATTGGCCAGGATATAATCATTCCATTCTTTGAATTTCTGTTCGTATTGTTTCTGCGCCTCTTCCTCGGATACATTTGTTATATCCTGTACCGCCTCTTTGAAATAAGGCATTTCCGCTAATGATTGACCACTTGTCCATGCTTCTGCGATGGTGCCTCCCCATGATGTACTGATCAGGCCTATGGGGATATCTAAGTTTTTGTTAAGATTGCGTCCGAAAAAATAAGCGACGGAAGAAAAGTTTTCAATTGTTTCAGGTGTACAAACCTGCCAACCTCCTCTTGTTGCTTTCAGATCATCCAGCGGAAGGTTGCTTGTCGCCTGCTCTACATGAAGTAATCGTATTTGGGAATAATTGGCGTCGGCAATTTCATTTTTATAGTTATTGACCATTCCCCATCCGGCCAGCGGCATTTCCATGTTCGATTGTCCCGAACAAATCCATACTTCACCAATCAGAATATTCTTCAGGGTTAATTTTTTGCCATCTGAAAATGATATATTGTATGGGCCTCCGGCTTCCGGAGTTATTACTTTTACCTGCCAGTTTCCGTTGTTGCCGGCTGTTGTAGTATACGTTTTCTGATCCCACGAAGTCACGATTGTTACGGTTTTTCCCGGATCGGCTATCCCCCAAACCGGCGCTTCTGTTTTTTGCTGCATAACCATATTGTCTGTGAATAGCTTGGATAAAGTGATTTTTGCATATAGGGGAGAAGTAAAAATTGAAAATGCCGTAATAACGGAAAAAATCAGGAATAGTTGTTTCATGATAATATATGTTGTTTCAATATGTGTAACTCTGTGTGCAAATTTAAGAAAATCAGGATGAAAAATAAGAATTAAAAAGAAAAAAAGATGATCAATCTGCTTTGAAAACAATTTTATGTCTGGTTTCCGTATCCGGCTGTAAAATGCAGTTTTTGAAATCCGGATGGTTCGGTGCGTCAGGATAAAATTGGGCTTCGAGAGCGATTCCTGTAAATGGCTGATGCTTTCCGGAAAGATAATCGCCGGTGTAGATTTGTACGCCGGGCATGGTTGAGGCGACATTGAGAGTTGTTCCCGAAGCCGGATCTTTCAATGTGACTAAATGTTTGAGTGACTTGTCGGAATTACTGATGAAATAGGTATTGTAGCCTTTGATGATTTCGTTTTTTTGCGTCATCCGGTTGGCGATTTTCTGGAAATCACGAAAGTCAAAAGCGGTACCGGCTACGGATAGTATCCGGCCGGTCGGAATGAATTCATCGTTTGTTTTCAGATAGCTGTCGGCAAAAATTTTCAGTTCATGGTTTAAAATTGTTTCATTTTTACCGGATAAATTGAAATAAGCATGATTTGTCGGATTGAATATAGTTTCTTTATCGGAAACGGCGCTATACTCTATCTGTAATGTGTTATCGTCAGAAAAGGAGTAGGTGACCGAGAAATACAGATTACCGGGAAAACCGCTTTCGCCATCCGGGCTTTCACAGGATAAGATGAGTTTATCCCCATCTATTCGGGTATCGAATATTCTTGAATGAAAGCCGTTGAAACCTCCATGATTGGAGTTGTTTCCGTCGTTTTTATCTAAATAGTAGGTGGCGTTTTTGAGCGAAAATTGTGCATTGGAAATGCGATTGGCAAATCTTCCGACTGTGCTCCCGATGTAGGAACTATCCGAAAAATAGTCTTCTATGTTTTCGTAAGAGAGGATAATGTTTTTTAATCTTCCGGTTTTGCCGGGTATGACGAACGCAGTTAATGTTGCCCCATAATTGGTGATTTCGGTAT
>JAITVS010000225.1 GCA_031285685.1 Tannerella sp.
TCCCTAACCGTTTTTACCAACAAAACTCAGGTTCCTCATTACCCATTGAGATAGGAATATGAAAACCTGATATTTTAAAAGTGAAAGCTGAACGCTGACACAGTTTAATTTACACTACCCAGACAGGCTGATTGTAAATGATTTACATCATTATAAATCATTTACAATCAGCCTGTAACCTATCCCACGCACATTCACGATACGGATTCTGCTATCCTGCGATAGTTTATGTCGTAGTTTTGTAATGAAAACATGTAGACTGCGCGAATTAAAAAAACTATCGTCACCCCACAAATCGAGCAGTATATTTTTAGTATTCACCACCTGATTCCGGTTTGCACACAATTTTTTCAGGATCTCAGACTCCCGGTGTGAGAGTTCCTGTTTCGTCCCATCATGCATTAATATCTGCATAACCGAATCAAAGTCGTATCTCCCTATTTCAAACCTGGAATCGGCTTGCTCCATCATATTTACCGATGCTCTCCCCAGCAATGCTTTTATACGGATAATTAATTCCTGCATTCCAAAAGGTTTTTTCAGATAATCATTTGCCCCCAGTTCAAATCCTTCCACCACATCATTAATGGCCGAACGGGCTGTTAAAAATAAAACAGGTGTTCTTTTATCCGTCTGACGGATGCGACGAACCATTTCAAAACCGTCCATTTTAGGCATCATAACATCTGCAACCAGGACATCCGGATGCAGGCTGAAAAATTTACGAAGTCCTTCCTCTCCGTCAGCCGCAAGGTAAATCTTAAAATCTTTTTCCTCCAGCGTATCTTTTATGATCATGGCCAGCGTTTGCTCATCCTCCACAACCAATACATTTATTTTTTCCTTCATATCAGTAATCTAAAAGTACTACCCTTTCCCGGTTCACTTTCGACAAAAATACTTCCTCCCAGCTTCTCTGTCGTCGTTTTCACATAAAACAATCCAAGTCCGTAACCTTTCACATCATGCAGATTTCCATTCGGTATACGATAAAACTTATCATAGATATATTTCTGTTTATCAACGGATATACCTATTCCTTTATCTGCCACAGAGATTTCCAGTTTCCCGTTTTTCAAATAACACGAAACCGTAACAGATACTTTCTCCGGAGAATATTTGATGGCATTATCAATCAGATTACTGATTATATTACTGAAATGTATGCGATCCGTATTAATATATAAATCCCCGTTTTCATATATCGTACATATTTCGATTGCTTTTTCCGCTTTTATTTTATGTTGCTCTACAATCGAATGAATCAACGGATTCACATGAACTTTTTCCATATTCAGTCTGAGCGATTTCCGTCGTTCCGTACTCATGGAAAGTATTTGTTCTACCAGACCGCCCAGCTTCTGTAGCTGTTCCTGTGATATGGAAAGATATTTCTCCCGTTTAACTTTATCTTCCACCTGATTAAAATTAAGCAAAGCGTCATTCGCCGCATAAGCTACTGCGATCGGAGTTTTTAATTCATGAGTAATATTACTTGTAAAGTTACTTTTCATCTCATCCAATGTTTTTTGCCGCATGATTGTACGCATAAGAAACCAGAACAAAAACCCCAATATAACCAGAATAATAAAAGAACTACTTAAAATACCGGCCATCTGTCTGATAACGATCGATTTTACAGGTTCAGCATATACAACATAAGCACGTTCATTATGAATATCATAAACATGCTGAAAACGTGAAAAATGAAGAACTTCTGCATTTTCCGGCATATTCGAAACAATAATGCTGTCATTTTCAAGATCTACGATCTGAGCATAATAACGTATATCAAGATTCGCATTCTGCAGACCGTCATTTAAAATACTGTCAAATTTCTGAAAATTGATTCCTCCTATAACTTCATCCACTGCCGAATGTAACCCCTTTTGCGCCTGGGCTACCATCATTTCAATTGATTGATAACCCTCTCCCATCTTTATCCTCTCATCCCTGATACTTTTTTGAAGCCGTTCGACTTCTTTTATTTTCACGGAGTCTTTTATGATCTCTTTATCATAGTCTGCAACTATCGTATCGGATGATTCGCCTCTCTTAAAAGAAATTGTATATGAAACACTATTCTCTTGCGCATCACTTCCGGTAATAATATGTTGCCGTTCCCTATCTTGCATAGCACTAACGCTGTCCACACGCATGAACAATTCGACATGATCCGCATTTTTTATGGTCATCATGATCGTCGCCTCTATCTGAGTTTTCCCGGTATTATACATATTCACAAGTATATAAACCTGGTATACGAAAATCGCTGCCAATGAAATTATGATCAAAAACATTATATACTTAAGATGTATCCTCATCACCATTCTTAGTTGATCGTATGACAAAAATAATAATAATCAACAGAGTTTTTTTACACGATAAGACTAAATAACACTTCTGATAACACTAAATAACACTACATAAGCCTGCGATAACTCAGACTTTCTGTTTTTATCCGGTATTTTGCATCAGAATAATAACAAACAACAATTTATGATGCGAATTAACCTTTTATTTCTAATGACTTTTTTCGTTTTTACAGGCAAAGCACAAATACAGGTAAACGACAGCCTCTTTCTTTTTATGGATAGCATATATGCCGAACTTCCGGAGGTGATGATCTCAGGAGAGCGCCCTATCGTCAAATCGGAAAACGGAAAACTGATTTACGATATGCCGCGTCTGATAACAAATCTTCCAGTTAACAATGCCTACGATGCGATAAAAGAATTACCCGGTATCGTTGAACAAAATGAATCCCTGACACTGGCAGGAAGTAATGTGAATGTAATTATTAACGGAAAAGTCTCAACATTAACACAAGAACAATTCAATGCCTTATTGAAAACGATCCCCGTCTCACGCATTCAAAAAGCAGAAGTAATGTATTCTGCCCCCGCGCGTTACCAGGTCAGAGGCCCCATGATCAACCTTATACTGAAAAGAAATGAAGGAGGATCGGAATTACAAGGCGAGATCTTCAGTCTATGGCATCAGAAACACTATGGAAAAATAACCGAGCGGGCCAGCCTGTTCTATACCCACGCTAGAATTTCAACAGACCTGCTTTATTCCTACTCTCACGGAAAAAGTATCATGCGCATGGAGAAAGATGCATTGCACCATGTAAATGGTATTATTTTCCCGATTAATACCACGGACATTGTCCGGTATAATAGTAACAGCCACAACATACGCTGGGGAACCGATTTCAGCATCTCTGAAAATAACACATTAAGCTTTGTTTATACAACGCAATTCAGTAATAACCATAATCATTCGGAAAAATCAGGTACGGAATTTTCACAGAACAAAAAGAGTTCGGAAAACAATCTTCAGAATGTGAAACTGGATTATCATTCCCCGTCAGGTATAAATGCCGGAGCCGAGTTTACATTCTATAAATCGCCGGGAGTACAAAATCTGTATAGTATCCTGAACCAGGACACAGTATATGCACGTTATGAAGATAAACAGCGGATCAATAAATGGAAGTTTTATATTACGAATGAACAGGCTCTTCAAAATAACTGGCAACTGAATTACGGTATAAACTATACTACCTCCGTCGACAATAGTTTTCAGTACTATTTCGATGCGGGAACTGGAGCATATGACCCTGATAAATCAATGAAATCCCGCCGCAAAGAATATACAATCAACGGATTTACGGGCTTCAGCAAAGGATTTAATGAAAAACTCTCTATGGACGCTTCTTTTGCTGCCGAACTATATCATACGGATATCTGGAACGAGTGGATGTTTTACCCCACATTCAATATGAATTACGTGCCTATTCCGGGCCAAATGATACAACTATCCCTTTCGAGTGATAAAAGCTATCCGTCCTATTGGGAAATGAATAATACGATAGGATATATTGGTGTCTATTCCGAAATCCATGGCAATCCCGAGTTGAAACCTTCACCCGGATATAAGACTAACCTGACCTATATCATGAAAGGAAAATATGTATTTACCGCATTTTTCAACTATGATAAGGATTATGCCGTACAAACACTCTACCAGAGTCAGGACAGACTGGTCGAAATGTATAAAACTTTTAATTTTGATTACAGAAGACAACTTGGTTTGCAGGCAACCGTACCATATAAAATAAAGAATTGGCTTAATTCAAGAGTCACTCTTATAGGGATGCATATACGACAAAAAAACAGCAATTTCTGGGATACATCATTCGATCGCAGCAAATACTCCGCGATCGGTGTTATGAATAATACCGTGACCTTTCCCATAAAACCCGATATACGCTTGAATATATCATGCTTTTATCAAAGTGGCGCTATCCAGGGAATATACGACCTGGATCCGTCTTTTAATCTGGATGCTTCTTTATCCTGGACATTTGCCCGTCAAAAAGCGCAGTTCACACTGAAAGGCATGGATTTATTCGAAACATCCGCCATCAATCCGAAAATTCGTTTTGAAAATCAAAACGTAACAAACCGGTTCACACAAACGACACGTGGCTTCGAACTGTCATTCAGTTATAAATTCGGCAATTACAAGGATAAAAAGAGAGAAGACGTTGACACATCGAGATTTAAATAATTAAAGATCCGTTATTCAATCAACCTGAACTCAAAATTACTGAATCTGGCTTCTCCCTCACCATAAACAAAGACTCCGGGCAGGATACTTTGAAAATCGTATAATGTGTTATGCGTATACCCGGAGATTTCATTTGCCCAATCCTCTTTGATCCAGTTTATACCATCATAACTGATAAAACCGGTAATCACACTCTTTTCATTCCTGAGTTTCAACCAAAGGCTATTTCCACCTTTATGAGAACTTCTGCCTTTTGTTACAGCCTTGCGCCAACGGAATTTATTTGTTTTATCAAAGCCGAATCCTACATAAAAACCGGCGTTGTAATAAATAATCAATCCTGCCGTCGCTTTATCCGTAATATCAACTTTTGTACTAAACTCGTAACTATTAGCTCCTGCAACAAACATCAAAGGCGCTGATTCCGCAGGATTTTCTCCCTGTGCCTTCATAATCAATACATGATCATTCACCGACGTACGTTCAGGATCATATTTTTTATAATACTTCCAATCCAAACCAATACGAAACTCATTTAATGAAGCCCTTTTATCTGTCATCTTTTGCGAAGCAACAGGCTTTTTAACCGGATGTTCCACTGCGGCGCCAAGAGGCGCCCTGAGCCAACCGTCTTTTGTTATTTCAACAGGCTCCATCAACGTTTGGCGACCTAAATTGGTAAACTGATTTTCGTAAGCATGATAAACAATCCACCAGGTCCCATCCGGCGCATCAATTAAAGAACCGTGTCCTTTCGACCACCACCTTTCCTGGTATTCGTATGTATGAATTAGCGGATTGCCGGGATCATTCTCCCATGGACCATCAACTGATTTCGAACGTGCAACCACAACCATATGGCTTGTCGGCGGTCCGGCTGTTCCTCCCTGAGCGTTCAGGTAATAGTAGTAATCACCGATCTTTTTCAACTTAGGGCCTTCCAGACAAAAACATTCCGTAATCCACTCTTCCGGATAGACCCATCCGTCATATATCTTTTCTTTCGATCCGGGAATAATACTCAATCCGTCATCAGACAACCTGGCCCGGTGACCGCCACTCAGAAATAACCATCGTTGTCCGTCCTCACCTACGACATGACAGGGATCGATTTCTCCGATTTTCAAATCGACCGGATCACTCCACGGACCATAAGGAGAATCTGCATAAACAACAAAATTGCCCCGCCCACTCACGGTAAAGTAAATATAGTATTTCTCTTTATATTTGCAAATATCAGGTGCCCAGATAGAACCCAAATAAGAAGTCAGTCCATAACTGACCGGCTCCCAATTGACCAGATCACGCGAGTGGAAGACGACAAGCCCCGGCAAATAATCAAAAGCCGAATGTGTCATATAATAATCATCTCCTTCACGCATGATCGTAGGATCAGGATAGTCACCGCTCAGGATGGGATTAAGAAATGTACCATTTCCCAGATCACCGGATAATGCCGGATTCGTCTGTGCATTTATCACTACTGTAATGCATAAAACACAACATAAAGTCACTATTTTTAAAATTACATTCATAACTTTTCTTCTTATTTTTTACTACAAAGAAAACAATAAAAATCAAAATAGCCCTGTTGACAATATTTAAAAAACCTGGTCCTCAGAAAACTTAATAGCAAAGAAAGTCAGGGCTGATAACAAACAGGAGTTATAAGTAAAACTTACAACTCCCGGATAATTTTATGTTTTCATAATACCAGTCTGCAACCAGATAGCAGGGGATTATTCTTTATCGGCTACCGTTTTCCAGACTACAGACGCCAAAGCCGCTCCGACAAATGGTCCTACAATGAATATCCACAACTGGCTCAATGCTCCCATATTCCCATAAACCGCTTCAAATATAGCAGGTCCGACGCTACGTGCCGGATTTACAGACGTACCCGTCAACGGAATACAAACAATATGAACAAGAACAAGTGACAAACCGATAGCCAGTCCTGCAAAATTACCGGCACCTTTTTTGGAGTCGGTAGTACCCAAAACAACCAATACAAAGACAAATGTGAAAATTATTTCAGCAATCAGCCCTCCTGTAACACTGACTCCCGGCTGACATCCGTTTGCCCCAGTTTGAGTGGCAAAAGCACCGCCTTGTGCAATATAGGAAGCACCACCCGCATCAACAAACGAAACCAGCAAATAAAGCAAAGTCGAACCGATAATCGCACCGATAACCTGAAACAGCATATACATCCCTGCATCTTTACTGCTTATACGCCCTGAAAGAAGAGCCCCCAGGGTTATTGCCGGATTGATATGACAACCGGAAGTTCCTCCGATAGTATATGCCATGGCCACAACCGAAAGACCAAATCCGAACGCTACAGTGAGTACCTGTGCGGTAGAACCTACACCATGATTAAATATTGCGCTTCCGCAACCCATAAGAACCAACACCATCGTTCCTACCATTTCTGCAATGTACTTTTTCATTTTAATCAAATTTATTTGTTAGTAATAGTTGGAGCAAATATATACATATTTCTCATTTTATTAATATACGTTTTAGTTTTTTTTTACTTTGAGAAAAAATATTGAATCTAAATTGTCTATTATCAATTATTTGTTTGTACCTTTGCCCCACTTTTTCAGAGAGAGTGTAACATATTGTCTAACTTATTAATTTACGGAGTATTAACAATTTAAAATGGAAAATTTAAAAAACATTGTTCCCAACGAAGATTTCAATTGGGATTCTTACGAAAAAGGTGAAAATCCTGCAGAAAACAAAAACGTAGAGGAATTAACCAAGACCTACGATGAGACTTTAAACACAGTTAAGGACAAAGATGTCGTTATGGGAACAGTAACCGCTATGAACAAACGCGAAGTGGTTGTAAATATCGGTTTCAAATCAGACGGCGTTGTGCCGATGTCTGAATTTCGCTATGACCCCGACTTGAAAGTGGGCGATCAGGTAGAAGTTTATATAGAAAATCAAGAAGATAAAAAAGGACAGCTGATCCTTTCTCACAAAAAAGCCCGTGCTTCACGTTCATGGGATCGCGTAAACGAAGCGCTTGACAAAGACGAAATTATCAAAGGTTTCGTAAAATGTCGTACAAAAGGCGGTATGATTGTTGACGTATTCGGTATCGAAGCATTCTTACCGGGCTCACAGATCGATGTTAAACCGATCCGCGATTATGATGTATTCGTTGGTAAGACAATGGAATTCAAGATTGTGAAGATCAATCAGGATTTCAAGAACGTGGTTGTTTCTCACAAAGCTCTTATCGAAGCCGAACTTGAACAACAGAAAAAAGAAATCATTTCCAAACTTGAAAAAGGACAGGTATTGGAAGGAACCGTTAAGAACATCACTTCTTACGGAGTATTTGTTGACCTTGGCGGCGTAGACGGATTGATTCACATCACGGACCTCTCATGGGGACGTGTTTCACATCCGGAAGAAATCGTTCAGCTCGACCAGAAGGTTAACGTTGTTATCCTTGACTTCGATGATGAAAAGAAACGCATCGCTTTAGGTCTTAAGCAATTGACTCCTCATCCATGGGATGCTCTTGACGCAAACCTGAAAGTAGGCGACAAGGTAAAAGGCAAAGTTGTTGTTATGGCCGATTACGGTGCATTTGTTGAAATCGCTCCCGGTGTTGAAGGTTTGATCCATGTTTCCGAAATGAGTTGGACACAACACCTGCGCAGCGCACAGGATTTCATGAAAGTAGGCGACGAAGTGGAAGCCGTTATCCTGACACTGGATCGCGACGAACGCAAGATGTCCCTGGGTATCAAACAACTGAAACCAGATCCATGGGAAAATATTGAAGAACGTTTCCCGATCGGTTCCAAACACAAAGCTAAAGTCTGCAACTTCACTAATTTCGGCGTATTTGTTGAAATCGAAGAGGGCGTTGACGGCCTGATCCACATTTCCGACCTGTCATGGACGAAGAAAATCAAACACCCAAGCGAATTTACATCAATCGGTGCCGAAATCGAAGTTCAGGTTCTTGATATCGACAAAGAAAACCGTCGTTTAAGCCTTGGTCATAAGCAGCTTGAAGAAAATCCATGGGATGTATTCGAAGGTATATTCACTGTAGGTTCCGTTCATGACGGTACGATCATCGAAATGATGGATAAAGGCGCTGTAATCTCATTGCCATACGGTGTGGAAGGTTTCGCTACTCCGAAACATCTTGTAAAAGAAGACGGATCACAAGCCAAACTTGACGAAAAACTCCAGTTCAAGGTCATTGAATTCAACAAGGAAGCTCGTCGTATTATCCTTTCTCACAGCCGTATTTTCGAAGATGAACAGAAAGCGACAAAGAAAGACGAAGGTAAAGCTAAAAACTCCAAGAAAGAATCCATAGCAACTCCCTCGATAGAAAAAACCACATTGGGTGATATCGAAGAACTTGCTGCATTGAAAGAAAAAATGGAAGGCGGAGCAGGAGCAGCCGAATAAGACAATCAAGTAAATTTATTTCCACATAAAAAGCGTCATACTTTCCGGTATGTCGCTTTTTTTATAGAGCATATATTTAGCTTAAATAAAATTAACCGATGGTTACAATATATAAAACCTGTCCATTTTGCAGTGCTTCCGGATTATACTATATTTGCACGCATCATTGTACAACAGAAAGAAGCCGTATAAAGACATGAATGATCTCTTTTGCAAAATAAACAGAATACAAAGAATTGCCTTCTTTTCACTTTTGTTTCTTCTATATTGCCTGTCCGGCCTGAACGCACAGCAAATTACATGTAATGAAAAGTCAACGCGTGACCTTACCACCGTACAAGACATTGCGGCCTTTCATCCGGATCTGTTCAATACGTACTGGACCGTGGAAGGCCAGGAATATGAGATACGCTTTTGGGGCGACACAATCGAGATCGAAGTAAAGGAAGGATTCACTATGTGGCGGAACAAAAAATACAGCGGTCATATCGAAATCAACTATAAAGCCTGTGTAATGGACGAAGGCCAGCCAAACGACAGGCTAAGCGACCTCAACTGTTTCTGGATGGCGCAGGATCCGCTTTATCCCGGCGACCTGTTCAAACGGCAGGAATGGCGGGCCGGCATCTTCGACCATTATTACACCTTGAAACAATATTACATGGGATACGGCGGCAATTACAACACGACGACCCGGTTCCGTAAATACGACGGCGATTTTGAAGCTTTCCGGGCAAATAAAACCCGTCCGGCAATTCTGACGGAATATACGGATAAGGAACATTTGCTGAAACCGAATCATTGGTATGACATACGGATCGTATGCGAAGGAAAACAGATTAAATATTACACGGACGGTGAGCTTATCGTGGATTATACGGATGAGGCTCCCTATACGTCCGGTTATTTCGGTTTTCGTACGACAAAAGCCCGGGTAAGGGTAACCGAATTTAATGTAAAACAGTTTTAAATACCGGTCGGGAGAGTAAAAAAATCTTTCCGGATATAAAATGAATAAGTTCATTTTGTTTATCATTCGGTTTTCGCTATATTTCGCAAAAGTGCAGAATATAGCTCCATTTCGGCAAATCAAAAAAAGTTTTTGTTTTGCTCTCAATTTTTCGCTATATTTGCGCTATCACAAAACAATAATTGCATAAGAATTATGGAAGAAAAAATTGTTTATTCAGACATTTTCAGGGCTGCATGGAAAGGCCTTAAATCCCAATTCTGGTTGTTAGTGGGGTTACTCATCGGTTTCACAATTATCTATTCACTCTTATATCTGTTTGCAATTCCCGCGAAAGGAGAAACAATGAGCATCAGCGGTATCATTGTATTCATATTATGCATATTTTTGTATTACCTGTTTATAATGGGATACCTTAAAAACTGCCTGCAGACACTGGACGGGGAAGAGCCTCAATTTTCAGCATACGGACAGGTGACCCGCAAACTTCCGGCTTTCATTCTGGCCAGTATTCTATACTCCGTAATTATATCTATCGGCTTTGCTTTGCTGATAATCCCGGGCATATACCTTTTGTTAAGACTACAATTCTTTTATGCTTCTATGGTCGACGAAAATACAGGTATTGTAGAATCCTTCAAACGAAGCTGGAATATAACCAAAGGATATTCTCTCCAATTATTTATTCTCATGCTTATCATGATCCTGATAAGTTTTATTGGCACAATTGCCCTGTTTATCGGTATATTCGTAGCAGTACCGCTAACTACACTGATTTACGGATATACATACCGTAAATTGACAGCGCCTGCCGTATAATAAATTTTCGTCATATGATTGCATTTATAAAAACAATATCTATATTTGTACATTATATGTGTGCGCACACAAAACTATATAAAGATGAAGAATTACCGTATAAAGGATATAGCGGCCATGGCAGGCGTATCGGCAGGAACCGTCGATCGTGTGCTACATAACAGAGGCCGTGTTTCGGAAGAATCGCTGAAAAAGGTAAAAAAAGCGCTGAAGAAAATTGATTACCAGCCAAATCTGATTGCACGCTCCTTAGCATCAAAGAAAGATTGTCGTATCATGGCGCTCATTCCTTCATTCGTTTCCGGAGAATACTGGTCGGAAGTCAGCAAAGGAATTGACAAAGCAGAACAGGAATTTTCCGATTATCACCTCAACATCCAATGCAGATTTTTTAATCAGTATGATAAAGTCAGCTTCGACACTTTAATCGAAGAAGTAAAGCAAGGAGATTATGAAGGGGTCATAATCGCAACCTTGTTTAAAAAGAGTACATTTGAGTTCACCCAATGGCTCGATAAGAAAAAAATTCCCTATATCTTCATCGATGCATATATTGAAAACACAAATTGTATCGCATATTATGGTACGGACTCATACCGATCCGGATATATCGGCGGACGCCTGTTGTCCGAAAAGATAAGAATCAATGACAACATTCTGTTATTCAATATCAAAAGTAAAGAATCCGTAGAATCCACACAGGTATCGGCGCGTGAAAAAGGATTCCGCAATTTTCTCTCCGAAACAAATTATAAAGGGAGTATATACCCTGTCAGTATATCGGCTGAAAAACCCGAACGCAATGAAGAAATCCTTTACACCTATATGGAAAAAAAACTGAAGGGTCAGTTAAGGCCGCGTGCAGGCATCATTTTCAACTCCCGTGTACACATCCCGGCAGAATACTTCCGAAAACATACGGATAATAATTTCTCCCTGATAGGATACGATGCGATAGAAGCTAACATCAAATACCTGAGAAACGGAATCGTATCCCACCTGATTGCGCAACGGCCCGAAGTACAGGGATACAACAGTGTAAAAGCGTTATTCTATCATCTGGTTCTGCATCAGACGGCAACAAAGATGAACTATATGCCTATCGATATACTCATCAAGGAAAATATTGATTATTACAATAACTATATATAAAACATCATGGAAAACAATCTATTTAGTGTAAAAGACAAGGTCATCGTCCTGACGGGAGGAACAGGCGTGCTGGGTGGCAGCATAACCAAACATCTTGCAAAAGAGAAGGCGATCGTTGTCATTCTTGCCCGTAACGAGGAAACAGGAAAAGGACTGGAAGAAGAGATCAGGAAAGACGGAGGAAAAGCCCTGTTCCTGAAAACAGATGTACTCGACAGGGAAATGCTTGAGCAAAACTGCAAAATTATTATGGATACTTTCGGAAGTATTGATGTATTGATCAATCTTGCCGGAGGAAATATGCCGGGGGCTACCATTCCACCCGACAAAACATTTTTCGACCTGGATGTTGAAGCATTCCGCAAGGTAGTCGACCTGAATCTTTTCGGAACAGTGATCCCGACCATGGTATTTGCCAGAGTCATGGTCGAACAGAAAAAAGGAAGCATCATCAACGTATCATCGGAATCCGCATTACGCCCGTTAACGCGTGTCGTCGGTTACGGCTCTGCAAAAGCCGCCATCAACAATTTCACGCAATACATGGCAGGTGAACTTGCCATAAAATTCGGCGAAGGATTACGTGTCAACGCAATCGCTCCGGGCTTTTTCCTGACAGAACAGAACCGTGCTTTGATGACTAATCCTGACGGTACGCCGAGTGACCGCTGCCAGACAATCGTTGCACACACGCCATTCCGGCGCCTCGGCCAACCGGAAGAGTTACTCGGTACGGTGCAATGGCTTGCCAGCGACGCTTCCGCTTTCGTAACGGGAACCGTCATTCCTATCGACGGCGGTTTCGATGCATTCTCAATATAAAAAGAAAAAATAATAAGAAGATGGAACTAAAAGAAAACTACAAATGGTCGCTTGTTGTCCCTACAAGCATGGGCATACGCCTGACACCGGTAGCGCAGGGACAGCCTATACACACCAGCAATAACCTGTTTATGCAGGCAACGAGCGCCGAGACAAACGTTGCTAACGTACCCGCATACCTGGGACTTCCCGTCAAAGTATTAACCACCTTTGTAAAAGGTAGTCCTATTGCGCAATTTATCAAAGACAACCTGCGCAGCCGCCATATGGAATACGAAGGAAAAGATATTGAGCAGGGCGGTCCCTGGGGATACCGCCATCAGATAAATATTGCGGACAGCGGTTTCGGCTCACGCGGTCCGCGTGTATGGAACGACCGCAGCGGTGAAGTCGGACGTACCCTCAATGTAAAAGATTTCGACCTCGACCGTATTTTCGGACAGGAAGGAGTACAGATCCTTCACCTTTCAGGACTTATCGGTGCCCTGTCGGAAGAAACAAGCCGCTTCTGCCTCGAACTTGCACGCGCCGCTAAAAAATACGGGACAAAAATCTCTTTCGATTTAAATCATCGCGCTTCGTTCTGGAAAGGACGTGAAAAAGAACTGCATGATATTTTTACGGAAATAGCTTCAATATCGGATATTCTGGTAGGTAATGAAGAAGATTTCCAGCTATGCCTTGGTATCGAAGGTCCTGAAGCCGGAGGCAAAGACATCGCATCTAAAATAGAAAGTTTTAAAGGGATGATCCGGAATGTAAAAAAATCATTTCCGAACGCCTCCGTCTTTGCTACTACCCTACGCGAAGTGATAAGCGCCAACAACCATTTATGGGGCGCAATCATGCTGGAAGGAGAAAACTGGCATGTGGTCGAACCAAGACCGATCAACGTCCTTGACCGCATTGGTGGTGGAGACGGATTTGTCGGAGGCCTGCTTTACGGCATACTCAAAGGCTGGGAACCTGAAAAATGGCCTCAGTTCGGATGGGCGACAGGCGTCCTTGCAACCACATTCCTGACAGATTACGGACAACCCGCCGACGAAGACCAGGTATGGAGCATCTGGGGCGGAAATGCAAGAGTGTTGAGATAAAATTATATAGAATCAAAAGTTCTTTAATATCGACCTCGTGCAGTGAGCCGTTGCATAGCGATTGAGGCGTTAAAAATCTATGCTGTTTGAGCGAAGCGAGTTACATAGATTTTAGCCGATTGAGCGTGAAGTGCAACGAGTGAAGTGCACGAAGTCTTGACTTTTGGTTCTTTTTGTCAAGAAAAAGAACAAGAATTATATGTTATACTACGAACAAGGTGCGCCGTCAAAAGCATTCGGGCACGATGAAATTAAAAAGGTGCTTTTCGAAACATTCGACCGCCTGGGACCGCGCAAAAAAGTCCTGGCCATCCCGCCCGACTTTACACGCTTTCACTCCCGCGCAGGCGAACTGGTACAATATGCCTACGAATATTACGGCGAACGGCTCACAGACATCCTTCCCGCACTGGGAACGCATTTCAAAATGACGGAGACGGAAATAGAAAAAATGTTTCCCGGTGTCCCGAAATCGTTATTTCGCGTACATAACTGGCGCGAAGACGTAGTCTTCGTCGGTACCGTACCCGGAGAGTATGTAAAAGAAGTGTCCGAAGGCGTCGTTGACTATCCGATGCCCATACAGGTAAACCGCATGCTTCTCGAAGGCGGATATGACCTTATATTGTCTCTCGGACAAGTTGTCCCGCACGAAGTAATCGGAATGGCGAACTACAACAAAAATATTTTTGTAGGCGTAGGCGGTTCGGAATGTATCAACAAAAGTCATTTTATCGGAGCGGCTTACGGAATGGAACGCATCATGGGACGGGCTTCCGGCCCTGTACGCAAAGTGCTGAACTACGCCTCGGAAAATTTTACCGCTAACCTTCCGATTGTCTATCTTCAAACGGTTATATCTGAGGGGGAAGACGGATTGCAAATGCGCGGACTGTATATCGGCGACGACTTCGAATGCTTCGAAAAAGCAGCCGGACTATCGCTTAAAACAAATTTCCGGATGATGGATCGTGAGATGAAAAAGGTGGTCGTATTCCTCGATCCCGAAGAATTTCGCAGCACATGGCTCGGAAACAAAAGCATCTATCGCACACGCATGGCGATTGCCGACGACGGCGAGCTGATCGTTCTCGCACCAGGCTTGCATCAGTTTGGCGAAGATCCGACAAATGACAAACTAATCCGTAAATATGGTTACGTTCATACGCCTCAGGTCCTGAAATATGTAAAAGAAAACGAAGACCTCCAAAACAGTCTCGGCGTAGCCGCCCATCTGATCCACGGCACATCCGAAGGCAGGTTCAGGATTGCCTATTGCCCCGGACACCTGACATGGGAAGAAATCGAGAGCGTTGGTTTCAACTATGCGGATCTCGGTGAGATGATGAAAAAATACAATCCGGAGAAGCTGAAAGACGGTTGGAATACGGTCGACGGAGAAGAAATATATTACATATCAAATCCGGCATTGGGATTATGGGCTTACAAAGAACGATTTAAATAATATTCCCGGCTTATTTATACAACTTATACGAACCGTCAGGGCGTAAATTTCGCATAAATGCGTAAATTTGCGCCCTGACTCCAATAACAAAGCAAAAAGATGCAACGACTAAAAATTATTGCCGACGATAAAATTCCTTTTCTGAAAGGAGTGATGGAACCCTATGCAGATATCATTTACCTGCCCGGAGCAAAAATTTCGGCGGGAGATGTAAAAGACGCCGATGCGATCTTTACACGTACACGGACCAGGTGTGACGAATCATTGCTCAAAAACAGCCGGGTAAAACTGATCGCCACAGCCACTATCGGCTACGATCATATTGATACGGATTATTGTGATACGGCAGGCATCCGTTGGGTGAATGCCCCGGGTTGCAACTCCTGGTCTGTACAGCAATACATCACCACCGCCATTGTCTCTTTGGCTTATCAACGCGGACTCCGGTTACCGGAGCTGACGCTCGGAGTGATTGGTGTCGGCAATGTAGGCAGCAAAGTAGCGCGCGCGGCCGAAGCGCTTGGTATGCGTGTTTTATTGAACGACCCTCCAAGAGCCGATCAGGAAGGAACGGAGGCATTCACTCCGTTAGACAGATTACTCGCCGGGAGTGATATTGTTACCTGCCATACGCCGTTGACAAAAGAAGCGCCCTACCCTACTTATCATCTGGCTTCCGGTGAGTTTTTCAACCGGATGAAGGACGGCTCGGTCTTCATCAATACTTCGCGCGGCCCGGTGACAGATACCGAAGCCCTGAAACTGGCTGTAAAAACAAAGCTATCCGGCTATATACTCGATGTATGGGAAGGCGAACCCCTACCCGACCCTTCATTACTCGCAGACGCTTATATCGGAACGCCGCACATAGCAGGTTATTCTTCCGACGGCAAAGCTAACGGGACAGCCGCCTGTGTACACGAATTTTGTTCCTTCTTCGGATTGGATGTATTGAAAGACTGGTATCCGGAATCCATACCTCCGCCTCCCATGCCAACAACGTTTTCAATAGACGGCGCCGGAAAAAGCAATGAGCAGATTATCTACGAGGCGGTCACACACACCTATCCGATCCGGGAGGATAATGACCGGCTAAAAAAATCACCTGAAACATTTGAAGAACAACGCGGTGGATACTGGATACGGCGTGAATTTAAAAATTTCACAATCAAATCCAAAAATATAGATATTGCCGTTCTGAAATCATTAAATGGTATCGGATTTAAAATTGACTCCGACGATTAAACTATTTTCAAATGATAAGAGTCGTCAAACCGGAAGATGCATACAACATCGCATCGATTTATAATCACTACGTTGATAATACAACCATCACCTTTGAGACAAATTCTGTATCAACGGAGGAGATGCGTGACAGAATATTCGCCATAACCGAAAAGTACCCCTATTTTGTATATGAAGAATCCGGGGAAGTGGTTGGATACTGCTATGCTTCCTTATGGAAAAAAAAGGAAGCCTATCACTACACGGTAGAATCAACAGTCTACATAGACGCGGCTTTTCAGGGCAAAGGCATTGGCAAAATGCTGATGGAAAAACTAATCAGTGAATTACAAGAAAAATCATTCCACGCCATTATCGCATGCATCACGACTCCAAATCCATCAAGTGTAAAACTTCACGAAAAACTCGGATTCAAGCAGGTGTCCGAATTTAGTGAAGTCGGATATAAATTTGGCCAATGGCTAAATGTAGGCGATTGGGAGTTGCTGCTATAGACCCATTATGAAGATATCGGATATAAACAAAGAAATACTACGACTTGCCGTTCCCAATATGATTTCCAACATCATTATACCGATGTTGGGAATGGTAGACATCGCTATCGCCGGACGCCTCGGCGACGACATCAATATCGCAGCCTTATCCATCGGAACAACGATCTTCAATTTCATCTACTGGAACTGTTCCTTTCTGCGCATGGGTACAAGCGGAATCACCGCGCAAACATTCGGCGCGGGACAGAAAAAAGAATGTGCCAATATGCTGGTACGTTCCTGCTGGTTAGCTTTTCTTCTTGCGTTTGTAATAGTTGCTTTCCAGCGACCGATAGGCCACTTCTCCCTATATCATGCAAGGAAGCGATAAGGTACAGGCATTGGCCGCCGAATATTTATTCGCGCGTATCTGGGCTGTACCGGCATCAATCACCCTGTTCGCCATACAAGGCTGGTTTATCGGTATGCAAGATGCCAAGACCCCGATGGTCATATCCATCATATCTGTGGTAATGAACGCCGTTTTCAGTGTATTTTTCGCATTTAACCTGAACATGGGAATTGCCGGGATCGCATGGGGTACTGTTGTGGCCCAGTATACCGGCCTGCTGATCTCATGCGTTATGCTATTCATCAAATACCATGAATACATTCAATATTTTGATATAAAAGAATCATTACAGATAAAGCCGGTTATACACTTTCTTCACATCAACAAAGACATATTCCTCCGCTCCGCGTTTGTCGTCATCGTATATACATTCTTCACGGCGGCTTCGGCGCGTTTCGGCGACACCATACTCGCGACCAATGCACTATTGATGCAACTGTTCACCCTATTCTCCTACATGTCAGATGGTTTTGCCTATGCAGGAGAATCCCTGTCCGGACGCTTTGTCGGCGAGAAAAACGCCTATCTCTTAAAACGCTTTATCAACAAACTCCTGTTCTGGGCAGTGATGGTCGGCATATTATTCGTATTTGTATATCTGGTAGCCTGGAAAGAAATACTGATGATCTTCTCCTCATTGGAGGAAATCATTGCCTCAGCCGGAAAGTACATCGGTTGGATAGTAGCCGTTCCGCTCGTCGGATGCATTCCATTTATGATAGACGGCATCATGATCGGCGCCACCCAAACCAAACTTTTACGTAATACCGTATTCGTTGCCACCGCATTATTTTTCATCAGCTTCTATGCCCTATCCCCCTTCCTCGGAAACAATGCCCTGTGGATCGCATTCATCATCTTCCTCCTCTTCCGGGGAATCCTCCTCTACTTCTGCTCCGACAAACTCAACGTCGAAAAAATAATGAAACAAGAATAAGGCAGGATTTCATAAATTTTGTATACATTTGCAACATATGAATTTATACGATCTATATGAATATAAAACTTACTGATAAAGATAAAATAAGAGTTTCGGATGCTGAGGATGTTTACGGTATTATGCAACGCATACTGTTACGTGACAACAAGATTGACCGGGAAAAAGAACATTTTTGGATTGTTGGCATGAACAACGGAGGCTACATTGTATATATTGAATTAGTCAGTTTAGGATCCACGACAAGAACATTGGTAGAACCGATGAATGTTTTCCGGGTCGCGATACTCAAAGGCGCCATACGGATAATTGCTGTCCACAACCATCCGGGCGGAACAATGAAACCCTCCAAAGAAGACAAAGATCTTACGGACAAGCTCATCCAGGTTGGTAAGATTATCAATATAAAAGTAGAAGATCACTTAATTATCAGTCCTACTACCTATATCAGTTTCAAAAATATGGATCTTATGGAGAAACTGGAGAATAGTAACCAGTATATACCAACCTATCAGCTTATCGAAAAAATCCGCAAGGAAGAACAGATTATCAGAGAAGATGCTATAAAAGTTGAAAAAACTTTGCGAACAGAAGCCGAATCAAAGCTAAATTCTGTAATAAATTATCTATTGGAAAAAGAAATGACTTTTGAACAAATAGCTAAAATTCTAAATATTACTCCCTCAGAAGTCCAAAAAATCAGCAAAAAGAAACCAAAAAGAAAAAGAACCATCTAAAAAACACTACGTTGTAAAAATAAAACCTTCCTGAATTGCATTAGAATGGACGAATATGCAAAAAAAGACAGTTCGAGACGGAGTTCCGTTACAAAGAACGACTTTCGACTACAAAGATATAAAAGATCATTCGTCCCCAAAATATTGAAAACTTTTTTCTACAGTCATACTGCTTTAGGATGCCATTCGTTATCTTTGTATTTATTTCAAGATAAACATGGATATCTGGAACAAAGAAAAACGGTCGGAATGTATGTCAAAAATTCGGTCAAAGGACACAAAACCCGAATTGGCATTACGTAAAGCTCTTTTTGCAAGGGGCTTTCGATATCGTGTGAATGATAAACATTTGCCCGGAAAGCCTGACATTGTTCTGCCAAAATACAAAACGGTTATTTTTCTGCACGGTTGTTTCTGGCACAGACACGAGGGTTGTAAATATGCCTATACTCCAAAAACGAATACCAAATTCTGGGTTGACAAAATCACCTCAAACAAGGATAGGGATAAAACTAATACAGAAAAACTTATTGCTTTGGGATGGAATGTTATAATAGTTTGGGAATGCGAAATACGGCATACATACAAACATGATATTACGCCATTGATTGACAGAATCTCGGCTGCGCTGTATGAGCAAGTTCTGCAAAAAATATCAATGAAAATTTATGAGGAACGAGAAAATGAGGTAACGCTAATTGCTGAAAATATAGTTGAATATCAGCGAAAACCAAAACAATAACTTATTCTGTAAATCCTCGTTTTTTCAATAACTCAAGATTTTTTTTGCATCCCCATGCCAAACGGTCGTTTAATGGCTTTTTGCCCGAGGCAATATCATTCATTACATTCCACTGCCAATCTTTGAGGATATGGCGGCGCTTGTCCCAATCAACCATTTTTTGAATTAACTCAATAGTTATTCCGTGGTCATCAGCTGTTGTTTTCAGGACTTTTTCCTGTGGCTGTTCCGTTAATTCGTCTGCTTCTGAAAGCAAATCAATGTTATGCTGACAAACAATATCAAAAATTGCCATTGCCTTACTGCGGTCGCTGTCTGATATTGCACGATTGAATTTTATTTTGTTTGCCATATCAAAGCCTGCGAATGCCTGTTGTGTTGCAGAAAGAAAACCGGTATCTTTTCCCCATGCTTCTATCTTCTTCCAAAGTGCGTGAGGGATTGAGCGAAGTATGTTTTCTTCATTCTGCTGAGTTTCTTCGGAATCTTCTGTATCAGCAACAATATTTCGTTTTGAGGAACTATTCTCGTCTATCAAATCGGTTTTTATCTCGTTAACATTAAAACTCCATGAATGATTTTTGACTTGTTCCCAACACTCTTCTTTCTTTGCCCACTCAATATAATGTGTAACTGGCGAATTATCCAAAATGAATTTGTTTACCTGCTTCATCAAGTCATAGATGAAGTCAGAAAGCTGTGTAGAAACCTGCTGATTCTTCCAGATTTGATAGAGGCCTAATTTATTTTCAGTTATGATATTCAGCAATGAAAGTGTATAAGGAACAACAACCTGCCGTAGTTCGCCAATGTTGTAATCATTCGCTTTCGTACCATAGCGTTTTTCTGCCTCCTTAAACAATATACACTTTGCAATTGCATCTTCAAAATACACATTGTTGATTTTCTTAATATTGTCAGGTAAATTGTTATTGATAAACCGGGCATAGTTCTTTTCATTGCCTCGTACAACGATATTTGGGCTTATTACTAACTTTCTGCCATCCCAAACTTCCTGATAAGCATTAATGTATTTTGCCAGTTCGACCTTTGTGAACACTTGATTTTTAGGGTATTTTCTATCAAATGCACTTTGACGGGATTTGGTAAAGCCTTCTCTCCCCCGTAAGGTTTTGTACTGACCTCTTGCACGCTCGAAAAACCAGCAGGTTTGCATGTTATTTTGAACTGTAACCGGAGAAAGAATATAACGCGAAAGCTTTTCAATGGCAATCAAAGCTGGATTATTTGCCGAGAAATCGGCATCATTAACTTTGTTCTGCGTGTTGGCGTATCTTGAAATTCGAGAAACAATGTCGCTGTACTGCTCGGGGTTATCTATAATTGAGAATTTCACCTGCACAAAAATATTTGAAATATCGGCTTTGTCTTTCTTTGCCGTATTGTAAATCGAAGCGGTTGTTTGTCCACCATTTACAATTTGCAAGTTACTTATTTTATTCACGAAATGGCCTGTTTCGTCTAATTCAATATGGTCAGCTGTGGCGGCAATACCATTGTTGAATGCGAGAAACATGTGCGGTTCTGTTTTAATTGTATCGCGAATACCTTTATTTATTTTCCCGGTAAACTGTAAAAATGAGCGTACATTCTGTTCCAGCAATCGTGCTCCATAACGCTCGTAGAGTTTTGCCAGACAAGTCCCCGGAATAATAGCAATATATGCTTTGTAGTCTTGATTATCAGTATTTGCAGACAGACGGGGAATGCTGAATTTTTCTCCTTCAAAATTTTTGAAATCAAGCTCTATTGACACACGGGACTGTTCGGAAATCTTATATAAATGATTTATGTCTATTACCCTGTAAAATACATTATGACCGCATATTTGCGCACTTGGCGGAAAATTTCCCTTATATTCGCCGTTGGTTAAAATTATTGCATTAACCCGTACCAAGCTCTCTTTTAGTTCGGGAAAATTAGCTAATGTATTTGCAAATTCAAAGATTGAGGAAGATTCTGCCACTTCATTTACATAGTCATTGTAGATTGCTTTTCGGAAGAAATTTGTAATACGTTTTGTGGCAGTTTCAATATCTGATTTTGATGCTGTTTTAATTTCTTCGGAATTATCAAAAATAGAAATAAACAAATCTACTGTTTCGTAATTATCGGAAATTGCATAAGCATTTATTTTGTGCTGTTTTTTTGCTCCCAAAGCCTTTTCATCGTATGCTATGGCCGCATTTTCAGTCTCGCCCGCCTCTGCAAGCATGTCCACAGCGATACGGGTAAATATCTGTTCCTGTGTGTCACCATCTTCGTTGCCTGCCTGCAAGGCGACAATATCCTGAATGAGCGACTGATAATATTTGCTTATCTCATTCATAGTTCTTTCAGTGTGTTAAAAATTTGATTTTCAGAAATTAAATATTCATCACACATGGCAAGAATGATTGAGTATTTTACCTCACTTACCCCTCTCAATTCATTTTCTTTGATTCTTGGAAAATCATTTTCGATTTTGTAATAATTCTCATTTCTGATTTGGTAAAACCTGTCCTGATAAAATGGCTCATGTTTATCCAGATAACCACTTTCAAAGAGTTTCGCATTGAAAAGCGATAACGCAGGTGTGTCGTTTTCAAGTATCTTGCGAATTACAGCGACTTTTTGGCAAAGCGTTTGACCGTTGCCGTTTGAAACCTCCACAGAAGAATGATATAAAAACAAATTTTCCAACAATGTTTCGTCCAACTGTCTTTCGCCGTTTATCGTAACTTTTTGAGGGTTGTTTGTTGAAGTAGTTTTAACTTCCACGGCCCAATTGCTGCCTTGAAAATCTCGCATGGCTTTATCTACTCCTACCCAAGTACGCAAAGCATTGCAAGGGTTGATATCAGGTTTGGACAGGATTTTTTGTAAAAAATGCAGTTCTCCATAAAGTCCCTGCTGTTCGGCAGGCGTTAAACCGGCAGAATTATTTTTCTCAAAAAGTGTTTTCCACTTTTCCAACTGATTGACAACGGTACGGATAATTTTCTGTTCTATATTCAAGCAAATAACAGACTGTATCAGGTTTTCGCAAAGCGAAGCGAAAATATCACGACTGTTTGGGTGTAACAACTCAATTATCAACAAGCGGGAATTTATAAATGTAGTGTCGTTCATCAAAACTACTTTCAATTCTCGTAGATTGGTAAAAGAAGAAACATCAATGCGTATGTCGTTACTGAAAGTGAATGCTATGCCATAATATCTTTCGGGGTATTGGAATGTACCATAAATATGAAATGGAACATCACTCGAATACAAGCGCTTTACAAGCCCAACACTTTTTTCTTCTTCCAGAGCCTCCCAAATCTCTGCAATATGATTACTGTTCGTCATACATATTATCGTTTTCGTTGTCAAATGTATTTTCTGTTTCCGCAAACTCTGCAATCTGATTTACTGTGTAAGAAATTGCGTACTGTTTTCCACTGCCCGGAAACGATATTACAAAGCCAATAAATGGTTCGTCTGTTATATTGTAAGAAATTGTTCCGTTTTGAATATTACCTTGTTTGTCTAATACATTTGAACAAACAGGGTTGAGTGGATAAATCAGCAAAAGCGGATTTGTTCGTGGCCTGAATTCCTGCCTTACAATTTCAGGTGCGGGATAATCCTTATTTTCCCAATTTTTCTTAATCTGTCTTGTGCGTTCCAACGCGGAAGCCAGTAACTCATTATCTAAATCAATAAATTCGTCTTTTTGATTACCGACAATGTGATTTTTACGAATGTAATAAGTATTCCAGTCTGTATCTTCGGCACGGTTACGGTCAAAGCAACCTACGGTTATGCCATTGGAAAAAGTGTGCTTTGATTCCGTACTGTCTTTCTTATTCATCAATACTACACGCCACGAAGTCAATTCACCCTCGTGCACGAGATTTTGAATGTAGTTGCTAATTAAATCCAAATCTACTTTCTTCAAACTGTCGGCAACTTTGAATTTTGACAAGTAATCGCAAATATCATCGGGTGAAACATTCCGCCACAAATAGTTGTTTCCTTTCTGTTCGGGTGTTCCTTGTGAAGAAAGAAAATTATCGGTTGCAATCAAATTTCTTTTCTTTATACCTTTATCCATTGGAAGTTGATAGGTTTCTATCAATCTACCAGCCCAAGAGACCTCTATTTGTTTTGTGTAACGCATTTTTGAAACAGAGGTAATCTGTAGCTGTCCCGGACTGTTTCTTACTTTCAAAGAATAATCTTCTGGCGTTCCGTTTATGTTCGCCAAATAATCAAAGTCTGACCGTAATTCTTCACTTGCAATGGTGATGTGTCTAAACCATTCATTCAGTTCTTCACTTGTGAACAAACGGCACAAATCTACATAACCCGGTCGATAACCAAACCAGCGTCCCATTTGCATAAGAGTATCATACATTTTCGAAGCTCTCAAAAAGTAACTTACGGACAGACCTTCCAAAGTCAAACCCCGTGAAAGTTTATCGCCACCAATAGCAATTACAGAAATTCCGGTTTTCTCATTGTCGTAATATGTCAAACAATCGCCTGAAGAGCCATTGATTGATTTTACTTCAATCTTTTGTACAGCCTTATAGAGCAATGGTTTAATTTCTTCCCACGAATGAACGGTTAAATTTTTGTCTATTTCGCTATGTTTGGAGTGTTGAATTTTAGTTGTAACAGTTTTATAGGAATTATAATTTGCCGTATCTTCTTCCAAAATCCGGCGAAATTCCTCGTAAATGGCGGGGTCGTTTGCTTCTATTTCATGCTTATAGTAGTTAAATAAATCCTCTACCAATTCTTTAATATGGTTTTGCCAAATTTGAAAACGCGAAATGTGAATGAGCATGGAATTGTGCTTCGAGCCCTGTCCTCTCGCTATTCGGATTGCACAGGTTACAATAAAACACTTTACCGCAGTTTTCAACGACTCGGGTATGTCGCTGAAAGTTGGTTTATCTGCATCTTTTTTATGTCCCTTTGGTACAAAAAAATCGGAATCCTTTACAGGACAAACGATAGGCAATAAATCATTATCCGTATCATCTGGAATTATGGAAGTGCCAAAGACTTTTTCGGGGCCAATATAATTTGTTGGAGCGGGAATATTTATGATAAAATCGCGTGGAAACAAATCATCATCGTTTTGCGGAATAAAGATGTTGGCAAACGGCGTAGCCGTGTAGCCAACATAAGCAGAACGGTTAAAAAGTGAAATAATTTTGCAAATGTTGCCGTTTATGGCTGTTGGGTCTAAATCTTTGATATTGGTGTTAATTGAAGCATTATCAGCCTCATCGTCAATAATCAAAAGTGATTTGTTTGTGATTTTATCATCCGTTGCCTGCGTGTTTAACCATGAATAAAGCCGTTTCAAAACAGAGGCGTTTTTCTTTACAACCAGTAAAATTGGTTGCGGCGCATTGAAATTAAATCCCGCTGTGTTGGTTGCCCGACTTGTGAAATCTCCCTTTTCCAGACTTGTAGTATAGGAATTCGCAATAGCATTTTCAAATCCCGGAATAAGCCCTACACCAATTTTTGTTGTTTTATTCATAGTGTAGGCTCTTTCGTATTGCGTATCAAAACCTAAAAATCCCTCATCTATGCGGTTTTGCGTTTGGCTTCGCAGGTTATTGTGAATACCAGCCAGCACAATAATCAGGTTAAAACCTGCATCGGCGGCTTTACAAATCAAACCTGTATAATTGGCTGTTTTTCCTGACTGTACCTGTCCGACAACCAAGCCCTTTTTGGCAATTTGAATTTCTGTACGTTGTGGATTGAAAAGTTTATCAAGTACCCTATCGGTCAGTTCGTCTAACTGCAAAATAACACTTGGGGCAAACTTCTTTTGTTTTTCCAGATACTCAGCATAGCGTGTCCAGAATTCCCACTTTGATTTTTGATTTGCCTTGAAATCTTTCAACCACGGCTCACGGCGTTCACGACCCTCCAAAATCTGGAATGTATCAATCTTAACGCTATACATTGAAAGCAAGTCGTTTTTCAACTTTATGACATCCACATCGGAATAAATCATTTTTGCCTTAGCAACAGCATCATTTATTTCGCTGTCGGAGACACTTGCTTTTCTGCCGATTATACTTTGGCATATTTCTATTGCTACCTGATAATTATCACTCATTTCAGTCCTTCGATTAAATCTTCATAATTATTAAATGGCTCTATTGTTTTCAAATACGCTTTTGCCTGTGCAGGTGTTTTTCCCTGCGCAATTTGATTGTCAAACATAAGTACAAGCGTTTGTTTGATAATGTTTGTATCCATATCTGAAAATGGCGTTTTCTGTGTTTCTTCGCCTTGAGCCTCGTTGATGTAAATCTTTTTGGTTGGGATTGATTCTTCCAAGAACTTCAATAATGTTTCAATGGCCTGCTCTGGTTTGCTCTTTGCCAGCATCTTCAAATCTTGAATCATTGAGTGTTCCCGATTAATCACAAAAAACCATTTGCCGTCTTTTGCCTTGTCAAGCCAAAGCGGTTGGAAATTTTGACCTGCACGCTGTCTTAAAATCTTGCCTCTGTGCCGGTAAACTTCGCTTCCAATACTGCGTACTGATTTTGCGTAAGACTCCAACTGTTCCCTGCATACAGCAGGTGGATATGCTTTTGATTTTTTAATATCAATCTGCCAGTCGGAATCCAGCGAATTGGGCAAGTCTATTTGTATGCGTGCCAATTTGTAGTGTTCTTCCTTGCGAAACAAACCCAGCCAGTCGCCCGCTAACAAGAGCCGTTTGCCACGATATACATAAAAACCCTGCATAGCGGGATAGCCGTTTATTCCCTCTGCCTTTTTGCATGCCTGTTCGGTTGAAAAGTTGTTTTTATGCGGTAAGACATAACCTTTCATTCTCACACTGCCGTTGATGCTTTCCGTTGGCTGTTCCTGCGTTTTACTTTCGTTAATACAGAACGGATTCCATGCTTCAATTTCGTTTTCACCCCAAAAGATTTTGATTGCTTTTTCTTCGATAAAGCGGTGGAAAGTCATAGCAATATGATTTTTTACTTTATCCAACGAAGCAGAGAATTTGCGTTTTGCATTTTCATCTTTTTCTGCTGTTTGCCGGGGCAAGATTCTATCTAAATCAGACCAGACAACGAGTGTGCCCGACTGCAAATTATCCAACTCGTTTGTAAATTCCTCCGGTATCCATTGTAGCAGTTCCCATTTATCGCTTTGAGCAACATAATCCAAATCCCATGACCAATACGCAGAAGCATAACCTTTGCGTTTACTTAACACGGAAAGTTTCCGACATTGAGAAAATGAGGCCGTTTTCAAACCTAAACCAAAACGCCCCAAATCACTTTCGGGGCGGTCGGATAATGGATTCTGCGCACCCGGTCGCATGGCCTGAATGATTTCTTTACTGTTCATTCCTGCGCCATCGTCCTTTATGGTAATAACAGATTTACCACCACGCCAAATACGATAGATGTATATATTTTTAGCTTGTGCCGAAATGGAATTATCAATAATATCGGCAATAGCTGTTTCAAGACTGTACCCGATAGCCCGAAAAGTTTCTACCATTGACGAGGCATCGGGAATTGCCTCTGCTTTTTTGTACTTATTGTAATCCATGCATTAATTAACATTTTAAGAATTATTGGATATGGATGTCAACTCCTTGTCCGAAACAGTCCAATTGATTTGTATGGTTGTTCGGATATTTTTGGTGGGCTTTATGAATCGAGAGGGATTATTTATGAATTCCAATTCTGGTTTATCTTTCACATTTCTTACTATACACAAGAAATATTTATTTTTCTGCTCCATTGCAACTTTCCATTCTTTATCAGTGAATAAAATTCCACCTGAAAAGTCAGAGATTCCCTTTACTTCTACATAAGTTTCATTGGAGTTGACATCTACAATCTTATAGTCATACCCACAACCCAAATCTCGGCAATCAACTAAAGTACCGTTAACTGGGATTTTATTCTGGGCATAATGATTATAAAAAAATTCTTCAGCTGCTTTTCCGGTTGGACATCGTAAAATGAATTTTCCTGCTTCTATTTTCCCGTCAGCTGTATTTTTTATTAAATTTACGATATCGGTAAGGTCTTCACTGGTTCTGTATGAAGGGTTGTACAAGATGTTGTTGACAATATCTCTTATATCAGATTCTTCCAAATCATCTAAAATTTCAATGGTTCTGATTATTCTTTTGTCCATTGGCCTTTTCCATCCCTGTCGCCAAGGATAGATAGGGTCGAATTCATCCCGTCTAAGTTTAACGTAGTTTTTCTTTACACTCAGCAGGTTGGCAATCTTTTCAAAAGCTTCATTAAACGAATCAAATCCTATTTTATTTAAACCTTCCTGGTTGTACTTTGAAAGATAAAAAGCGATGATGATAGCTAAAATATTATTGTTCATAAGCAAACTGTCCTTTTAATTCTTCTGCAATTTTATGAGCCAAAACCACAGGAACAGCGTTACCTATTTGTTTAAATGCAGCACTACGGCTACCTTCAAAATAGTAATCATCGGGAAACGATTGCAATCGTGCGGCTTCACGGATGGTTATGGAACGCACATTTTCGATAGTCGGGTTTGCAGTGGGATAAATGTAGTAGTGACCGTCCATTGCAATATGGGCAACAACGGTATGACAGCAACCGTCCGGGTCAACGACCTGAAAACGGTTTAGAAAAGATTCTTTATTTTTATGGTGTTGAAGACGGGACGGAATTTTTGAATAATCAATCCTTTTTCTGTCGTTTAACCACATTTCGACCGCCATCTTATAAATCTCACGGTCGTTTTCATTGTTGGGGCGGGCGATATGCTGTGTCGTAAAATTAAGAGTTCCTCGAATACCTGATTTTTTCAGGTATTTCATTTCAGAAAGAGGTTTTGTATATTCTATCGGTGCGCACAATTGACCTTCGCCTGATTTTCTTTCTGGCAAATCGGAAAACAAGTCTTTCAGCACCCTGTATTTAAGAACTTCCGTTTTCAATTCAGGATAGCAGAAACCTGTTGGCTGTCCATTTTCATCTTCTGTTTTCCAGCCTACAATAATAACACGCTGGCGATTTTGCAATACACCATGTTCAGAAGCAATCTGTACCTTTAAGTCCATTTTATACCCAGCATGCTCAACCAAACGGGTAAGGTCTTTTAACGGTTCTCCATTTTTTGCTGTACGAATACCTAAAACATTCTCAAATACAAACATTTTCGGATGATAGCATTCCAGAAATTTTACATAATATTTGTAGAGTTCATTACGAGGGTCATCCTCTACTACTTTTCCTATTCGGGCACGACCAGCTACGGAATATGCCTGACAAGGCGGGCCTCCAATAATTATATCAATCTGCTGGTTGCCAATCAGTGTATTGACTTGGTCGAAAAGGTTTTTTATTGTTTTTTCACCGATTTCGGATTGAATCACGGTATCGATTACTTCTTGGGGAACTTGTTTCCAAAGCTTGCTACCGTCTTCCTTTTCCTGTTTTTCATAAAGGTATTTTTCGTACTTTTGTAATTCATTTCTGCCTTTCAGGTAATGAAAAGCAGCACGAGTTTTCAACGTATCGCAGGCATACTTGTCCATTTCAATATGTGCTAAAGGCGTATAACCTGCCCGAATAAAGCCTTCAGACAAACCACCGGCACCAGCAAACAAGTCTATGAAATTAAGTTTACACATCACTCTCAATATATATTTTACATGCTAAATTAGTAATAAAAATTGAGAATTTAACTCTTTAGGTCAAGAAGTTTTATTCCGGTGGGTTACCTCTCTTTTGTTCCTACAAATTGCAAACTTTTTATAGTTGTCAGTTGCACCCTAATAAATGCCATTAGTGACTTTGTCTAATTCGCCCTTTTCGACCAATCTGTTCAATGTTCGATAAACAGTATCAATATTACCAACCGCCACAAAATTATTCGCAAAAAAAAGCGCACCCCTCTTGGTTTTTTTTATTTTCTCAAATATCTTATAATCAATACCATTTATCATATATTATAAATATTATTGTCTGATATTTTGCTAATATCCAGGACAAATTTTAACTACAAGGATATATAATTTTTTCAAATCAAAGATACAGTTTTGAAAGCAAAGCATAATACTTAATAAAACAATAATTACATTCAAAATATATAAACAATATATTTACATAAAAGTACAAATAATTTGCTTATTTAACGTGAGTTCGAAATAAGAAAAGGGTTAAAAAATAGCATAACTGAAAATAATTGATTATATTTATAGTGCTAATTTACAAATAATTAATCAAATAATACAGTTATGCTAAGCAC
>JAITVS010000235.1 GCA_031285685.1 Tannerella sp.
ATACCGGAACAGGAGAAATTTTCGTCTACACCGAAAATAAAACCATTGTAATCGCAGGCTTACAGCCCGAAGACGAATACCTCGTCTTCGACATGGCCGGACGCTTGTTCGAAAACGGCAAGGCCAGCAGCAATCGGACAAGAATCCATGCGGGAAGCGGGGCCTACGTAATACAAATAAACGGCAAAAACTACAAGGCCATTGTAAAATAATATTGTAATAATGGGTCTTGAAAACGGGCAGGAAACTCACAAAAGTGTTTTTCTGTCCGTTTGTTTTTGTACAAAAATTGTTTACTTTTGTTCCTATTACGGATTCATAATCACTATGAAAAATTCTATATTACATACTCTGGTTTTTCTCGCGGGATGTATTGTGCCGTTTTATCTCCATTCCTCCGATAATAACAGCATCATTTCCAATCTGAAATTCAAGCATATTTCAACATCAAACGGCCTGCCTAGCAATGAAGTTCAGAAAATCTTTCAGGACAGGGAAGGTTTTATCTGGTTTGCAACACGCTACGGATTTTGTAAATATGACGGCTATAAGATTACGACTTTTAAATCAGACCTCCATTCTCCCTCTATCCTTACAAATAATAATATTATATGCCTGACTGACGACGCAGACCGAAATCTGTGGCTGGGAACACTTGAAGGACTCAATGTATATAATAAAGAAACCGGAGAAATCAGAAAGTGTAATTATCCGGGTATCGATAACAACGAGGTATTATGCTTATTAGTCACAGAAGATAACACTTTATGGCTGGGAAACAGGCTCGGTTTATTTCGCTATGACCGGGAAGCGGATAAAATGACTCTCTATTCGGGAGCTATTACCAATCATATGATACCTGAAACTCCGATAACCTACCTTTACGAAGATTCGGATGGAGACCTGTGGATCGGCACAAGATCGGAAGGTTTTTATCGTTATGATCCCGAAAACAACCGATTTTATTCTTATGCTACCATGCGTCCGAAAAACGCCCATATTATTTTCGAAGATTCATTTAAGCAAATATGGATTATCGGCTGGGATGAAGGATTGTACTTACTGAAAAATCCGAAAGAGATGTCGCATGTTTCATGGACAAATTACAGACATCATCCGGATGATGATTGCAGTTTACAGGATAATATGGCTTATGATCTGTATGAAGATATAAATACGCAAACACTATGGATCGGAACACGCAGCGGAATAAGTATAATGAAATCGGATAAGCCGGGTGAGTTTATCAATTATAAAACAATCAAATTTCCCTACCACATCCCTTTCGACGAAGCAAATTCCATTATCAGGGACCGATCCGGAAAAATGTGGATCGGTACGATCGGAAACGGGGTATACACCACCGACACTCAAAAACCGGACTTTAATTTATACCAGTTCAACCAAAAAGACGAATCCATTACGACAACTTCCATCCGCTCCATTTTCGTTGACGATGACAACCGTATCTGGTTCGGACTTGGAACATACGGCATTGCCCAATACGACAGGAATACAAACCAATATACCTATTATCCCGATATTCCCGAATTTTCGGAAATAAAATCAATGCCTACCGTATATGCCATCCTGAAACGGAAACAAACAAACGAACTCTGGATCGGAAGCTATGACGGAGGGCTCTTTGTCTACAAAAAAGGAGAAAAGGTCAGACACTATCATAAGCAAAACGCGGACTTCATCATACATACCTGTGTTACCGCGCTTTTTGAAGACTCTAAAAGCAATTGCTGGATCGGAACGCGTGAAGGCATCGGGGTAAAACGTGCAGACGGAACAGGATATCTTTTCAATCATATAGAAATAGAGGGAGAAGACCTTTCTACTTCCTATATCCGTAAAATCACGGAAGATGGAAACAATAAAATATGGATAGCAACGAATAACAATGGTATCATCAGTATATCGGGAGACATTTCGGATCCCAAGAATATCAAATACGAACGGTATGCTTATGATCAAAAAATAAACGCAAAAAACATCCAGACGCTTCTCATTGATTCCAAAGACCGCTTATGGGCAGGTACCGAAGGATACGGATTATTCTTATATAATAAAGAGCGTAATATTTTTGAAAGTAAAAATACCGCTTATAACCTACCATGTGATATGATCGGAAGCATAGAAGAAGATTCCGGTGGTTGTTTATGGTTAGGTACCAATAACGGACTTATACAACTAAAGGTCAACGAAGATGCCGAAAGCGCCTCATTGCATATCTATACAGCGGCAGACGGACTGCAGGACGACTATTTTATACCCCGTTCCTCATTCGTTAAAAACAAAGAACTGTTTTTCGGAGGATATAATGGCTTCAATAGTTTCTCTCCTGACAAAATAACGGAAAAATCGTCCGCCGAATCTCCTTTATACATTACCGATATTAAAATATTCAATAATACGCTAAGTTCACTCGACAAAAAAACAAGAACCGGTATCTCCGGAAAAGAAGCTCCTTATACGGACAAAATCACCCTTTCATATAAACAGAACAACTTCAGCATTGAATTTGCGTCCCTGACTTACAAAAATCCGGAGTTAAACAAATATGCATACAAGCTTGAGAATTTTGACACTGATTGGATCTATACGGATGCAAATCATCATTCCGCATATTACAACAATCTGAAAAGCGGAAAATACCTCTTTAAATTACGCGCTACCAATGAAAACGGAATCTGGAATCAGCAGATCCGCGAATTGCAGGTTATCATACTCCCACCACCATGGGCTACCTGGTGGGCATACTTATGTTACACACTTTTAGTCATTGCTGTTTCATACCTGATCTATCGCAATATTAAAAACAGGATCAGATTAAAAAACAGGCTCCAGCTACAAAAAATAGAACAATCCAAAACCGAAGAAATAAATCATGCGAAACTGCAGTTCTTTACAAATATTACACATGAACTATTAACTCCGTTAACGATCATTTCTGCAACCGTAGATGAGTTAAAAATGCAGGCTCCTCAATATACGAATCTGTATCCGGTCATTACTACCAACATCAAACGGCTGATACGATTGCTTCAGCAAATACTGGAATTCCGCAAAGCGGAAACCGGCAATCTCAAGCTCCGCGTATCTTCCGGAGATATAGCCGCTTTCATCCGGAATGAGGCCGAAGCCTTTCAGCCTCTGATAAAAAAACGCAAATTACACTTTTCCGTCGTCTGTGATCCGGAATCAATCACCGGATACTTCGATATCGACAAGTTAGATAAAATATTGTATAATCTTTTCTCAAATGCAGCAAAGTACAGTAATGAAGGCGGATTTATACAAGTCAATCTATCTTATGCGGAAAATAAAGAATTCGTACTGATCACGATAAAAGATAATGGAAAAGGTATTTCCCCTGAGAAGCAGAAAACATTATTCAAACGTTTTTATGAAGGCGATTATCGTAAATTCAATACCATCGGAACAGGTATCGGGCTTTCTCTGGTAAAAGATCTGGTAGAATTGCACAATGGAAACATCCGTGTAGAAAGCGAATTGGATAAAGGTGCTGTTTTTTCCGTGCGTTTACCGATCGAGCGTTCCTATTTCAAGCAGGATGAAATTGATGATGAGATTGTATACCAGAACAAAGCAACAACCGATACGGAGCCGGAAATTCCATCTCACTCACAACAGACAAACGAAACAAATAAACATTCCATCCTGATTTTAGAAGACAATGATGAATTACTGAACCTGATGACCAACCTTCTAAATCGTGAATACCATGTGTTTGCCGGTGAAAACGGAAAAGAAGGCCTGGTTATTATAGAAAATGAAGACATTGATCTGGTTGTCTCCGACATCATGATGCCGGAAATGAACGGAATTGAATTTTGTCAATTGATAAAAGGTAAAATCGAATTTTGCCATATCCCCATTCTTTTGCTTACCGCTAAAAACAAGGAAGAAGACCGGGCCGAAGCCTATGAAGCCGGGGCCGACGGTTTCATCAGTAAACCGTTTAATCTTGCAGTACTGCACGCACGCATAAAGAACCTGATCAAAGCCAAAGAGCGTATAGCGCGCGATTTTAAAAACCAGCTTGTCTTCGAAGCCAAAGATCTTAATTACACAAGCCTTGATGAAGAATTTATGCAAAAAGCCATCGATTGCGTAAACCGTCATCTGGATGATCCCGACTTTGATCAAATACAGTTTATGGAAGAAATGGGAACGAGTAAATCAACCCTGTACAGAAAACTGAAATCATTGACAGGCCTCAATACTTCGGCATTCATTCGTAATATACGCTTAAAAGCCGCTGTTGAAATCATAAGTAAAAAGAAGCACATCCGTATTTCCGAACTCGCCTATGCCGTAGGTTTTAATGATCCGAAATACTTTAGCTCCTGTTTCAAAAAAGAGTTCGGAATGTTACCTTCGGAACACATTGAACGATATCTTCCTGAACATCAACAATTTACCCCCCCCACGTGAAAGAAAGTTAAAATTAACTTTTTTCACGGAAGAATTCAATAAACTAAATCTATCCTATATTACATTGTTAGGTCGAATTATAATTCAAAAATGTCAACTACCGCCACTGTATTCATAAGTACTGTCCCTTTTGAAACATAATTCCTCCTTCTTTTACAGAAAGTGCTCTTTTTTTGCATAAATTTTTTAGTGTTTATTTAAAAAGTAATAACTCAAATTTTTATGCATGAAAGCTCATTATCTATTATTAGCAATGGTGTTGACTGGCGCTTTTTTCATTTTACCTGAAAAAGCCTCTGCATTTGAGACGAATGATATAATTCCAATCAATGCGGAAAACCAACAACAAAAGAAGAAAATCACAGGAGTCGTAACAGACGAAACCGGAGAAGCAGCCGTAGGTGCGAACGTATCCGTGAAAGGAACAACAATCGGAACAATCACTGACATCGATGGAAAATTTTCATTAGAGGTTCCTCAGGAAGGAATCCTCCAGATATCCTACATCGGCTATGTTGCTCAGGAATTCTCAATCGGTAGTAATACCACATTTAATATTACTTTAAGCGAGGATACTCAGTTGCTTGATGAAGTTGTTGTGGTTGGGTTTGGCGTACAAAAAAAGGTCAATCTAACGGGATCTGTTGGAGTTGCCACAGCTAAAGATCTGGAAGCAAGACCGGTAGCTAATGTAACACAGGCATTACAAGGAATCATTCCTGGCTTGAACATTTCTAATAGTGGAAATGGTGGTGAGCTAAATGCTACAAAATCCATTGATATCCGTGGTACAGGTACAGTCGGAAAAGATGCCAGTGGTAAAGCTTATACAAGTGGTAGTCCGCTTATACTGATAGACGGTATGGAGGGAAGCCTCAATACAATAAATCCGCAGGATATTGAAAGCATTTCCGTATTGAAAGATGCGGCCGCATCTTCTATTTATGGTTCGCGAGCCCCTTTCGGTGTAATTCTTGTCACGACAAAATCAGGAACAGAAGGACGCCCTGTTATTAATTATAACAACAGCTTCCGTTTCAATACTCCCGTTATGATGCCTAAAATGCAGAATTCATGGGAATTTGTAAATTTCTTTGACGATGCTAATTTTAACGGCTCAAATTCACATCTGTACGATGATGCGTATAAAACACTTGTAAAAGATTATTTTGACGGTAAAAAGGATCCGACAGACGTCGCTTATCTCGGAAGTGGCGGAAAATGGAATTATGATTATACTTATGCAAATGTGAACTGGTTAAAAGAATATTATAAAGATTGGTCTCCATCACAGGAACACAACGTAAGCGTAAGCGGCGGCTCAAAAAGCCTGACCTATTATATCTCCTCTAACTATATGACTCAAAACGGATTTATGCGTTATGGGACAGAAGATTATGACCGTTACACCCTGACAGCTAAGATATCCGCCAAATTGACGGACTATTTAAAAGCGGACTATTCAAACAGATGGGTTCGTACGGATTATGCCCGTCCTACACAGATGAATGACGACTTCTACAATCACATCCTGCGCCGCGCCCGTCCGGTACGCGCTATCAAAGATCCGAACGGATACTATATGTCGGATATCAACTACATTCAAACAATGGAAGAAGGTGGGCGCCATAAAGAACAAAACGATGTTCTGTCTCAACAGATAAAACTGACGCTTACCCCAATAAAAAACTGGAATATCATTGCTGAAATGAATATCAGGACAAATAACGACTGGACACACTGGGATCAGATACGCATATATTCACACTATGCTGATAATCCGGAGGCCACTTATCTTCCAACAACAAGTGCAAGTAATGATCAGGTATATGAATACGCGTACCGCTCTACTTTCCAGAATCCGAATGTATATACAAACTATGATTTCTCCATAGGAGATCATAATTTAACCGCCATGGCCGGATTTCAGGCAGAACAATTGAAGAACCGGAAGCTAAATGCGCAACGAACAGGAATGATCAATACAGACCAACCTATTCTCGACCTGACAACCGACAACGATAATATGTCTATAAACGGAGACTATCAGGAATGGTCTACTGCAGGATTTTTCGGACGTATCAATTATGATTACCAGGGAAAATATCTTATTGAAGGTAATCTCCGTTATGACGGATCTTCCCGCTATCGCAAAGATAATCGCTGGGTTTGGACTCCATCGGTATCTATCGGTTGGAATATCGCTCGTGAAACATTTTTTGAAAGTGCGGCAAACTATATCCAATTTTTGAAACTAAGAGCATCATATGGTACTTTAGCAAATCAGAATACAACCAGTTGGTATCCCACTTATGTTACAATGAGTACCGGAACATCCGATGGTTATTGGTTGGTGAACGGAGCAAAACCAAATACTGCTGCAGCTCCGGGACTTGTCTCTTCTACACTTACATGGGAAAAAATTTATAATACAAACTTCGGTCTGGATTTCGGGGCATTGAAAAATCGTTTGACAGGCTCTTTCGACTACTTCATACGCGAAACAAAAGATATGGTTGGTGTAGGTGTTGAATTGCCCGTCATATTAGGAACAGCCGTTCCCGTAACAAATAATACCGACTTACGTACATTCGGTTGGGAATTTGAAATTGGATGGAGAGACCAAATAGGAGATTTCAGTTATGGAGTACGTTTCAATATTTCCGATTCGCAAACTAAAATATTGCGTTTTGCAAATCCTACAAACAGCCTGAGCTCATACCGTGAAGGAGAAGTTATCGGTAATATATACGGATACACAACGGTGGGCATTGCAAAATCAGACGAAGAAATGAATGCACATCTGGCAACCCTGCCAAATGGAGGACAAAATGCAATAGGAAGTAACTGGGCCGCCGGAGACATTATGTATGCAGATCTGAACGGCGACGGTAAAATCAACAATGGTGCCAATACAAAAGATGATATGGGTGACTTGAAAAAGATCGGAAACAACACGGCCCGTTACCGTACGGGGATAAATCTTGATTTCGCATGGAAAGGAATTGATCTTCAGATGTTCTGGCAGGGAGTATTAAAACGTGACTTCGATCCGGGAGAAAACAGTATGGTATTCTGGGGAACAACCGGTAGCGGACAATGGTGGTCAACCGCTTTCAAAGATCACCTTGATTATTTTCGTGCAGAAGCGGATCATCCGTTGGGACAAAACTTAAACTCCTATTATCCGCGCCCCTTATTCAATAACAAAAATCATAAAACGCAAACAGCCTATTTACAGAATGCAGCCTATATGCGTCTGAAAAATCTGCAAATCGGATACACTTTCCCCAAATCAGTTACACATAAATTATTACTCCAGAATTTGCGGGTATTTGTATCGGGAGAGAATCTACTGACAATAACCGGATTATCTGACACAATGGATCCGGAAACTGCTGGTATTGGTGTACAGGGAGGAACAGTTTACCCACTATCCCGGACCTATTCATTCGGATTAAGTGTTAATTTTTAAAATCAGATCACAATGAAAAAATATATAAACAATATCATAATAAAAGGGATTGCCGTCAGTTTTTCCTTCATTACACTAATTGGATGTAACGATTTTCTGGAAGTAGAACCTCCTTCCAGTATTTCCCCTGATGGTTATTTATGGTCGGAAGATCAATTAGCAGCATATACGATCCGCTACTACGCACAATATGATAATTACAGCGGCACAAACGCTGACAAAAGTGGTATGTTGCCAAGTCATTACGGTTCGGGGGGAGAATCTTTTTTCTTTGACGACATGGCCACCGATAATGCTACTACCAGGAGTTCGAATAACCGGTATGTACCAGGCCTTTGGCTGGTTGGGCAAACCGGAGGAGACTGGAATTTTACGAACATTTACGCATTGAATTATTATCTGCAAACAGTTGTTCCCCGTCTTGAAGCAGGTCAACTGACAGGAGGAGAAACGAATGTTAAACATTATGTAGGTGAAGGATATTTTCTTCGCGCTCATGAATATTTCTACCGCTTGCGCAGACTAGGAGATTTCCCTATCGTTACGGAAACATTGCCAGACGAACAGGAAGCATTAGTGGAAGCCTCCAAACGCCAACCCCGTAACGAAGTTGCACGCTTTATCCTGAGCGATCTGGACAAGGCAATCTCACTACTAAACAACAATCCTGATGGCGGAAAGGTTCGTATTACTAAAAATGCAGCGTTACTGTTAAAGGCGCGTGTTGCATTATTTGAAGCTACATGGGAAAAATATCATGCGGGAACAGCCAATGTACCAAACGGACCGGGATGGCCGGGAGCAACTAAAGACTATAATTCAAATTATTCATTCCCAAGCGGAAGTTTGGATGGAGAAATAGACTTCTTCCTGACTGAAGCGATGGATGCATCAGCACAAATAGCAGATGCGCTTACATTAGTGAATAATAATAAAGTGATCCGCGAATCTTCTGCTCAGCCTAAAAACGAATATTATGATATGTTCGCTTCCGCGAATCCCAGTAGCTACCCGGAAGTTATCATGTATCGGGCTTATGATGTTGATTTAGGCCGTGCACATCATTACAATCATTATATCTATCATGGAGCACAAAAAGGTTATACTCATCAAATGGAACAGTCTATGCTGATGGAAAACGGACTTCCGGTTTATGTTGCAAACAGCGGTTATGCAGGAGATGATTATATTCAGGATACCAAAACAGACCGTGACTGGCGCTGGCAATTATTTATGAAAGCGCCGAATGAAATAAAAGCATTTGAAAACATTGAAACACCCGAGAAATTCGAATCAGCCCCGGTTATTTACAGTTCAGATGGTAAATATTCTACATCTACCGGATTTATGCTTGGAAAAGGATATTCACATGACTACAACAATCAGGTATTGGGTAAAGATGTAACTGCCGCCGTCCTCTTCCGTGCCGCCGAAGCTTACCTGATTTATATGGAGGCTTCCTATCTGAAAAACGGCAATATAGACGGCAAGGCTGACGGATACTGGAAGGCATTACGTAATCGTGCCGGCGTAGATCCGGATTATAACAAAACAATCTCAGTTACGGATATGACTCAGGAAGCCCTGAATGACTGGGGTGCATACTCAAAGGGAGTACTGGTAGATCCTACACTTTATAATATCCGGCGCGAACGCCGCAGTGAACTTATCGGAGAAGGCTTTCGCTATAATGACCTACTGCGATGGAGAGCGATGGATCAACTAAATGGTTTCCAGATCGAAGGTTGTAAAATTTGGGGACCAATGCAAAACGACTATGCAGATGGAGTTCTTCTGGCAGATCAAAGTGATGAAAAGCTAAACACGGTTTCTTCCCCAAGTTTAAGTGAATATCAGCGTCCTTATCAGATCGTTAAGTCGAATAATAACTTCTACAACGGATTATTCTTCCATGATGCTCATTATTTGGAACCTATCGCTGTACAGCACTTTCTGATTACGGCTCCTGACGGTTCCTCGGTAGACCAGTCTCCGATCTATCAGAATCCGGGATGGCCCATCGTTGCAGGATCCGGGCCACAATAATTCTGAACCAATATATTTAAAAGAGCAGAAGAGTTGAGCCGGAGCTCCTCTGCTCTTTTTATAGGAATTGTGGTATATAAACAAATTCATTTATCTTTGATAGCAAAAATTCAAGCATGAATAACATAAAAAGATTTTCCATTCTGTTTCTGTTAGTTATAACTATATGTCCTCCACAGGAATCGGATGCACAGAAAAAGAAAAATATCAAGAATGAAACTGACAGGGAATACTGGTGCGACCTCCTGTACAAAATATCCGCTCCGGTCCTGAGCAATATGAGTGAAGGGAAGTTGCAGGAAAACATGCTTGTTGAAGTAAGCCCCACATGGGACGGACGTGATATCAAGGTTACTTACATGGAAGCTTTTGGACGCTTGATGGCAGGATTGGCTCCCTGGTTATCATTACCTGATGATGATGCGCCGGAAGGCAAACAAAGAAAACAACTACGCGAATGGGCGCTAAAAAGTTATGCCAATGGTGTCGATCCGGAGAGTCCGGACTATCTTTTATGGCGCAACGAAGGTCAACCGTTAGTTGATGCGGCTTATATTGCCAATAGTTTTCTCCGCGCCCCTGGACAACTATGGGAGCCGTTAGACGACCTGACGAAGGAGCGTTATGTAAAAGAATTTCAACAGTTGCGCCGGATAGATACTCCATACACAAACTGGCTGCTATTCTCCGCAATGGTTGAAACATTTCTCTTATCGGTAGATGCGCAATACGACCAGTACCGCATCCACTCGGCTATACGTAAAATCGAAGAGTGGTATGTGGGAGACGGATGGTATTCTGACGGTGAAAAATTCGCTTTCGATTACTATAACAGCTATGTGATTCACCCGATGTACGTAGAAGTGCTTCAAGTGTTGGTTGACAAAAAGGTAAGATTACGCGACAAAAGTCTGCAAGATGTAGAGGATAACCTGCAGCGGGCGAAAAAACGGATGCAGCGCTTCGGCGTTATTCTGGAACGCATGGTCTCGCCCGAAGGAGCGATCCCCTTGTTCGGGCGTTCCATTACTTACCGCACCGGAACGCTTCAGCCGTTGGCCTTGTTATCATGGCAGGAAATATTGGATCCGTCACTTTCAAACGGACAAGTACGTGCGGCAATGACTGCCGTGATCAAAAGAATCTTCACTCCGGAATCCAATTTTAATGAAAAAGGTTTTCTGACACTCGGCTATTGCGGATCACAGCCTGAGATTTCCGACTGGTACACCAATAACGGAAGTATGTATCTCGCATCCCTGGCTTTTCTTCCTTTGGGATTATCCGCGGACCACCCGTTCTGGACGGAAGAGGCGCAACCATGGACTTCAAAAAAAGCTTATGAAGGATTAAATTTCCCGAAAGACAAAGCTTATCATGAGAGGTAAAGATATACCGGTATCATAAAATAACTATACAATCAAATAAAAGTCATGAAACGAAAGTTCATGCCGCTTTAATATAAAAATAAACAATCGCATGAAAAAGACATCTTTCTACCTGGTATTATGTATTGCACTTTTTGCATCCTGTACACTCAAACAAAAGCAAAACCAGGAACAAAAACCGGATATTTCATCTTATGAAGACATCATTCATATAATCCATAAAGTAAATAATTACTGGCAGACAAATCATCCTGTTCATGAAAATTCTTTCTGGCACAGGGCTGCCTACCATACAGGAAATATGGAAGCCTACTTCTTAACTGAAAAAACGGAATACCTTGCTTTCTCGAAAGCCTGGGCGGAACATAACGAATGGAAAGGCGCCAGATCCGATAACAAAGATGAATGGAAATATAGTTACGGAGAAACGGATCAATATGTACTTTTCGGAGATTTCCAGACATGCTTCCAGGTTTATGCCGATTTATACAATATCGAGCCAACAGATTACAAAATCACCCGCGCCCGTGAAGTGATGGAATATCAGATGAGCACCCCGAACAATGATTATTGGTGGTGGGCAGACGGTCTTTATATGGTTATGCCGGTAATGGTTAAATTACATAATATTACGGGAAACAACCTGTATCTCGAAAAAATGTATGAATACCTGCAGTTTGCCGACAGTATCATGTACGACTACGATGCAAACCTTTACTACCGGGATGCGAAATATATCTATCCCGAACATCAATCGGTCAATGGTAAAAAAGATTTCTGGGCGCGCGGCGACGGATGGGTATTCGCAGGCTTAGCAAAAGTAATCAAAGAATTACCGGAAACAGATATCAACCGCGATTTTTATATTAGCCGTTTCTGTAAAATGGCGGAAGCTATCGCAGCATGCCAGCAACCGGAAGGTTTCTGGACCAGAAGTATGTTGGATGCGGAACATGCTCCCGGGCCCGAAACAAGCGGAACAGCTTTCTTCGCTTACGGTTTTTTATGGGGTGTAAACAATGGTTATCTTTCAAAAGAAGAATATGCGCCCATCATCGAAAAAGCATGGAAATACCTGACAACCGTAGCCTTACAGGAAGACGGAAAAGTAGGATATGTCCAACCCATCGGAGAAAAAGCAATACCGGGACAAGTCGTCGATGCAAATTCACAGGCGGACTTCGGAGTAGGCGCATTCCTCCTCGCAGCCTGCGAAATGGCAAGATATGTGCAATAAAACCAAACATACCGGAACCACTTTTCTATATTTAATAACCTATTTTATCTTATATGAAAAATATAATTCATTCAAAAATATCGGGAATTCTGACCCTAATTGCTGGTATCGGTACAAGCAAGGTTGCACAGTCGGCAGGATTGTGTATTCGGACAATTCACACCCGATATGAAACGCGACAACCAGTCACGCACGATTATTACCGGGAAATACCAGCTTATCAGATATTTTGATGCCGGCCGCTCGGTTATTTATCCAACCGAAACGGATCCTGAAGAATTCGCAGCACATACCGGACGGGAAAAAACCGGTGGAGTAAGACCTTTTTCCGAATAGTTTTTTTTCCATCTCTTTTAATTGTTTTAACTGCGATATATCTATACCTGAATATTAACTCTTCCGGTTTTAGGAAGTCGCCTGACCGATGCCATGCTCATGACAGATGACAGATGTCCGATACATTGCGTCCACTCTCCCGGGAGCAAAGATACCTATAATTCGGCTTTCACTAAATTGATTCCTTTTCATGTATAACAAACACCGAATGATACAGGAGATTCTTCGGTGAAATTATCATATATCATTTTTTAAAACAAACAAATATTGCATAAACTAAAAATTAATCGTAAAATTGCAACTATAAACTTAAATTTTAATATTAATGGAATACTTTACTAAATTAATATCATATGAAAAAATTAAATGAAATAAAGTCGCAAAATACAAGCAGTATTAAAAAATGGAATAAATTTAAAATGAGAAAACTGATGTAATCGAGCATGTATTCTGAGAAAGAAAATAACGAAATAATAAACTAGTATTCCATATTTATTATGTTCCCTCATTACCTTCAATTAGACGCGATGGACTGCGGTCCGACAAGCCTTCGTATGATCGCGAAGTATTACGGTCGCACTTATTCATTACAATACCTTCGCGAGCGCTCGTTCATCACCCGTGAAGGCGTTTCCATGTTGGGGATCAGTGATGCAGCGGAATCAATCGGTTTCCGGACAAACGGGGTCAAGATCTCCCTGGAACAACTGAAAAAAGAAGCGCCATTACCCTGTATCCTCCACTGGAACCAGAATCATTTCGTCGTCCTCTATAAAATCAAAAATGACAAATACTATATTGCTGACCCTGCTTCTCAAAAGGTAGTATTCAACGAAGAGGAATTCAAACGTTGCTGGATCAGCACAAAGGCAGGGGAACAGGATACCGGCACCGCCCTGCTGCTTGAGCCCGGACCGGAGTTCTATTCGATGGAAGACGGGCAGGAATCAAGCGGTCGCGGTCTATCCTTCTTTTTCCGCTACCTGATACCCTACAAAAAAGAGTTCATCCAACTCATACTCGGTATGATTACGGTCAGTATCCTGCAGCTGATCACACCATTCCTCACACAGTCACTTGTCGATACCGGGATACGCGACAGCAACCTTAACTTCATCACTCTGATCCTTATTGCACAGCTCGTCATCTTTGTCGCCCGCCTGTCTGTCGATTTTATCCGTAGTTGGATATTGCTGCATGTCAACACTCGTATTAATATCTCCCTGATCTCCGATTTCCTCGCTAAGCTGATGCGCCTGCCGATCCGGTTCTTTGATACCAAAATGGTCGGGGATATCATGCAACGCATCGGTGACCACAGACGGATCGAATCGTTTATGACCGGAACTTCCATCACCACCCTCTTTTCTTTTGTAAATTTTATAGTCTTCGGCATCGTGCTGGGATATTACAATATAACCATTCTGGGACTGTTCCTGTTAGGTAACGGACTTTATGTAGCCTGGATACTCGCTTTCATGAGATACCGCCGCGAACTGGATATTAAACGGTTTGCACAGGCTTCGAGCGAGCAGAGTAACCTGTTCCAGCTAATTACCGGAATGCAGGAAATAAAGCTCAATAACTGCGAAACAGAAAAACGCTGGCAATGGGAACGAATCCAGGTGAAGCTTTTCAAGATCAGTATCAAAGGTCTTGCCCTTGGGCAATACCAGCAGTTAGGGTCCGTCTTTTTCAACCAGACCACTAATATCCTGATCTCATTCCTGGCAGCTAAAAATGTAGTGGAAGGCAATATGACCCTGGGGATGATGATGTCACTGACCTATATTGTCGGGCAGCTCACTTCCCCGATCGAACAGTTTATCGGTTTTGCACAATCATTCCAGGATGCAAAGATCAGCCTGGAACGTTTAGGTGAAATCCATCTGAAAGAAGATGAAATACAGGTTTCAGACCTGAAACAAACCGTTTTGCCTTCAAACAAAACCATCCACATGGAAAACCTGAGCTTCAGTTATGATGGAGCCGACAGGAATTATGTACTGGACAATATCACGCTCCGGATACCGGAAAAAAAAGTCACGGCCATTGTCGGAGCCAGCGGGAGCGGAAAAACGACAATCATTAAGTTACTACTTGGATTCTATGAACCCAATAAAGGAAGTATAAAAATCGGAGAGACGCCCTTACCAAATATCAACCCACATGTATGGCGTGCCCATTCCGGCTCGGTTATGCAGGACGGGTTTATCTTTTCCGACACGATCGCCCGGAATATCGCCGTCGGTGTTGACACAATAGATAAGGAACGTTTACTCCATGCGGTAACAGTAGCCAATATCCGTGACTTTATAGACGCGCTTCCTTTAGGGTATAATACCAAAATCGGAATGGAAGGAAACGGTATCAGCCAGGGCCAACGGCAACGGATCCTGATCGCCCGGGCCGTTTATAAAAATCCGGAATATATCTTTTTGGATGAAGCGACTAATGCACTGGATGCAAACAATGAAAAAGAGATCATGCAGCAACTGCACCGGTTTTATATCGGCAAAACGGTGGTGGTTGTGGCCCACAGGTTAAGTACGGTCAGGGATGCGGATAATATCATTGTTTTGGATAAAGGAAAAATAGCCGAAGAGGGGACGCACCAGGAGTTGACGGCCAGGCAGGGTATCTATTATCAGTTAGTCAAAAACCAGCTGGAATTGGGTAATTAACGGAGAAAGGAAAACTGAAGACAATAAAAGAGTTTAATGGAAGTCAAAGTGGAAAACGAAGAAAAAGAACATAAAGAAATAGCAATCCGGAGCGAAGAGCTACAGGATGTAATGGGTAAAGTCCCTCCCTGGATTCTACGAATGGGTATTACGATCCTGTTTATCGTTGTGATAGCCATCCTGATCGGAAGCGCTTTCTTCAAATACCCGGATGTCATTGTAGCTGAGATGACACTGACCGGTCGTTACCCGGTAGCACAGATTGTATCACGTGCCTCCGGAAAGATCAGCGGGCTATATATTATTGACGGACAGGATGTAAAAAAGAATACAATGCTTGCTGTCATCGAAAATTCGGCATTAACGGAAGATGTATTGTTTCTCCGGCAATTGCTGGAACAACACAAAAATGATCCGGACAGTATATTGCATCAATTAAACGCATTAAATGCAGCTAAAGACAATCCGGCAGAGAAAAAGGAGCTCTCCCTCGGGGAAATCCAATCCGCCTACACTTCTTTTCTGAACAGCCTGAATGAATATGACAATTATTATTCGCTGGATTATTATTCCAGGAAGATCGAAATGACCCGTCAACAGATCGGAAAATACCGTACATATTATACCAACCAACAACACCAGCAGAACGTAATGGAAAAACAACACCTGCTTGCAGAACAACAGTATGTTCGTGACTCCGTGTTACACCTGCGCGGAGTAATATCCTCCTCCGATTACGACAATGCCAGAACATCCCTCTTACAAAGCCGCTACTCATTGGAAAGCGGGTATGCCTCACTGGAAAACCTGCTGATCCAGATCGGGGAGATGGAAAACAACGTACTTGATATGGAATTGCAGCAATCGGAAAAAATCAGTGTGTTGATGCATAGTTACCACACGGCTACAGAGCAGCTTTCAAATGCAATAAACAGCTGGGAACTGAGCTATTGCCTGAGAGCGCCGATCGAGGGCAGAGTAACATTTACCAATTACTGGCACGAAAATCAATTCATACAAGCCGGAGATAATGCGTTTACGATAGTACCGGATAATGAAGACGAGTTAATCGGCAAAGCATTGCTCCCGATATCACGCTCCGGAAAAGTGAAAACCGGGCAGCGGGTAATCATCCGTTTTGTAAACTTTCCCGACCAGGAGTTCGGAACGATAGATGGCATTGTCAGTTTGATTTCATTGGTGCCGATGGAGAATAATTATCTTGTGGAAATTGCTTTGCCGAACGGTTTGACAACAAATTATCAAAAAACACTTCCCATCACACACGAAATGAAAGCGACAGCAGAAATTGTGACTGAAGACATCTCTTTACTTGAACGTTTCTTCCAACCGATAAGAAAGATACTGAAGGAGGGGTATGAATAAAAAAAGACTAAAATTTTAGAATACTCCTCATAATACCTTTATCCCCAATTACAAAGGTATTATCGCCTTCAATCAGGATGCCTCGTCCCAGTACATTTTCAAAATTTTCTTTGTTGTTGACATTTACCCCGATCACTTTCCCGCCGTATAAGGAGATTACATCCGGAAAAATCGTATGACCTACGATAATCCGTTTTACCTGGTATTTTTCCAGGATTTTATCCAGTATATCGATATGCAATGGATTGTATTTTTCATCATTTAGAACCATCCCCCGATACCAGATCGGGCCACTGCTTCCATATAGAAATTTAGTTAACTCCGAACGTTCGTTTCGCTCTTGCTTTGTCATAAACAGAGCCCGGCTCATTTCTTCGTTTACCTGGGGAACCGTCAGATTTTTGTTTAAAAATTCTTCTCCCAATCCGGCATGAACAAACAAATCATCGCCGATAATTTCGATCGTATTACGCGATCCCAACCAACGTCCCAACTCAGTTGAGACAGAGAACATTTCTTCATATTTCACTCCCAACTTTTCGGACACATGATTATACATTTTGTCCATATACCGGAGATCCCCTCCTAAAATCATCGGTTCGTGATTGCCCAGCAGAAACGACACTTTCCCACCTGCGTCTTCCGCTTCTTTTTCCAGTTTATAGATCAGCCAGAAGATCGGCAACACATCTTTTCCACGGTCAAAGACATCGCCATTTATCACCAGATGATTCTTTCCGAAGATCCATTCATAGTTTTCATTGATCACATTATTACCGCGTAAAACACTGACAAAACAGTCCAGATTCCCATGCGGATCGGAGACTATGAATATCTTGCCGGACTTTTCATGCTTCCAGGCCGGACGTGAAATCTTATGCAGTTTTACTTCAAAATGATGTTTTCCTGAATGGGAAACTACCGGAAAAGGAATATCCGATACATCCGACTTGTGTAAAATATCTTTTAAAACTCCCCTGGTATCAATGGATACGACTCTTATTCCGCCATCCGGAAGGTAAAATAGATAAGGCCCATCGGCATAATATTCCTCAATAACAAGACTATCTTTTTCCTGCGCATGCAACAGAGATAATGAAAAAACAGAAAACAAAAACAACGAAACGAAATACTTTGAAAACTTCATAACTTTATCTATTACGGAATGTATTATTCTTAACGAATAATCCGCCGGAATAGTTTATCCCGGCGGATTAAAAACATATATCGACTAAAAGATCAATTGCCGTAGCCCGGATTTTGTATCATGTTCGGATTCACGTTCATTTCTTCGCGGGGAATCGGCATCAGGATTTTATAAAAGTCCCGGTTGAACGTCCGGGTCTCAGCCGTCAGCAATGCCGAAGTATGCGAAGCCCCTTTGCGTTCGATTGTCTGGTTGTTGCGCATCGCGTCATATAGACGATGTCCTTCTCCTACCAGTTCTTTGCGACGTTCGATCAGCACCCGGTCAAGCGTTACATCTTCGACCGCTACGGATTTTTCCGGATTGGCGCGACTTACGATCGCATTCAGATATGTCGCAGCGTTTTCTTTATCACCCAGTTTAACGGCAGCTTCGGCAGCAATCAGATAAGCTTCGGAAATACGCAATACCGGAATATTAGACACTTTATAATCCGGAGATACATATTTTTTAAGATAGTCCCGGTTTGTCGCGTATCGTTCGATTATTTTCAGGCGCACATCATCTTCATCTTCGAGCAACAGGTTCATATAATCCGAGCTTAAACTGATATCATCATAACCCGAACGATGCATCAGGTAGCTTATAAATTCATTGGCATCCGATATTTCATCGGAAGAGTTATAAATCATATAAAAATATTCCGATCCGGTTGACTTACTCCACGCTGAAGCGTATTCCGCGTTTGTAAATAGTTTAAACGAGGTTCCTTCGGCCTGGTTCAGCAGATCTGACGATACTTCGTATGCTTTCGCATTATCACCTTTATAGAGATAAGCGCGCGCCAACAACAAACGGGTAGCAAACCAGTTCAGTTGTCCGTCGTTTCTTGATTTCGACATCAATCCCGAAGCTTCTTCCAGATCTTTGATAACCTGGGCATACACTTCGGCAACCGTGTTACGCGCCAATTTATCATTATTATCTAATCTCTTTGTCACAACAGGTACACCCAACGACGCGCCATTGTCTTTTGTATACGGCATACCATAGATTTTTACCAGGTCAAAATGCGACATCGCACGCATGGTTAAAGCCTGCCCACGGATATTATTAAACTGCGTTTTTTGCGCATCCGCCGGCGAATATGAATCGGTAAAAATAATCACATTATTGGCATTACGAATTGCCCGATACGGAAAATACCAGAAATTAGAAGGGGCATCTACAGCATTAAACTGGAACAAATAATATTTTGCCACACGCTTGGAATCGCCTCTGGCCTGCATATCTTCACTTTTTGCATCCGCGTAGAAAATATAGCGGGCTCCATAATATTCGTATTCGCGGTATAGATCATAGATCCCGTTTAATGCATACTCGGCTTCGGTAAGTGTTGTCAGACTTGTTTCCGTTTCGGCAGAAGTCTGGGGCTTCATCTCATCCAACCAGTCGTTGCCGCAGGCGGAAAACAGAAACAGAAAACTCGCTATTGTTGAAAATAAATATATTCGTTTCATATATATAAAATTTAATTTTTATTAGAATTTAACATCCACGCCAAAAGTAAACGTTTTCATTTTAGGCGATTCAAAATATACATAACCATTACTGTTGATTTCAGGATCATAGCCGTCGTAGGCCGCCCATGTCAGCAGATTCGAACCGGAGAAAAACAAACGGACATTATCCAGGTGCGCTTTTCTCACAATCTGCTTCGGCAAAGAGAAACCGAATGTAAGACTCTTCAGGCGAAGATGGTCGGTCGAATGTACACGTCTTGTGTTATAGACACTCGCCATACTATATGGGTTGCCCACCATAAACAATTCAATATCCGTTACATCACCCGGTTGTTTCCAACGATCGCGGTAAAGTGTCTGAATGGTTCCTTTCTCTGATTTTCCGGCATGTTCCAGTTTACTTGCGCCGTGATCGTAAGAATAACCGCCCAATGTATATGTAAACAGAAAATTCAGATCAAACCATTTATATCTCAATGAATTTGACCATCCTCCGCTTAACTTCGGATCCGGACTTTTATACATGATATAATTGGCCTTGGTATGGTCTTCGGTTATGCTTCTGTCACTCATATTATCCGGATCATTAATATAATACTGCGGATACCCCGTTTCCGGGTTTATTCCTGCAAATTCTTTCAAATAATACTGATGATAAGAATGCCCGACTTTGCGGATATAATAAGATCCTGTAATCTGCTCCTGGCCTCCCAGATCTACGATTTTATTTTTATTATGGCCGAAATTGAGTGAAGATGTCCAGCTAAGTTCTTTTCCACGCACAATATCCGCGTTAATATCAATTTCAATACCCTGATTTTCCATTTCACCGATATTGGTTAGAATTTCATCAAAGCCAGTCACCATTGACAATTTCATATCCATTAACAGGTCGGATGTCTGACGGCGGTAATATTCAACCGTAGCGCCTACACGATCAAACAACCTGAAATCAACACCAATATTCAGGTTATAATTCTTTTCCCATTTCAGGTCTTTATTTCCTAACTGGGTTTCTATCAGACCCGGTTTGGAATTATAAGCATAATTAAAACCAACTAAATCCATATACCCGTAATATTCCGATGGCAAGGTACCGTTACTACCATAAGAGACACGCAGCCTTAGATCCGATAAGGCATGATTTATGCCCTCCATAAATTCTTCCGAAGAAACCCTCCAGGCTCCCGAAACAGACCAGAATGTACCCCAACGGCTATCTTTGTATAATCGTGACGAACCGTCGATACGCGCACTTGCTCCCAGATAATATTTGTTATCGTAATTATAATTGGCATTTCCCAGATAAGAAATCAAACGCCATCCGTAATCACCATAACCGGACAGACCCGTGATACTGGCTCCGTTCGTTATTTGTTGTTTATCCACATTCGGAAAATCTTTTACCGAACCAGACAAATACTTACGTTTAAATTCATGTGTTTCATATCCGATCAAAGCATCCACATTGTGTTTTGCATTGAATGTCGCATAATAACTCAGATTATTTTTCCATACGATCTGGTCATATTGATAAAAAGTATTACTTAAAGACCCATTGTCACTCAAACCGTCCGTTGAGCGCGGATCGGACCATGATTTATATTCGGTAGCTGTATGGTCTAAGCTCAATGTCGTATTGAAAACCAAACCGTCCATAAAGGTATAGTTTGCAAAGATCGTATTAAATGAACGGTCTATCATCTGCTTTTTGTAATTATAATCCAATGTTGATTTCGGATTACGTTTTCCATTCTCCAACAGATTTACATTATAGGAACCATCCAGTTCATATACATGGTCGGAAGCAGACACTTTATGACGGGTAGAATAAATAGGGGATGTATAAGTGCCACCTTCACTACTTTCCAACTGTTTCATTCGCGAATAAAGAATATTAGCGCCCAGTTGTAATCTTTCCGTCATTTTATATTTCACATTGACACGTCCGGTAATACGTTCGAGACCCTGCTGCCTGACAAGACCATCCTGATTATTATAGGCTAAAGAAGTATAATAAGATGTTTTTTTATCGCCTCCCGAAGCTGAAAATTCATAATTTTCATAAGGAGCGCTATTATTGAATAATAATTTTTCCCAGTCAACCCATTCCGTTAAAGCGGTTCCCGCTTTAGGCTCCGGAGCCCAGGCGTCGATATTAGCATTCGCATACTCAGTCGCTTCCGACTCTGTTTTTTTATTCAGGTAATAAGCCTGATTATAAAGCCCTTCCCAGAACGTTTCGCGTCTTTCGACCCCACCCATGACAGGACGATAATCCGTAGCATATTTAGAAAACCCCCAGTCTGCTTTCAGGTTAAAAGAAGCTTTTCCTTCTTTACCTGATTTAGTCGTGATCACAATCACGCCGTTTGCCGCGCGCGAACCATACAATGAGGCTGCCGCCGCATCTTTGATTACAGTAATATTTTCGATATCGGAAGTATTCAGGGTTGCCATAATATCTGTCCCATAATCATCCTCCCTATTTGTCAGACTGGTCATAACCGGCACACCGTCAATCACATACAATGGATTTGTCGATGCGTTGAATGAGCCCAGACCCCGGATTGTCACTTTTGTTTCGGCGCCCAGTGCGCCGGATGCTGAATTTAACTGTACACCCGGAGCGCTACCTTGCAGCAACGATTTGAAATCACTGGCCGGAATATCCGCTTTATCCCCCATTTTCACAACCGAAGCAGATCCTGCAAACGCCGATTTCCGGATTGTCGCATAACCTGTTATAACCACTTCCTCCAACACGGCCGTATCTTCTTTCATCACGATCCTGACCGGAACTCCGGGAGTCGCTCTTACCTCCTGAGTCACATATCCGATATAAGATACCAGCAACACAACTTCCTGACCCTGATCTACACTAATGGTGAAATACCCATCCACATCCGTCATATTACCGGTTTGGGTTCCTTTTACCAGGACATTAACTCCGGGAAACGGCTCTCCCGTTTCATCCAGAACCTGACCGGTGATGCTGACTCTCTGTTGCGGAGCAGCAACCATAACAGTTTCCGATTTTGCTTTTCTGATTGTCACCACTCCATTATGAATATCATAAGTTAAATTGGTGTTTTCAATACACTTGTCAAGTACATCTGTGGCGCTCTCATCTGTGGCCTGAACTTCATCTATTTTTACTTCGCGCACATCCGAAGTACTGTAAATAAAGGTAAAATCCGTTTGTCTCTGTAATTCCCAGATGACATCATTTAAGGTTACATTCTTCAGATTTGCTGTTACCGTCTGTGCACAAACATCTGTTGTCGCATACGACAAGCCGGAAAACAGAAATCCAAAAATCAGACATGCCGCGAAAATCCGTTTGTATTTCCGCAACCCCGCATTACTTTTTGCTTTTTCCATACTAGTGACTTTTAAATTAGTTATTTATGTTTGAAAATTATGTTGTTCCCCTTTACAACGATGTTAACTTTTTCTGTTTTTTCAAGTAGTTCCAGAAAAGGGGTTATCTCCTTATAGCGATTTAAATTACATCCGAACCGTAGCTTTTTCACAGCAGCATCTTCATACGAAACACGGATATCGTACCAGCGTGCAAGATTGTTCATGATGTCTTCCAGACAGGCATCTTTAAAATAAATTTTCCCATTTACCCACGAGATATATTGGGAAACATCAACCTTCCTGATTTTCAATTCTCCGGAATCATTGTTCATATAAGCTTGTTCCGAAGATTTCAGCGTTTCACTTAACCCCGAAACGGTGCTTACTCTAAGCGAACCTTCTACCAGAGTTGTCTGATGAGACTCTCCCTCATAAGCGGAAACATTAAATGTCGTTCCTAAAACTTCCACGTCTATTTTCCCGACTTTAACAATAAAAGGTTTCGCATTCTCAGCAACTTCAAAATAACCTTCTCCTTCCAGAATCACGACCCTCTGATCCTTTATAAAGCGAACCGGAAATTGTAAAGAACTCATCGCATTCAGGTAAACCTTTGTTCCGTCGCTTAATGTAAGAGCATATTCACCTCCTAACGGAACATCTATTTTATTACAGATCTCCTTTTCTTCGGATACATTTACATCCGCTGATTGATAATTAAGTGCATCTCTGTCAATTGTGATTGCCGTTCCGTCTTTTTCTTCCAGCTTTGCATTGGAATTGGTCTGCAGATCGATTGTCTCTCCGCTGCCTAAAGTAAGAGTCGCCTTTTTTTCCCCGGGAAGTATCTGAATTTTCTGATTTTCTAATCGTTCTGTAACAGTATCCTCACCTGAATTAAAAATATAAACGGAAAATACAATCATAGCAGGAATAATTAACAGGGCCGCATATTTACCCAACTTCAAAAACATATTCCTTCGGCGGATGGAACTTAATTGATGTTCCAGCTGTATCCATGCTTTATTTTTGTCGAAACACTTACTTTTCCGGCAGTATTCCGCAAGGTTCTCCGTATCACAAATATGCCGGAACAATTCTTCATTTTCAGGTGAACTTTCCCTCCATTCTTTTAATCCGGCTTCTTCCTCAGATGAAAGCATGCCCGATAAATACCGGGAAATCAGTTCTGCTATATAGAAATCTTTTTTTATCATTCTTTCTATGATTTTTCTTTCTATAACAGGTGAAAATAAAAAACGGGTGAATGAAAAAGAAAAAAAATTAAAAAAAGAACTCAAATCATAAAGAAAAGAAAATAATAATGATCTTTTAAGATATCGCGTAATTTCTTGTAAGCGATCTTTTTCAGGGAACGGACATTTTCCAGGGATACATTCATTTCTTCTGCAATTTCACTATTTGACAACCCTTCCAAAGCATGCATCATAATGATCTTCATTTGTTTAGGCAGCTTATTGATCCCTTCCGTAAGTATACGATAAGTCTCTTCTTCGATCACATGATCGTGAAAAAAACCCTCCTCGCCATCCCGAAGCATTTTTTGAGTAAATTCGTTAACAACCTTAGAATGCTCTATTTCATTCAGGCAGCGGTTACGGACAGAAGTATACAGAAAAGCTTTAACCTGATGCAGATAAAAAAAGTCTTCTTTTATCTGCCATAATTTAAGGAAACAATCCTGAACGATATCTGCAGAAAGTTCTATATCATCCATATATTTATTGGCAAATACACACATGGGAATATAAAAATCCTCAAAGAGTTTTTTAAATTCCACGTCATTTGATAGCGAAAGTGGTTTTTCACTATACATTTTATCCGTATTTACGCGTTTTTCCATCTATTTTATCAAACAAAAGTAGAAAAAACATTTGAAAAGCGATTATTTCATTGTATTATTATATAATTTTCAGAAACGGGAATAACAAAATTCCATAAAACCATTATTTAATCACTCATCCGCATTTTGAAACAATTATTTTTTTATTTATTTTTGTCTTCTCATTCTTAAATTATTTATCATGTCAAACATTCGAAAAAACAACAAGATCACAATCTGTTTTTTTATTATTTGCACCTTGTTGTGTGCGCACACAACAAGAATTTATGCTAAAATTCCTGCCGATCAGAAAATACGTTTAACCGGAAACTGGCAATATCTTCGCGGAGATATCGGTAATATCTGGGAAGCTGTACGCCCGGCGTCCGCAGGTTCGCCCGAAACGGTCCCTTTATGGAAAAACGTATCGCTTCCCCATTGTTTTAATGCGGAAGACGCCGTCGATCCCGATGTAAATTATTACCAGGGCCCGGGATGGTATAAAACCCTGCTTGATATAAATAATCCATATCCGAACGGACGTATTTTACTGGAGTTCGAGGGAGCCGGACAAAAAACGGAAGTCTACGTATACACGGAAAAAGCCGGTAGTCATGTAGGAGGATATGACGAATGGAGTGTCGATATAACCGATGCCGTTGCCGGATATCTGGCAGACAGCGAAGCCGTAAAAAGATTCAATGGAAAAGTACCGATTTCCATCCGTTGTGACAATTCCAGTGACGCGGAAATGATCCCTTCGGACCTTTCGGACTTCAACCTCTACGGTGGAATATACCGGTATCTGAATCTGGTTTATCTACCTGCCTTATCCATCGAAAATATTTTCATAGACGCTTCCGTAGACAACAAAGGACAACAGGGTAAAGTCGGGATGAATATAAGTATTTATGACCCTGCAAACATAAAATCGGGAAAAGCGACTGTTGTCATAAGCGATCCCGAAGGAAAAGAAATTATTCACAAAACATGCGATGTTACCGGAGGAATATCAAACCTGTTGTTTTCCGAAATCATTAAAAAGCCTAAACGATGGTCGCCGGAAACGCCACAATTATATACCTGTTCTGTGCAACTTGAATCTTCTGCAGGAAAGATCAGCGCCACTGAAAAATTCGGTTTCCGTCATTTTGAATTTGTCGAGAAGGGGCCGTTTTTACTCAACGGCAAACGTCTGCTATTGCGTGGTACGCATCGTCACGAAGATCATGCCGGGGTGGCGGCTGCCATGACCGAAGAGATGATTTGCAGTGAGATGAAAATGATGAAAGATATGGGGGTGAATTTTATTCGCCTCGGGCACTATCAACAATCACATATTGTTCTGGAACAATGCGACAGTCTCGGAATACTGGTCTGGGAAGAAATACCCTGGTGCCGCGGAGGCCTGGGAGGAGCGGAATACAAAGAACAGGCCAAACGCATGCTTAAGAATATGATTACCCAGCACCGCAACCATCCTTCGGTGATTCTATGGGGATTAGGCAATGAAAACGACTGGCCGAATGATTTTGAATATTTCGATAAAGAAGATATTCGCGCTTTTATGAAAGAATTGCATGACCTATCCCATGAGATTGATGATACACGTATGACATGTATCCGCCGCTGCGATTTTTGTAAAGATATTGTAGACGTTTACTCTCCGTCGATCTGGGCCGGATGGTACCGTGGTATGATCACCGATTATAAAAGAGTATCTTATGACGAAATGCAAAGGGTCAAACATTTTCTTCATGTAGAATGGGGAGGAGACAGTCACGCAAGACGTCATGCAGAAGATCCCTATCGCTATCTTGATGCGATCGAAACCGGAAAAGGTGCAGATGAAAGAGCCGGCGACGCATCGCTATATGGCGGCAATGCAAGGGCTTCGAAGGACGGGGAATGGAGCGAATCTTACATCTGTAACCTGATAGACTGGCATCTGAAAGAGCAGGAGACCATGTCCTGGCTGACAGGAGCAGCCTATTGGCCGTTTAAAGACTTTTCTACACCTGTAAGACCGGAAAATCCGGTTCCCTATATGAACCAGAAAGGGGTTGTAGAACGCGATCTTACACCGAAAGAAAGCTACTATGTATTTCAATCCTGGTGGACGAAAAAGCCGATGGCCCATATTTATGGCCACACATGGCTGGTACGATGGGGTGATGAAGGCGAACAGAAAGAGATCAAAGTCTACTCCAATTGTGATGAAGTGGAATTGTTCCTGAATGGCGAAAGCAAAGGAAAAAAGAAACGTGACAAAACCGTATTTCCCGCAGCCGGTTTGTTCTGGGAGCTCCCATTCCGCAAAGGCGAAAATACGGTTCGTGCCGTAGCCCGTAAAGGAAAGGAAACAATAACAGATGAAATAAGTTTTGTGTATCAGACGGAAAAATGGGGAACATCTGCACAAACAGAAGTAACGATAACACCTGTCAGAGACGGTGAGTACTGGGTAGAAGCTACACTTCTGGACAATAAAGGTGTATTATGCCTTGATTCAAGAGACTATATCGAGTTTCAGGTAGCCGGAGATGCGAAAATGATCGCTAATCAGGGAACATCTTCCGGTTCCCGGAAAGTTCAGGCATACAACGGTCGCGCCCGTATAAAAGTTGTCCTGAACAACGGTAAAAACGGAGTCGTTTCCGTCTTATCGGAAGGTAAAGAAACAAAAATACTCCCCATAAAATAAGACTGTTGAATCATAAAACAGGGCTGACTCCAAAAGCGGAACCAGCCCTGTTTTTTTATAACGATCGCATTATTACTTCAAATCCTGCTTCCTGAGTAAAGCTTCCAGAAAATAGTAATCAGCATATACCAACGGCACATCGACTTCCGAACCGGATGGTTTTGATCCGGTACTGTGTAACAGAAGAAAGCCTCTGTCACTGCCTTCCTTAGCCAGGTAATTTTTCGACAGATTATCCAATATCGTATTGGCCCAATCCAGATAGATCAAATCATTTTCTTTATCATATTGACTCAATTCATAAAGAGCCGAAGCGATAACAGTCGCAGCAGAAACATCCCTCGGTTCATCCGGTATTTCCGGCGCATTAAAATCCCAGTAGGGAATCAGATCTTCCGGCAGATTGGGATGAGTAAATATATAGACGGCGATCTTTTTTGCCTGTTCAAGAAACTCCGGCAGTTTTGTTTCCCGGTAACACATCGTATATCCGTAAAGTCCCCACGCCTGTCCGCGCGACCAGGCGGACTCATGGGCATATCCCTGATGGGTATGTTTATTCCGTATTTCCCCCGTAATCGTATCATAATCAATCACATGATAACTACTGTAATCATCCCGATAATGATTCTTCATCGTAGTACGGGCATGATTCACCGCGATATCATAAAATACGGGGTTCCCGCTTTCTTTGGATGCCCAGAACAAAAGTTCGAGATTCATCATATTATCAATGATAACCGGAAATTGCCATTTATCCCGGCTGAAATCCCACGAACGGATACAACCGACTGCCGGATTATAACGGGTAATCAAAGTCTCCGCAGATTCAAACATAATATCCTTGTAATTAAGATCTTTTGTCAGACGATAACCGTTACCGAAGCTACAATACACCTTGAACCCCATATCGTGTGTACCGGCATTCGTCTTTTCACGTTCTAAAGGGTCGGTATATTTCCGTGCATATTCTTCCCATTTTTTATCTTTTGTGTATTCATACATATACCACAATTCTCCCGGAAAAAATCCGCTTGTCCAGTCTCGTGAAGCGACCGGTTCCAGTTTTCCGTCTTTATCGATCGTTCTTGGGCTGACAAGTGGTCCCCAGCCTCTTTCCTCTCTTCTTTGTTTATTTTCCGGAGATTCTTCCGCTATGGCTTTGCCGGTTTCCGTCATGGCAAACACAAGCTGCTTCGACGCAAAATCAAAATCACTTTTAACAATATCTGTTTCCGTTTGCTGCCGGCTATTACAGGAAAACAAGACCGCTGATAAAATGCCGTAAATAAATGGTGTGTACTTCATAATTGTAACTATTTTCGAGCGCAATTTATAAAAAAGAGACAGAATACGAAAATAAAAAATGTATTCTGTCTCCCCTATGTATAACAAAAATCGTATTAACCCTTAATTAAAAGTAACCGTTGTTTTATTAAAGTCTTCGGTTAATCCGCGTAAATCATACTGATCCGTAATATTATTACGAGTACTTTCAATATATTTGTCAATACTTACATCCGGCTTTCCGGTTTCCGGATCTGCATTTGCCGGATTAATCGTATTCACTTTTAGAGTTCCGGTTGCCGAAGTCAGGCGTTTAATACGGATATTCTTTCTGTTTTCCTTATTGGCCTGCGACCATGTCAGCGAATATTTACCATCCGAAAGCGTCAGCGTACTACCCGAACCATCCAGTACTACATAGTCCGTACCGGCTACTAAGGCAGATTCACCACTGTTTGTTATATAAAAATAAGATACGATATCATATTTATATTTCATCTGGCTATGAAGTTCAAAAGGAATATCACTGCTGACTCCGTCAGTACCGGTAACTGCCCATGCGCTCGAAGCTTCACGCCACCTTGCAGTACCATCAGCCGCAATTTCAAAATTTAATGTATTACTGTAAACCAACGTTTTAAAAAATCCGAAATAATACACATGTTCCAAATCCGGATCGGTTGTCCAGTCATCTATATTATCGCAACTCGTTCCGCAGAACAGAATTGTCATCGCTATAAAAGCAAATATTATTTTCTTCATCTTATTTATTTTTAAATTAAAATTTACTGTTACTGTCCCCATCCCGGATTCTGTACAATATTGAAATCCGACTGAGCGATCTCGAAAGTCGGTATCGGATAGAGATAATCACGTTGAGCATCAAATCTGCGGGAGTTTTTAAATTCAATCACATAGGTACTGGGTTGATCATATACAAAAACTCCTTCCAGATATCCTGAATCATCTGTCAGGCGTCCTTTCATATCAACATGTAACGACGGGTTCTGCAACTCATCCGCCAAACATATCGGCCCGATCAGGTCTGTAGGAAGAACCTTTTCCGCAATTTTCCAGCGGATAATATCATCATAACGGAAACTTTCGCCCAATAACTCAACCGTACGTTCACGACGGATTTCTTCGAGCATATCCAATCCATATTGACTGACGAATGCATTTGTTAATTTCTTATCAAAACCGACACGTTCCCTGAGTTTATTTACCGTTTCATCTAACTGGTCATCGGAAATGCTTCCATGCCGCTCATACAATGCTTCGGCATATGAAATCAGCATTTCAGCATAACGAATAATAATCCAGTCGGTAAAATCCTTATTACCATTACTTTGCGTCCACATAGAACCAAAGAACATTTTTTTGCTTGGATAACCTTTTGGCCGCTGAGAGTCAAACGGATAATATATTCCTTTACCACTTTTAATCCAACCTACAAAATCATCATCCTCCAAAGCATCATTAATCGTCCAGATTGACTTAAGCAAACGCGGATCGCGTTGTCCCAAACCATCCGGCAACGGCTCACCATTGCCATCTGATCCGACAACATTATTATAAGATGTTTCAACCGGAACCTTCAAAGAGGTTTTGTCAATCGGTAGTCCGTCAGCATAAAGGAACAGATCCAATACATTGCGGGTAAAGGCATAGGCTCCTTCCAGATTGCGTGAGCGAATATGGCCCATAGAAACCGTTGCAAAATCATTCTCTCCATACGGCGCTCCGAACACAATTTCCGGATTCACACTATTTGCCTCGTTTAAGTAAGAAAACACCTGATTAAAATCGGAGAATAAATCATGCCCTTCATTCTTTAAACGTTCAAATGCATTGATCGCCTTATCAAAATGTGCGTTTGCATTTGAACCGCCGTTTACACTGTGATATTTCTGAAAAGTTCCTTCATAAAGGCCTATACGTACAATCATACCCAATGCCGAAGAACGGCTTACACGGCGACGGTCCAGTTCCCCTGTACCCAGCGCTGAATGTACAGGCAGATTTGCTACAGCAAATTCCAGATCTTCATAACACTGCTGTATCACTGTTTCACGCGGCGTACGACCCATTTTAAGATCCTCATCATACACACTCGTGAAGGTTTTGGTAATCAACGGAACATCTCCGTATTTTTTTACCAGTCCGAAATGATGGTACGCACGGAAGAAGAATGCCTCCGCCCTCCATTTGTTGCGTATGCTCTCCGTCAATGGAGACATCTCTCCTTTATCAATAATATTATTCGCCGTAAAAATATAATTATACGGATTTGTCCAGTCATCATCACTTGTTCCAGGAACGGTACGGGTACCATTACTGATACTGTTTGAGGAATTCCCCACAAACTCGTCGGAGCGGACATCTATAGGGCATCGGGCAATACTTAAGTCATAATACAATTTATTACATGCTCCTTTAAAATCCGTTTCCGATTTCCAGAAACCATCATCCGTCAACTCCGAGCCCGGAGTAACATCTAAAAGATCATCACATCCTGATAATGAAGTTATCTTGACTTTTAGAAATTAGCATAAAAAAAAGGAAGCGTTAATTTTGTAATCGCTAAAAAACAAATAAAAAACGCTTCCTATGTACAAAGTACTCAGCAAAGATACGATT
>JAITVS010000372.1 GCA_031285685.1 Tannerella sp.
GGCAAAAGAAGGATTAATCTCCGTCGAAGGAAAAAAAATCTACCTTCTCGAAATTGCCAAATTAAAACAGGCTGTACTATAGACTTCATCGATCTATCCACTCTTTGAACGCTCCTACCCGTTCGCGGCTGACTAAGATATCATCGTCTTTACCCGCATAGTCATCGAGTACCAGTTTTAGGCGGCTCGACGAATAAATAAGGATATCCCGGATGGCATGGAAGTTCACGATATAGTTTCGGTTCACCCGAAAGAAAGACTTCGGATCTATCATTTGCTCTATCTTATCCAAGGAATAATCAATCGGATAGCTTTTTCCTTTATCGGTCAGCAGGAAGGCGCTTTTTTCCAATACAAAGAAACAACGGACTGAAGATACCGGTACCGACCGGAAATGCTCTCCGATACGAATCAGGAAACGTTCTTTTGTTTGAGGTTGTAACTGCCGGATGATCGTTTCCAGTTTAGCATAATCCGTTTTCTGTTTATGTAAGGCGTTAAATTTATTGATTGCGGCTTTCAGTTCTTCTGTGGAAATGGGTTTTAAGAGGTAGTCCACACTATTGACTTTAAATGCCTTCAGGGTATATTCGTCGTAAGCGGTGGTAAAAATCACCGGCGTAGTGATCCGGCAAGTCTCAAAGATCTCAAAACTGATCCCGTCTTCGAGTTGTATATCCATAAAAATCAATTCCGGAGCCGGATTCGCAGCAAACCAGTTCGTAGCCTGTTCGACCGATTTCACCACATCAATGATTTCTATGCTTCGATCAATCTCTTCCAACATACGGATCAACTTTTGTGCCGCAGGACGTTCATCTTCTATAATCAGTACTTTCATTTTTACAATCTGATAATTGGTAGTTTAACAATGAATTGGTTCTTATCAACCTCCACGATCATTTCCTTTCCGGTAATCAGCTTGACCCGCTCGCTAAGATTCGACAAACCCGTCCCATGAGAGCTATTCAGCGTATTTCGTTTTTGTCTATTATTGGAAACTACTATATATCCGTCACTTTCACAAATGTGGATTGCCAATGGATTTTCTTCCGATGCGGAGTTATGTTTCAACGCATTCTCAACCGGAATCTGCAGGGAGATCGGCACAATCATAAACCGTTCCGGATGGGGGAAATCTATATGGAGCCGTATCTTGTCGCCATCGCGTTCTTTCTGCAAATTGAAATAAAGAGTCACAAACCGGAGTTCTTCATCCAAAGCAATCCGGTCGGTTTCCTCGTTATCGAGGATATAGCGGTAAACGCCGGCCAGTTCATGTATATAATGATCTGCTTTTCGGGTATCAACATAGATAATCTCGGAAAGAGTATTCAGGCTGTTAAAGAGAAAATGAGGATTCACCTGCGCTTTGAGATTCCGGTAGCGGTAGATCAGGTTTTCCTCCCGCAACTGCTGTTCGCGGTCGATCGCTTTCGCCCAGTTGTCGTAAAAGAAAAACGCGGAAGCAATAAAGATCGCGATAAAATAATATCGAAGAGTCCCCGGAAATTCCACGCGGATCAAAGAATCCATAAAACCACCGGTGTCCAATCCTGCAGCTAAATGGTAGATATATCCACTCAAAGCAATAATGCAAAAAGAACTCAGTAACACAACAACCAGATAAAATGCAAACAACGGAATGATGATCTTCTTCAATTGATGAACCGGCCTTGCCATCTGCTTTTGGAAAAAGAGTGCCCAGATTGCCAGCGCCGACAGAACGATAAAAAATATCGTAACGCCGAACATCAGAGTTGAAGTCCGGAACGGGTCACCCGTCTGCCACCATTTAAACAGTAAAGCAAAAGCAGTACTGAAGAGCAGTGTATTAAGGAATATCTTTAGTTTCTTGTTTTTCATACTATGCAAATGTAGCGAAAGTTGAGAGTAGTACAAAAATTTATTTTTGATATTACCGAGACCGAGCTACATTCTATTTTTCTGATAAAATGTAGCGAAAGTCGAGAGGAATGCAAAAATTTGCAACCATCACTCATCTTTAAGGGAATGTACCGGATTTGTGAGAGCGACCCGCCAACATTGCAAAGTAACCGTAAGGACGGTGATCAACAGCACGATCAACAGGGATAAAACAAATACCCACCAGTGTATAGGCGTCCGATAAGCAAAGGATTGTAGCCATCTCTCTATGGCGAGCCAGACCAACGGGACAGCCGGAAGGAATCCTGCCATAACGATCCGGACAAAACGGACATTGAACATCATCAAAACATCGAAAACAGTAGCTCCCATCACTTTCCGCAGACTTATCTCTTTACGGCGATATTGCGCTTCGAACGTCACCAGCCCCAAAACGCCCATCAGTGAAATAATCACTGCCAACAGACTGAACAACGTGATCTGAAAGGATGTTTTAAGCTCTTTCTGATAGGCCTGTTCAAACTGCCGGTCATAAAACCGGACATCTACCGGATACAACGGATCAATTTCGGCAATCGCAGACCTGATCTGCTCCATTGCCCGGAGAGCATTTCCGCCGGTACGTACATAGATCGTCGGTTGCAGTATTGCACTTTGCATAAAACGAGTAGTAAGCGCCATCGGCTCGATCTTTTTACGAAGATTCATAAAGTTGAAATCTTTCACGATTCCGACCACCAAACCACCATTCGCCAACCGGTCGCCCGGTTTTATTTTGAACTCTGTAGCCGCCAGTTCATTCAGGATCAACCGCTCTTCCGGAACCGCCATATCTCCCTTCTCAAAACCTCGTCCCCCGACGATCTCCAATCTCATCAGATCTGTAAAATTATAAGATACCGGAATGTAATAATAGCGTACATCTTCATTCTCCGGAGATTGCGTATAGGTATATTGGTAATAATCCAGAAAGCCGACAGGCCATTCCGAGAATGCCACATCCTCGACAAACGAGCAGGTTTTCAATCGTTCCAATAAAACATCGGAATGTCGCGTCATTATGTTATGATCCAAAGACACGGTCGCGATGCGCTCATCGTTCAATATCCCTCCCATCGTGTGCAGATAACGATTCTGCAGCCAGATAAAGAGGGCGGCAACAATCAATCCCGAAGATACGGCAAATTGAAATCCGGTCAGCCACACCCTTAGTTTCCGTCCCGACCGGCTCATGCCGAACGAACCTTTCAACGTAACCGCCGGACGGAAAGACGTCATATAAAAAGCCGGATAGATGCCTGCCGCAAGACCCGTAAGCACCGCTAAGAGGAACGTACCTGACACAACCTTCATATTTGAAGCAAAACCGACCGACGCCAAAAGCCGGGAAGAGAAACCGGCCAGATCGAAAAGATAAACCCAGATCAAAGCCAACAAAAAAGAGATCACACAAACAATAAGGGCTTCAAATACAAGGGCAAAGCGTAACAGCAAAACCGGTTCTCCTAATACTTTCCGGATATTGATACTTTTTATCCGGGCAGGAGTCAGCGCTGTGGAGAAGTTCAGGAAGTTGATAATTGCAATGATGACGACCAGCAAGGAGATCGACAGCAGGATATCGGTTGTCAGGCGATTTCCTTTTGGCGCCACATCCAGACTTGTATCGTGGCTGTAATAAATATTCTCCACTGCATTAAGCCTGAAAAATATATCCTCACTATATCCCATCTGTGCGCCTATTCCCGTCTGATTAAAGAAGCGGGTCAGTTGTTCGGCCGCATCAGCGGAAGAGGCTTCCGGCGCAAGCACGACAAAATGCTGAAGCGCCCAATCCGTCCAGTCGTTCTTATAACCATCACCAAGACTTACTTTGACATCATTCACCACACCGGTATTCTCCGGAAAATCCCGATACACCCCGCCTATCGTATAAAACGCGCCATCCTGCCGGATAATCTGTTTGCCGACACAAGCGTTTTTACCAAACATTTTTTTTGCCAGACTCTCCGGCAAAAAAGCCATTCCCGGCTCAGCAAGAGAAAAGGCCGTACCTTCCGTCACCTCCAACGAAAAGACATCCGCAAAACCTTCCGACACTTTCCTAAGTGGCATCATCATCCCCTGACGTTCCTCTGTCACAGTCTCATAATTCACATACATCTCGGAAGAAGCGCCATACACAATCGCATACGACTCTACCTGCGGAACCGCCGGAAGCATCGTCTCCATCAACGGACGGGCACAGAACGGAGTATAGACCTGCCGGGAAGACAAATTCGCCTCAGCCGGAACCAAAGTTGACTCCACCCGATAGATTCGCCCGGTCTTCGGATATGAAGTATCGAAAGTCCGTTCATACCGCACCTGTATCATAAGGATGATAAACGCGGCAAACGCCACACTAAGCCCCAATACATTCAACGTTGTCGCCAACCGGAACCGTCGTAATACGGCCCAGAAGTTTCGAAATAATGTTTGCATACAATCACATTTAAAATTATCTGCAAAGAAAAAAAAGAAGAGTAACCCGGCATAATAGAAGTTGCCGGGCGAAAGATCAGCATTGCTGAGCTGTTCTTTTTGGGGGATGAACCGGGGAAGCGTTTCCCGGTTCATGATAAAAGTGAGCCGGAACGAATGTTTAGGGTATTATCGGATATTATTTTATCACATAATGATAAGTCGTTCGTTTTTCCAATGTTCTTTGACGTAATCAATTTTATCGTCTTCCGTTACAAGGTAGTCAATGTCATTTAAAGACGCGACATTGTAAACTTCCGCCGTATTTAGTTTATGGCTGTCTACCAGGGCAATTCGTTTTTTGGCGCGGTCTATCATGCAACGTTTTATCATGGCTTCTTCACGATCGGGAGCAGTGATGCCTTGTTGGGGGTGAATATTACTGACACCCAACACCAACCAATCGGGACGTATGGTCTGCAAAGCCTGAAAAACAGAAATGCCGACAGTCACCTGAGAAGACGGAAATACTTTACCTCCTAAAAAAATAACTTCCGGATCAGGATGCTTCATTAACACATCGACAATCGGAAAACTGTTTGTATAAACGGAAATTCGCAGATCCGGGGGGAGTTGCCGGGCTACTTCCAGATTCGAAGTGCCTCCGTCGATCAGCAAAACATCTCCGTCGTTGAACAATGGGATCACTTTGGCCGCTAATTGTTGCTTGGTTACCACATCCGTATTCAGCCTCTCGGTAAACTCCACCGGGATACCCGATCGGGCAATTGCCCCTCCATGTACCTTAGTCAGTAATCCCTTTTCGTCCAATTCCGCCAAATCGCGCCGAATCGTATCATCCGATATTCCCAATTCCGTACTTAAAGCCGTAATGTAAATGCGGTAATTCCGATTTATGCGGTTTAATATATACTGATGCCGTTCTTCTTTTAACATATTGTGCAAATTTTATTGCATATTTCCGCAAATATATTTATATTTAGAGAGAAAATCAAGTTTTTATGATATATTTTGTCAGATATTGCGGTTTATTGCGAATTTATTCAGGATTAATTTCAAATGATTGCATTTTTTCTCCAAAAACCGCAGACTGATCAAACGAGCGAAAAACTTCGATTTTTAAAATAAACGATGTCTAATTCTTAAAAATTCAAAAAAGATGAAGTCAAAAATTTTAGTAGATATGGACGGTGTTCTTGCCGACGTCTACACGCCACTTATTCATTTGGAATACCAACAATCCGGAATTTTGCTTACACCTCGCGTTTTGTACGGCAAATTGGAAGAAAAAGCGTTTCCTTCGTTTTACAAACATATCCGAAGTAAAGGTTTTTTCCGGACTGCCCCAAGAATAACCGACAGCGTGGAAGGTTTAAGATATCTGAATGACAAATACAACGTGCTGATCGTTTCATCAGCAACCGAATTTCCCGACAGTCTGACCGAAAAACTGGAATGGCTCAATGAATTTTATCCGTTTATTACGTGGGAGCAAATGATTTTCTGCGGCCGGAAAGACAGCATTCAAGGCGACGTGATGATTGATGACCATATCAAAAATTTAGGTTCGTTCAACGGTAAAAAAATCCTTTTCACTCAACCGCACAATGTATATGTGGACGACAAAACTTTACATCGCGTAAGCGGTTGGAATGAAATTGCGCAGAAGCTGCTCTAAGCATCTTCATTGTTAAAACAACAACATCACCGTAGACAGGATCGTCACGATAATAATAAAGGTGCGGTAGCTTTTTTCAGGGACTTTTTTGACAAAATAAATACCGGCTATCGCACCAATAATCATAAAAGGGATGCAGATAGCGTTCAGAGCGAGGGTGGTGAATGAAATATTTTCCCAGACAAAAACCTGCAATGGTATTTTCAGGTAATTCACCAACAGGAAAAACCATGCACTGGTGCCTACAAAACTTAATTTCGGCAATCGCATGGATAAGAGGTAAACAGACATTACCGGGCCGGCGGCATTTCCGATCATCGTCGTGAATCCGCCTGCCAATCCGAACAACGGAGCATACCACCAGGATGTAAAGACTGAAGAGTCTTTATCTCTTTTTTCCGTCCAGAACATCACTGCGATACCGATAAAAATACAAACAGCCATCAATCGCCGGAATTCACCGGCAGGAATCAGTTTGTCGACCGCAATTGCCACAAAAAAACCGACCACTGCAGCCGGCAGTAATTTAAAGACATATTTCCATTCGGCGGTTCGCCGGTAATAATACACGGCTATCAAATCCGAAAAACAAAGCATCGGTAATATCAAACCGGTTGACGGCTTTGCCCCGAAATTAACAGCCATCAACGGTATCGCCAACAACGTAATACCCTGTATACCGGTCTTCGACATACCGATTAACAGCGCGCATCCGAAAAGAAGTATCCAGTCATACGGCGTACTCATCCACAAAGAAAAATCAAGCGTCACACTCAAAAAAATTATCAGTAGTTTGAATTGTTGCCGATCCGCCGTCATGGATTTTATTATGTCACGACCTGCTTTTACGACAAGCCTGCAAAAATAATCGTTTTTGTTGATAAATGCAGGCTTACCGCAAAAATATTACCCTCCAAATAATACACCCGGAGAACAACAATGATACATTCCGGACATACTTGTCTGCACCACATATCGTCGAATGAAGCCGGAACGATAATACATCGATGAAAAATATATTTGTAAAACTTATTTAATTGAGTAAATTTGCTACCCTGCATTGAATAAATAATTTTTACTATGATCAAATATCCTCATTTAAAGTCAATTAAAGCGAAACTGGTATTATTTTCGTTTTTATTATCATTTCCGGTATTCTTATACGGACAGCAAACAACCGAAACAAAAGGCCTGATTCAACACCCATGGCAAAATAAACGGGTTGCATATATCGGTGATTCTTTTACCGATCCGAACAGTTATGGTGATAAAATAAAGAAATACTGGTCATTCTTGCAGGAATGGCTGGACATCACACCTTATGTGTATGGCGTTAGCGGGCGACAATGGGACAATGTGCCTCACCAACTCGAGCAATTGCAAAATGAACATGGCAACAATGTGGATGCGATTCTTGTTTTTCTGGGAACAAATGATTTCAATCATGGGGTTCCGATTGGTGAATGGTACACGGAAAGCGAAGAAGAAGTAATGTTTGCACGCGGCGAAACAAAAAAGTTGGTTACACGCAAAAAACGCACGCTGATCATGACAAACGAGACATACAAAGGCCGCATCAATATCGGAATAAGCCAATTGAAAAAAGCCTATCCGGATAAGCAGATTGTATTACTAACCCCAATGCACCGTTCTTTTGCCGAATTCGGAGACAAGAATGTGCAACCCGATGAAAGCTATCAGAACCGATGTGGCGAATATGTCGACGCTTACGTAGATGCCGTAAAGGAAGCTGCCAATATCTGGGGCATTCCCGTCATTGATATGAATGCCGTTACCGGCATGAATCCGATGGTCGAAGAGCAGTTAATATATTTCAACGATCCGGCTTTCGATCGTCTGCATCCGAGTACCGCAGGACACGAACGCATCGCACGTACACTGGTATATCAGTTATTATCATTTCCGGTCTCATAAATTACCCTTTATTGTTTTGACATAAAAATCCAATGCGCAGAGTTTATCAACAATAGTTGTGAGCGGGAGATTGTTGGTATGGAATGCACGGATAGAGGTTATGAAATCGTCGCTTTGCCGGGCGCCTTCGGTCATACCGAGCTCCTGCAACGAGGCTTTTAGTTGCTCCATTTTCTGAAGCATAACGGGTTGGGTATTGCGAAGCCCCGTAAATCCGATATCGGACAATAATTCTTCTAGGTCTGTTAATACTTTTTCTACCGTCATGGTTTTCAAATTATTTCGTTAAAGAAAAAGTTATTTACGCCTTTATGCTCTATCATGGAAACGGGTGTGAATCCGCCTTTTAACTTGCGGCAAACCATATACCGGAATTGATTATCCGGATATTGAGCCATTTTTTCCAGTTTCTTAATCGCCGGCAACGTAAAATCATTAAATTCGAGGAAAGCCGCAAACGAATTGCTTACATCTTGTTTGTTTTCGCTGGTTTGTTCGATTTCAGAAACGGCCGGACTTTCCGTCTTATCGTCGACTTCCACCATTTCAAAATATAGTTTTTGTTCGGTACGGTTAAAATGCACCTTTTCAATTCGTCTGAATGGGATTAATACGATTTGCTCCTGCTCCTTTTTGCTGAAATAAGAATAGGTGGCAGGAGTAGTCTCTGTTGAAACCTCGAACAATACGGTGAATGATTCCGGCAAAGACCTATTTTCCAATGAAAATGCGCTTTTCGATTCATAATGCGTCTGGCCGGATGATGATAACCGCCGCCGGCTGTTCATCTTGAAATTGCGTAATACAAATGTGGATTTCGACAGGGTGACCATCGATATGCCTTCCGCCCAGTTTTCATTCTTATCATATTGTTTCCGTAAATTGTCGATTGTGGCCAATGCCTCCGTTTGTGAATAATAATCGGCCATGCTTACGGTATATGTACAAACAGTCTGTTTTTCGTGATAAAAGAGGTAAGCTGTCAGACCGAAATATCCCGAACGGGTTTGCCACGGGATAGCCCCCAGTCCGGTAAATGTCCCGACCGGCGTCGTATAGTAATCGGAACGCGTACTTTCTATCAGATTTGACAGCATCTGCGTATTGTGTTCATTTTGAAGAATCAGCCGCATGGTGTTATGCAACCGCGACAACAAAGCGAATGTTGTCAACGCGTTAAACGCGACGTGCTTTGAGAGCATATTTTCCAGGTCCGACGACAACGTACGGAACATCCGGGCCAGGTTACCGATGCCGGACGTTTCCAGCCTGACAGAGTACTGGATAGCCGATTCGGAATCGTTGTCGGAACAGGATATCAACCCTTTATCCAGGATACCGGCCACAAAACCGCCGGCGGAACGGATTAATTCTTTTGTAGCATCGGTCAGCAATGAAACGGTGATATTACTGTCACCTTCCGTTTCACCCAACAGATTTTGAGCGCTCAGGAACGATAAAACCGCAATCAGTTTATGTTTACATAAACCTGGTTCCCCACACTTACATACGGCATACTCCAGGCTGTTTTCTTTCGGGAAATAGACTGTTACCTGTTCCGTATTTATTGTCGCTTCCAGCATCTCGCCTTCTTTGAAATCAGCCGTCCATCCATTCTGGATCAACCGGAGCGTATCTTCAAACAAACGTTTCCCCGCTTTTTTGCGAAGCGATGCAATATCGACTTCTCTTAGCGATTGCCAGGACCCGGCAGAAACGGGAAACGCATTTTCCGCAGCAACTGAAAGAGTATCACTATTGCCGGTAGTGACAGATGTTTCCGATGAAACTTCTTTCGCTACCAGAATCCCCATCAGGATATGTTTGCAGACGACTTTCGACGGACAGCTGCATACACTTTGCGAAATATTGGGCGCTAACGTAACAGATGCATCCGGAAAAATCACTTTCAGACAATCTCCTTCCGGCAGCACATCAACCTTTTCGACCGACAATAAATCCTTCTGCGCACGTTTACACAAGCCCTTATTGGCCAGTGTTATCAGAAAATCTTCCGTAGCAAAAGGCACAAATATCTCCGTGCGTGCGATTGTGTCGCTGTCGGTCGTTATATGATTTCTCCAATCCATTCGGCTAATTCCTCCGGGGTTATGGCAGCCACTTCCGCTCCGATGGCAGAAAGCGCTTTCGCTGCGCGTTTATCATAGCTGGGCACACTCGAATAATCCAACGCAGGCAAAACAAACAGCTTGCTGCCCGCTTCGATGATATCACGACATGAACGGTACATGTAGTTGTAGTTGATGCCGTCGTACAGATCACTGACCAGCACAACAATTGTTTTTTGCGGAGCTGCAATCAGTTTGCGTCCGTATTCGAGCGCTTTATGAATATCTGTTCCGCCTCCGAGTTGTACTTTCATCAGTATCCCGACCGGATCGTCGATATGGTCGCTCAAATCGACCACCGATGTATCAAAAATAGCCAGTTTGACTGACAGGAACGGCATTTTTGCAAATATCGAAGCCATCACCGCCGAATAAATCACGGAATCGACCATACTTCCGCTTTCATCGACCAGTACAATCACATGCCACGGATTATACCGGCGTACATTCTGGTTGAAATATAACCGTTCGGGCACGATGCCGTACTGCTTGTCATAATTTTTCAGATTCCGCCGTATCGTCCGCTTAAAATCAAAATTGCGGAAAATACGATAAGTTGAATTCGACAGCGGTAATTTACGCCCGTAAAAGGTACGTCTCACCTGATTTTCCAGTTTCTTCTGCAAATCACGGATAACTTTATCCACAATCTCGTAGGCAAGCGTCTTTACGTGTCTGGGCATCATATGGCGGAACGTGAGAATATTTTTCAGTAAATCCATGTTCGGCTCCATTTCGCGTAAAACGGTTTCGTCCGTCAGCAATTGGGTAAGGTTGTATTTGTCAAGCGCCTGTTTCTGCATAATTTCGACTGTCTTTTTCGGGAAAAGCGTTTTCACCCGTTTCAGCCACGCGGGAACAGTAAGCACCGGGCCGCCACGGCCTCCGAAAGTTTTCTCCTGGCGCATCCCTTGTTCACTTCCATATTCACGGTTGTAAAGAAACGCCAGCGCATCGTCCATGTCGCGCGACGATGCATCCAACGGAATGCTGTCCTCGGCAAACTCCCCCAGAATCAGTCGCCAACGATTAACCATTACTTCCTTATTCATCGCCTAACCTCCACTCTTTCAAAGCCTCCGAAGCCAACGCATCCAGAAGCATTCCTGTTTCTATCTCTTTTTGCGGCGCAAGCATACTCCCTTCCAACTGAGAATCCGATATCTGATGGTATCCTGCAACCATTGTTCCGAGCCGCAATATTTCCGACGGCAGAAAACGGGTAAACGCGTACCGTAAATTCGGAAGAACAGAGATAAATTGCTCATTACCGGCATTTGCTATGACTTTGTCCATGGTTTGTAATATCCGGATATCCGTAAACAAAATATCCCGTGCGACAAGAAACAATCCGCAGATAAACGAAGCTGCCTGCTCTGCCTGGTTCATGCTGCTTTCCAGATAAGCATGGATCCGGCGGCAAAAATCTTCCTGCCCGATAAATCCTTCTTTATAACGTATCCCAAGACAAACCCCGTACACCCGGCTGTTCGAAAACGAATCTTCCGTCACCAAACCGGCGGCCGTCAAAAAAGACCGGTTATCAAATCCATCATAACCAAGCATATAACCATATAGGTTTCGTAACTGCTCCGCCACCTCCTGCTCTTCATCTTCGTTGGCATGACTTACCACCTGCAACTGGATAACCGCTTCACTGAATACAGTTTTACAGAATTCATCAACCAGCGGCTCAACCTTCCCATCCGATAATTGCTGGATATGCCGCAGATTGATCAGGCTTGAAATAAGTTTGCACAAGTTTGTAAAATTCCGTTCCCCACCGATTATTTTCCGTATTTCATCTTCATACAACGGATAAAAACCTTCGACCCCCATCACCTGCACCGATATCAGCATTTTTCCTAATTCTTCGGCAGTCAGGCTGTCTTTGAAGTTCTTTTCAATCAACGACAAACAAATCTGGCTCAGTGTGGCGCCGTATACAGACATGTCGATCAGACGGGTTTCCACTTGCGAACTATAACGCACAACCCATGTTTCCCGTACTAAGTTTTTATCTTTATTATTCACATAATCAGGCCCCGAAAGCAAAGTTGCAAACGAAGTTTCGAGAAATAACAACTGGTGCAGAAACCTGCTTTTCAGCCGGTGGGCCGGATTTTTAATAATATCAAGCGTCATTTCTTGCCGCTGTATGGTCGAAGTTTTGATACGGTGTTGGGCACATAATGCCTTAAATTCGGTGACGACAGGCGGCATGTGTGTTCCGGCGACAATCTTTCCGGCTCCCATTCCGGATAATAACCGGTACAGAAAATCAACTTCAAACGTAGAAGTTGCATTGATATCACCCTTCACAAAAGCGCTTTTTACACCATCGAGCAGTTCGTACACTCCCGTAGTCGCCTTGCCGCGAAGCATCGCCAGCGAACGGGCCATGTTAAAAGCATTGATTTCGTCGGGTAGAGAAACCGTTTGCGTCCGGCGCGCATAACGGGCAGTCTTTACAATGTAAGCCAATATCGTATTCTGATATACGTCCCCGCTTTTCTTCCCGCCTTTTTCCCAGATCTCCTGATAAAATGCCGGAAACGGCATCCCCGCCGCATAACCCGATTTTTTATCAGTCTCGTAAAACGTATAAGGCATCAGATAATTGGCCGCATTTTCACGGTTTATCTTTTTCAGCGCCTGTTTTTCGTCCGATTTCATCATTTCCATCAACCCGGCAATATGAAAAGCGCCGGCAACGACCAATACACGATTATTTCCACCTGCATATTGTTTAATTTTTTCCGCCATAAACCGCTCCCTGAGTAAATTCTCGCCAAAAGAAGCCTCTTCCGTTGCCGTCCGGCGCATAAAATAACCAAGATAGAAGACATTCCTGACAAAAGCCGCCGTATCCGTCGAAACCGCATTTAATTCATAACGGCTTTCCCAAAATTCCGAAAAACTACGGCATCCCGAACGGGACGCAATCATGGCTGTATACGAATTTGTTTCAAACTCCTTGTCTTCGTTATAATAATATTGCGTTTCGGCTTCCTCTTCAGCCGTATCCAAAGAATAATTAACCAACCGCAAGGCATACGGTATATCGATAAACTCCACCGGAATTTTCCGCGCTGCCCCTTCCCGTATCCCGACCAATTCCGGCGAATAATCCAGAAACGGGTAATAAGCGCGGTATTTTTCCTTCGATTCGCTGATCAGTCCGTCTTTATCATCATAGCTGTAATAGATACAAAACGGCGCAACCGAACTTTCGTCCGCAACAAAAGGAAGCAATTCATTCGAATCGGAAGGCCCTTCGATCAGAATCTTGTCAGGCCGCATCTGTTCTATCACCCGTTGCAAATGCCATGCACAGGCCGGCGAATGGTGCCTGACAGGAAAATAGACCACCTGCCCGCTTTCCGGTTTAAAACTTTCCCTGAAATAGTTTTCTATTTCAGCGATGTCCGGTTTTCGTAATATTCCTGCCATTTTCCTCCGTTCCGTTCGGCTTTCATTCGGACTATCGCGTTAAAATAATCTTTCAACTTCGGCAAGTCATCTTTATTTTCTTTCATGACAGCGCCCATCAGGTTCTGCACCAGGCTGCGCATATTCACTGTCCCATCGCCATAGTAATAAGCGTCGAGTGCCGACTGGTAATACACGCTGACGGCTTCGGCCGTACTCATCACACCCGAAAGCTTTTGTATTTTTGCTTTCTCGAACGATGTGCCGTTGCGAAGTTCATTGAACGTGGTCGCCAGTATTTCCACCACATCTTCCTGCACCGGCATATCCAATCCGCCGGCAACCAGCATACCGTTGCACTGGTCTGTAATAATCTGCGTTTCCAGCGAAACACTGCGGACAGGTTCGACTGTCTCGAAATTAAAACGCCTCTTCAAAGCGCTGCTCATTTCGTTGATGCCTTTATCACGCGTATTGGCCGTAGCAATCACATTAAACCCCTGCGCAGCAAACAAAAGTCCTTCTTCCCCCAGTTCAGGGATATTCAGTACCCGGTCGCTCATGATGCTAATCAGGCTATCCTGAATTTCAAGCGGACAACGGGTGATTTCTTCAAAACGGGTGATAATCCCCTTTTGCATCCCGATGTAAACCGGTGAAGGTATCAATGCTTCCCTGACCGGCCCTTTGGCCAGCAACATGGCATAATTCCAGGAGTATTTGATGCTGTCCTCGCTTGTGCCTGCCGTTCCCTGCACCGTATTTGTGCTCACACCGCTGATGGCCGCTGAGAGAAGTTCACTCAACATCGTTTTGGCCGTTCCCGGCTCACCGACCAACATCAGTCCCCGGTTTCCCGCCAATGTTATAATCGCACGCTCCACCAACGCATCGTCACCAAAAAATTTCGGTGAGATACGGATCTCTTTCCCTTTCACTTCAAGCGGTTCTTTCTGTCCGAGGATAAAAGCCCTGACAGCCCTCGGCGAAAGCGTCCAATTGGCCGGCTTCGCCTCTTTGTCATGCTGACGGAGCGCAGCCAGTTCGTCGGCATACCGCATCTCCATCAACGGTTTTTGTATATTGTTTTTCATAAATGTTTTAAATGCATTATACACTGTCAAGTAGCGAATCCAACACGCCTACAACCGAACTTACAAATCGGGCGGGAACGGCAGAGGGCGCCAGTATGGCATTGTTTTTGGGTTCATCGTTTGTCTTTTGGTCTTCGTCGAGACGGTAAAAGACGAGTGTTCCGAGAGTTGCATCATCGTCGTACTCCTGCCCCATGTACATATAGTCGAAATTCAGCATAGCAGCCAGATTCAGACAGTAATCTACCCAATGGAAACAATTATAGCTACCGGCATCCCATACTTCGCCGCGTATCAGATTGTATTTTTTCGCGATTCCGGAAATTTTACCGGACTTCGCAACTGTCCCGTTATAACGTACCACTTCTTTTCCGGCAATATCCTTGTCGGCGAGTGTCACTAATGGCGCCGTAAGTTGCGGTAACGGCTGTACAATTTCATAATCATCCAGTTGCTCCTTCCATCGGGCAAGGATTTCGCCCGGCAATTCGATCGGATGCACAAGCGAAATCTTCGCAGCATCCGGAATCACATATTCATCTTCATCAACGGTATTAAACGTTCCGTCGTCCATATAGCGGAATGTATCTTTCAGCAAACCGTCTTCATACACGCCCCAGACTAATCCTGTTGCAAAACGGTGCATGATGGGGTTTTCGACAAATAATTCGTTCCAGGCGGCGGATGTCCACTGCCGGCCGTTCATCAGCACTTTTTCAAGCCTGTTTGTCTGCGCCTGGACGGTTGCTTTTATTTGTTTCTTGAGTTCCGAAAAATCTTTCTTCGCCGCATTTGCTTTCACCGCGTCATCATTCGCTCCGGGCGACGGCATCGACTTGATACTTTTCTGTTTGTCGTCATCAAAAATCGTCAGCGAAAAGTCAGGCATCAACGTCACCTTAAACGTACGGCCACCATAATCAAAAACCCGCTCACCCTCTTTATTGAAGCCTAACGTCGGTACAATTTTGTCCGACAACACATCCTCCGGAACCTCCAACGCCTTGGCGGCAAAAGAAAAAGCCGTTATCGCCGCATTTTTGACCTGTTTATTCGGGAATTTAGTCGAGATGCTGTCGATCATCATCAAGGCGACACTTCCGCCGTTCATCGCGATCGCATTTACCACAAACGCAGCCAGCGCCCCGCGGGAAGCATCGCCCCACGCCTGCAGTTGTTGACGCAGTTTGAGTATCTGTGAATCCGAACCATAAATGCAATACGGCACCATAACCATTTTTCTTTTCGCATCAGCGCCCTGATCCAACCACAAACGATAGATATTCTCCAGCGCATTCTGCAAATCCTGCGGATGCAGCATGACAGCTACTTTATCACAAATTTTTATCTTATATGGCTCCTCGAGCGACATATATTCCGAAAGCAGATACTTTAAAACGACCGAAGGCGCTTTCTCCGACAAATCAGAAAACCGGATATCGGAAAAC
>JAITVS010000048.1 GCA_031285685.1 Tannerella sp.
AGCCTGTTCGTTTCGTTGATCGGCTGTAATTCTTCACCTTTCTTGGTCAGCGTCCTCAGGAATAATTGCTTATTCATTTTCAGGTTTGTTTCTGCCGAGGTGATTTTGTCCAACTGCTCGAAATACTGCCAGTACATTCCACCCCACGCAATACCCTTGTTATTCGGATTTTTCACTTTCAACGTACCCATTTGGGGAGTAATATCACCTCCCTGCCAGCTTGTTTTTACATAACCTGTTCCGGCTTCCGGTTTGATAGCTTCTTTCGCTACCGTGGCCAACGGTTTGCCCGCGATTTCCACTTCTAATAATTTCGACTCATCGAGCAGGCTTCCACCGGTCATCAGCAACGCATAAATTGCTTCCGATGTGGCTTTCGTTGTTTTCCAGTCGTTTGTCTGCTTGTTTCGAAGCAGCCATATTTTCATTTCCTCAACAGCCTCTTCATCTTTCGCTACTTCGTTGAATGCCTCAATCAACATCGCCTGTGTTTCAATCGGTGCCTGATACCACCAATAACCGGCCACATTGTCTTTCCAGTACATACCCATCTCTTCCGATTGCTGTGCATATTCTTTCAGTGAACGGATAATTTCCATTGCTTTTTCCGGTTGATCATTCCGATGCAAAACAAGTGCGGCCATTGCTTTTTCATAAGTAGAAAACGACAGCCAGTACTGTCTCGTTTGCGACAAGTAATAATCAAAAGCCGTCTTTTGATTTCCATCCGGCTTATGTCCGCTGAAACTACATGCGTAGAGATAATGTAACTGTATCGAACTGATATGTTGTTTCTCTAAATCGTACTTATTTTCGATTAAATTATTATAATCTCCCCAAATGTAATCATCCAGATAAGGCAAGCCTTTTTGTATAACCATCTTCGCATCTGCCGAATTGTTCGGTTGCATAGCGCCTAATTTTTCCAGATGCGCCATTCCGGCAACAATATGTTGTGTGATATAACGGTTGGAGGGATTACCTTCAAACCACGGGAAACCGCCGTCGCTGTTTTGTATTTTTTTCAGTTTATTGAAAGCACGGTTCATCTCATTACTCATCCGATTAAGATCGAACAATAAGCCGACACGTTTCTTACGCTCACTCTCATTCTTGGCCTGCATTACCCATGGTGTTTCTTCCAGCATCACCTGTTTCAATTCCTGATTTTTCTCCAGATTGGACATAAGGGCTTTACTGTCCTGCATATTCCATTGATTAAATATCTGTTTAATACGCGGTGTTTTATTCACAACCGTCGTCGCAAGCGTATTCGCATAATAGCGTGAGAATGTCTGCTCAGCACATTCATACGGATACTCCATGATGTAGGGTAATGCCTGTACCGCATACCATGCCGGAGCTGAAGTATATTCCAGTGTCAGATTATAATTACGCAGTGTTTTCGATTGATTATTTACAAGCCTGTCAAATGTAAACGTTTTTTCTTTTCCGGCACGGACGCTGAACGGAAGCGTTTCCGTTACCAGCATGGAATTTGTCAGTACAGGAACCGTTTTCTCCTCACCATCCGTATGTGTACCGGCCTGTGCTGTTACTTTATAGGTAATCGCCTGGAGACCTTCCGGAATTGAAAGCTTCCACCTCAACCCTGTACTTCCTCCTGTTTTCACATTAAAAGACAGTGTTTTCTCCGATTGTATAATGGCATCTACCGGTTCCATCGTTACGGCATCATATAAACGAAGCAATGCTTGTCCGTTCAGGTCGGTTTCCGTCAGGTTATTCACTTTTGCCGTCAATTCGATCACATCATTTTCACGGAAGAAACGCGGCGGATTAGCGCTTATCGCTACCTGTTTCTGCGTAATCAGCTCATTTGTATAACCTCCGACCTTAAAATCCTTCGTATGTGCAAAGCTTAATAATTTCCAGCGTGTAAGCGCCTCCGGCATCGTAAACTCGATCAGCACCTCTCCTTTTTCATTTGTACGTAACTTAGGATAGAAAAAAGCCGTTTCATTGAAATTTGTTCTCGTTTCAATCGTCGTTAAATCCGCTTCCGGCTGTTGTTTTTCTTCCGGCACACCCCTCTCCGATACACCTCCGGCTGTATTTTCCGTTCGCTCCCTTGCATCCTCCATCGGCGCGGGAGCCGCGGCCTCTTGTTCCACAACCATCGACTCCGACAGAACCATGTCATCCGCGTCGGCATAAGACTCGACAGCACGGCTGCTTTTCAACATCATGCGGCCGTAAGAATTCGTATTTGCATAAAATGCCCTGTTATAAGTCGCATCAAACCAGTTTATATTCGCATATGGTACAACATACATACCTGAAACAGGCGTACCCTTATTTACCTGCGACTTCACAGCTAAACGCTGAACGGCGGAAGTATTCCACTGATAATAATAAGAATATGCAGACTGCCCGTATATCCATTGAATATAATTCCAATCATGCGGATTCAACGCATCTAAGGATGCATCATATAAAGACGCCACAATTTCAGCCGCCTCCTTCTCATCCTTTTTGTTACTCACCAGCATCGTCCATGTTTCATTTTCACCCGGTAACAATTTATCACGGAACGTAGCCAGCTTCACATCCAGCATTTTATTTGTGAATGGTACAGTTATTTGTTTTTGAGCAGCATACAGACGATTATCCTGTATCATACTCAATTGTATCTCAAATCCTCCGCGATGTTCTTCCTTTATCGGAAACGTAACCTTCACCGGAGTCGTACCTGTCTTTATCCATTTTGACTCTACGATACGGAATTTATGGATCAACTCACAGTAAACGTATGAATTATCCTCACCTCCCGCAACCAGGAATTCCACCTGCTCGCCCGGCTCTCCGCTGTCTTTCACGACAGTCAGCCATTTATCCATATTGCTGATCGTTTCCGGCTTTTCCCCGGATAAGTAAACATACCGGGTATTATCAACAATAACACCTTTCTTATTATCAGCAGTAAGTTTCACCTTATAATAGCCCGGACGCTTCAATGAAGACAAATCCAGTTTTTTGTTTTCCGATGTCTCAATCTTATATTCCGCAATCTTTTCCATCGTCTCAAACTGATCGGGATTTAACTCATTTCCATACGCGTCAAGCGGAAAGTCTTTACGGAATTCATCTTTCGGAATAACCGGCAGATCGACCACATCATCCCATACCCGCTTACGCAAAATCTTTCCGGGTGATTTCAGGGAAACGATCTCCACATTTACGGAAGCAGGAGTAAAATCTCCATTCAGATTTGTCGTTTCAATTGTGAAATTATCTAATTTTCCGGCATGAATATTTTCCGGCATATTTGTATTCACCAGTAAAGGTTTGTTGCCGACCAGCACATTGACGGAAGCGCTACGGGTTTCGCCGTTCACATCCGTTACATCTGCCGTAACGGTATACACATATATTCTCTGTTCATCTTTCACATCATCGGCCAATGCGGTAAACACGATTGAAATATTTCCATCCGCATCTGTTTTCAATACTCCGGAACTGATTTCGCGATTATCTCTTATCGGAGGATACCACCAGTAATAATAACGATAACACGAAGTTCTTACGACCCGATACTGAACAGCGGCATGATCGATTGCATAACCGGCCAAAGCCCTGGCATTTGCTGTCACCTTTATCTGTTCGTTCAATGCAAAGTTTCTGTCCACAGGGTCAAATTTCACTTCAAACGTGGGACGTTTATACTCCTCAACGCGTATAGACGTATTTCCGTATCCCGGAATTTCAATTGTCATGTATCCGTTTAACAATCCTTGCGGAATATTAAAACTACCGTCAATGCTGCCGAAATCGTTTGATGTCATTTTTTGTTCCGAAATTACCTGCCAGTTTGCATCCCGGAAATTAACATTTACAGACGCACCTTTTACTAATTCTTTATCTTTATCGATCAGCTGACGGTATAATATCGCTTTCACATAAACGGTTTGTCCGGGCCGGTAAATAGAGCGATCGGTAAAAATAACCGCACCGGATTCATTGTCCCTGTAAATGCTTCTGTTATATCCGGAATTAAAAACCAGTAACTGTTTTTCACCATGACTTACATGATAACGCCTGTAATTATAGTATTCCGATAATGTGCCGCTTTTCGCTATTCCATCTTTGTCGCCGGCAAACGTGATCTGCTCTTTATCATTCTTATAAGCTTTGACCTTAGCTCCGGAAAGAGGTTCTCCGGTTTTACGATCGGTTACGGAGACGGTCATGATCCGGTCGACCGTACGATCCTGCGCCATTAACGAAGAAACCTGTACCAATGAGGCCGTATATACGGAGGATGTATTTAGCGGTTCCTCCGTGTCGGATAAAACAATTAAATAAAAACCTCCTTCAAGCGGCGTCATCCGGATTTCGGTCGTATAATATTGATAATCGGACACATCCGGAAGACCGATCTGCTCCGGTGAAGACTGCCCTTTCAGTGTCTGTATAAAATCAGAAAGCTTGTTATTATAATAGTATAACCTTTCCGTATAGTTTATCGCCTCTTCTTCCGTCAGCCGGTAAACCGTTTTGTATACGGCATCCATATTTCTGAACTTCAGCAATGCCAGAAACGGCTGGCCGGGAAGTTGTACACTTTCTGTTTTCAGATCCATTTCTTTATATAAAATACTCTCTCTGAAAGCTTTCACATTATCATCCAGTTGGCCGGGATATTCTTTCTCAATCCGTTCACATATTTCATAAGCTTTACTATAACCTGACTTGTTTTCTTCTTTTTTATCAGATCTCCATCCTGCGCCTTTACTCCGGTAAAAATCGGCAAGTTGGAGCAGTACCCTCGCATTATGCCCATACGATTTATACGTTTTACTCATATTAATAAGAGCTTCTTCATACATCTTATCGCTATCGGCATAACGTCCCTCTTTTCGCAGATAAGAGATACGGCGCAAATCCGCATCAATCAATGCGATTATATCATCATTCGCTTTACCAATGATCGAACCGAATTCAGATTTTTTCAGGTGAAAACGCAACAGATTCTGATATATTTTCAGAGACAGATAGGCCGTAGAAAGCGTATCCTCCGCCTGTATCTGCAGATTCGAGAATTTTTGTGCATCCGCAAAATATTCCTGATTATTAATAACAAAAACCTGCTGTGGCAACGAATGAACATTAAATTGGGAAGAGTAATAATTCAGTGCCCGGTTAGCCAGTAAATCATACAATGAAGGTTGATAATTGATGTCATAATTGCCCTGCAATATCTCTTTATAACTATCAATCGGTTCATTTTGCAGTATTTTTGCATCCTGCAATGAAAGGTTATAGTATTTTACGGCCTCTTCCGCCAGTTTACGGGCATCCCATGTATGAACATCTTCCAGGTCGACGGCTGCATTTGTGCGGCGATTAATTGTCCATGCATTCTGATTATAAAATTCTTCATACATTTGCCCGATCATAGAATAGACAATCGATTTGGCCGGTTGAGGGATCGCTTCCGCATCTTTTTTCAGATTATTGAAAATCCGGTTCGCTCCTTCATCATTTTCCTCCAGAATACCCATACAGTTTATCTGAAAGATAATAGCTTTAATCATTTGTTCATAATTCTTTTCATCGAGAGCCGACCGGTAAATCGTATCGACTTTAGGTAATAACGATTTAGGCAATCCCTGTTGCCGTAATGATTCGATTTCGGCCCATTCCTGCTCATAATTATTCATATTTTTATTCATTGATTGTTTGTTTTGTGATGAAACACAGGAAACAAGAAAAAATATTACAACCGTTGTTATATAAAAAACTGTCTTCATACTTCTGTTTTTTTGTTTATATAAATATAAGATGTTGGGGCCGGAAAAAATCCATAAGCTGCACCTGTTTTTGAGAATTTTTATATCATTTATACATCATTTTAATGACACCACTACAAAGTTAATTAAAAGTTTCATAACCGTTATCATGGAAATCGAACTATATTTTTAAAATACCTAAATTTAAAGAAAACTAAAAAAATAATTATATTGCCTACAGTATGTTTTCATATTTTTGCTTACTTTTGCGTCGAAAAACAGTTGTATATTGTTTTTTTATCTCAACAGATGCTTCATTCACTGTTGATTTAATGATTAGAAGGAGAATAGAACTAATGAAAATTTATACGTTTTTTATTTGTATATTTTCATGTTGTAGTTTGTTTGCTTTTCCGACAGAAATGGCCAAACCCAATGAGGGGGAAGGAGTTTACAGGTTTCTACTCAACAATGGCCGCGATCCGAAAGAGCATTATGAAGAATTTGTCAAACTAAATAAAAATAAACTTGGCAAAAATCATTCGTTAATAAAGGGTGTTTCATATATTTTACCGCCGTTATCAACTGAAACTACAGATAATAAGAATAAAAATACAAATAATAATAAGAAAAGGGAGCCTCTTTTTGGCAAAAAATATGCAGAATATACCATTAATTCGAATAAATTAAGGGGAGCTACATTTTTTCTGTCGAGTGGTCATGGCGGTCCGGATTGCGGAGCCATCGGAATAGCCGAAGGCAGAGAAATTCATGAAGACGAATATGCTTATGATATCATGCTTCGCCTGGCCCGCTGTCTGATGATGGAGGGAGCAACCGTACATATCATTATCCAGGACAAACAAGACGGCATCCGGGATGACAAATTTCTGAAAAACAACAAAAAGGAAACATGTAGAGGAAAAGAGATTCCGTTAAATCAGGTAAAACGTCTCCAACAACGTTGTGATGAAATAAATACATTATCCCGCAAATCAAAAGACCAATATCAGAGGGTTATTTTTATTCACCTGGATAGCCGCAGCAACAACAAGCAAATGGACGTTTTCTTTTATCATCATGGAAATAGTGCGGCAGGGAAACGTTTAGGCAACACCATGCGGCAAACATTCAAAGAACACTACCAAAAGCATCAACCGGGCAGAGGCTTTACCGGTACTGTCAGTCCGCGGGATTTGTACGTACTGACAAACAGTAAACCTGTTCGCCTGTTCGCCGAACTTGGAAATATACGAAACAGCAACGATCAGCGACGATTCTTGATTGATTCTAATCGTCAGGCGCTGGCCAACTGGATGTGTCGCGGTTTCATCATCGATTACGAGAATTCAAAAAAATAAACGATTACGGATTTTGCCGGTAGCATTTCGGATCTGTAATCCTTAAAAATACAAGTGATTTATAAAAATTAGGTTATGGAAAATGGAGTAATGATGCAGTATTTCGAATGGAATCTGCCAAACGATGGTAACTTATGGAATAAGCTGAAAGCCGACGCAAAACACTTACATGAAACAGGAGTTACGGCTGTCTGGATTCCGCCTGCATACAAAGCCGACGAACAACAGGACGAAGGATATGCCACCTATGATCTTTACGATCTGGGCGAATTCAATCAGAAAAATACGGTAAGAACCAAATACGGAACAAAGCAGGAACTGAAAGATATGATTGACGAACTGCACAAATACCAGATATCCGTATACCTGGACGTTGTTTTGAATCATAAGGTTCGTGGCGATTATACCGAGAAATTTGAAGCAGTGGAAGTTGATCCTCAAAACCGTAATAAAACAATCGACGAAAAACGAAGCATACAGGGATGGACCGGGTATGAATTTCAAGGCCGTAATAACAAATACTCGGATTTTAAATGGCATTATTACCACTTTACAGGGGTAGAGTATGATGATGCCACGAGAAAAACAGGAGTATTCCGTATATTGGGTGAAAACAAAAACTGGGCGCAAAACGTCGATCACGAAAAAAGTAATTATGACTTTCTGCTGGGAAACGATATTGACCTGAAGCATCCCGAGGTTATCAGTGAACTAAATAAATGGGGTCTGTGGATTACGAAAGAGCTGAATCTGGATGGTATCCGGATGGATGCGATCAAGCATATGGACGCTCAATTCATCAAACAGTTTTTAGAAACCATACGTTCGGCCCGCAGTGAACCTTTTTTTGCTGTAGGCGAATACTGGAACGGCGACTTTGACACACTGCAAAAATATCTCGAATTTGTTGATTATAAAATTACTTTATTTGATGTACCTCTTCATTATAAGATGTTTCAGGCGTCACAGCTGGGAAAAGATTTTGACCTTACAAAATTTAAAGAAGACTGCCTTGTCACTAAATTTCCGATAAATGCCGTTACATTCGTAGACAATCATGACTCACAGCACGGAAGTTCACTGGAGTCACAGATACAGGACTGGTTCAAACCAATCGCTTACGGGCTTATATTATTGATGGAAAAAGGTTATCCGTGTATATTTTACGGAGATTACTACGGAACGGAAGGTAAACCGTCTCCACACAAAGTAATCATTGATATCCTATTGGATGTCAGGCAAAAGTATGCTTACGGAGAACAAATTTATTACTTTGATCATCCCAATACAATCGGCTTCGTCAGAACAGGCGACGATCTACACCCTGGTTCCGGGCTTGCTCTGGTCATATCGAACAGTGAAGACGGGTATAAAATAATGAATGTCGGACCAAACCGCAAAGGTGAAACCTGGCACGAAATAACCGGAAGTATACCCGAAGAAGTTATCATTGACGAAAACGGTGATGGCCGTTTTACGGTAAAAGGAAGCAAACTAGCCGTCTGGGTAAAAAAAATATAGATTTCGAATAGAATAATCAACAGGTAAATTGATTTCAACATAATGGAAGGTTATCGTCACATTTCTGATCCGGAGATAAAAGTATTACAAAAGAACGGCTGCCTTTGCGAAGACTGGTCCAAAATAAAAGTAAAAGAAAGTTTTACGGCCGAGCATATTAAAAATACTACTTTTTCTGGAAATGTCTATCTGGGATTATTCAATCGCAAAATTACCTTTGCAGGGGGTATTACAAGATCTTCGGGCATATATAATGCAACTATCCATAATTGCGTAATAAAAGACAATGTATATATTAACCAGATAAAAAATTACATCGCCAATTACACCATTGAGAAAAATGCGATTATCGAAAGTGTCGATATGCTCGTTGTAGACAGCAGATCCTGTTTTGGCAACGGTACCCGCGTTGCGGTATTGAACGAGATGGGAGGACGCGAAATACCGATCTATGACAAACTGTCCGCCCACACAGCCTATCTGATTGCTTTCTACAGACATAAGCCCGAACTTATAGACAGGCTCAACCGGATGATTGACGAATATACGCAAACAGTCTGCTCTGAAATGGGTACCATCGGAGAAGGTGCACATATATTCAGCAGTCATAATATTAAAAATGTAAACATAGGTCCGCACGCAAAGATTGAGGGTATTTACCGGTTGAAAAACGGTAGTATCAACAGCTCGGAAAAAGATCCTTCATATATCGGAACAGGAGTGATTGCCGAGAACTTTATCACGGCAAGCGGTTGTAAAATATGCGAATCATCGATTGTAGATAACTGCTTCATCGGCCAGGGAACAGTTCTCGGGAAACAATATACCGCCGAAAACTCTGTATTTTTCGCTAATTGTCAAGGATTTAATGGAGAGGCTTGTTCTATATTTGCAGGTCCTTACACAGTTTCACATCATAAATCAACCCTGTTGATTGCGGCTTATTACTCATTTCTCAATGCCGGAAGCGGTTCGAATCAGAGCAATCATATGTACAAACTGGGCCCCATTCATCAGGGTATCATAGAACGGGGAAGTAAAACAGCCAGCGATTCTTATATTCTATGGCCTGCAAAAATCGGAGCATTCTCATTAGTGATGGGGCGGCATTATCGTAATACGGACACATCCGACCTGCCCTTTTCCTATCTCATAGAGAATTCCAACGAGAGCTTCCTTGCCCCCGGAGTCAATCTGAGAAGCATCGGAACGATTCGTGACGCACAGAAATGGCCCAAACGTGACCGCCGCAAAGACGATTCCCTGCTGGATTGCATTGTATTCAATCTGCTAAGCCCCTATTCCGTACAAAAAATCATGAAAGGAGTCGATATCCTGGAAAATCTGAAGAAGATATCCGGCCCGGCCTCCGATCATTACATGTATAACAGTGTAAAAATGACAAACAGAGCCCTTGAAAAAGGGATTTCATTGTATAAATTGGGTATTATCAAATTCTTCGGAAGCGGATTAGTAAAAAAACTGGAAATCGCAGAATATTCCAATGAAGAAGAAATGAGAGAAATTCTTGTATCTCAGGGAGATGAAGGAACAGGAGAATGGGTCGATATGGCAGGTCTGCTTGTTCCCAAAGTACAGGTTTCCAAATTGATCAAAGCCATAGAAAACAATACAATCACCTCTCTCTCTGAAATCAATGAAACATTCCATAAATGGAAAGAAAATTACCTGACCTGGTCATGGAACTGGATCGTATTACAACTTAAAATAAAATCCGGAATTGACCTTAAAACCGTTTCTGCCGGACAACTGATTGAATTCATCGAGGAATGGAAAAATGCTGTTACCAAACTGGATAAGATGATCTATGAAGATGCAAAAAAGGAATTCACCCTGAAATCACAAACCGGTTTCGGCATAGATGGTAAAGACCGGACACGGATTTCCGACTTTGAAAATGTACGCGGCGAATTCACAAATCACCCGGCCGTAACAGAAATCATTGATCACATCGACAAAAAAAGCAAACAGGCCGACAAGGTGATTGAAAAGCTCAGTAAACTTATATAAACAAACACTGTAAAAAGCCATTTCCTTCTATTACCGGTTTGCTATATTAGTATTCATTCGATTTAATCTGTTAAATACAATACAATTCTTTAGAAGTGTAAAAAAATCATTACATTTGTTCATCATTTATTGTAGTCTTAAAATTACTACGAATGAATAAAGGAATGGCTATCAACAACTTCAACGAGATCTATACAAAATACTATAAAAGTAGTTTTTTGTTTGCCAAATCATACGTTCATGATGATATGGTAGCTGAAGATATCACGTCGGAGTCATTGATCAGCCTATGGCAGACAATGAAAAAGGAAACGGTAATCAATCCGCCGAATCTATTGCTGGTCATACTGAAAAATAACGTATTAAACTATCTGAAACATCAGGCAGTACATCAAAAGGTGATGGAATCATTTTCGGCAAAAATGGTTCGCGACCTTAATTATCGCATCGCAACGTTAGACGCATGTGATCCTGAAGAGATTTTTTCCACCGAGATAAGTGAAATTGTTGAAAAAACATTGGAAACTCTTCCTGAACAGACCTGTCGCATATTTGAGATGAGCCGGCACGAAAATTTATCTGTCAAAGAAATTGCCGAACAACTATCCATAAGCTCCAAAAGCGTTGAGTACCACATCACGAAATCGCTGAAAGCGCTCCGCATCGCGTTAAAAGATTACCTTTTTTTCTATTTTTTATTGTTAGGTTTATAAAAATTACATTTTCGTTTAGGGATTTTTGTTTTTGTGTTGTCTTTATAATATGGACAAAGAATTATTACAACGTTACATAGAAGGAAATGTTTCCAGGGAGGAAACGGAGGCTGTAGTAGACTGGCTTGATGAAGACAAAGCGAATGTCAGGGAATTGATAGCATTACATAAATTGTACGATATTTCTCTATTCAATAAACCGGTTTTGGAAAGTGAAACTATATTCATAAAAAACAAACTGGTAAAAAAATATCGAAAAATAGTTTATGAATTGCTGAAAATAGCTGCCATATTTTTAATATTTGCCGCTGTTTCGCAATTATTCCTTCATAAGCCGGAAAAAAACATGAATCACGAAATAGCTTACCAGACTTTATTCATACCGCCAGGACAACGAGCAGAACTGATGCTGCCTGATAGTACAAAAGTTTGGCTGAACGCTAAGACACGATTAGTTTATCCGGTTAGTTTCGGAGAAGGAGATAGAATGGTGATCCTCGACGGAGAGGCTTATTTTGATGTCAGGCCTAATGAAAATAAACCTTTTATCGTAAAAACAGAAATGATGGATATTAACGTATTAGGTACGGAGTTCAATATAATGGCTTATTCCGGACTGAATACAACAAGGGTTGCATTATTGAAAGGATCTGTTGATATAAAAGCTTTAAAAAATGACTCTTCCGGTGGGACAATCAATCATATCATGAAAATCAATGAGCAGGCAACTCTCCATAACGGCAAACTAACTGTTTCTCAGATTACAGATTTTGATTACTTTAAATGGAAAGAGGGACTTCTCTGCTTTAACAATGAACCGGTTGGATCTATGATCGCAAAACTACAACTCTATTTTGATATAAAGATAAACGTAGAAAAAAAGGATTTACTAAAATACAAATACACCGGAAAATTCCGGACAAAAGACGGAGTAGAACAAGTACTGAAAGTACTGCAATTGGAACATAAATTTACATACACAAAAGATAACGAACTGAATGTAATAACCATAAAATAAGTTGCCTATGAGATAAACCTGAAAAACACAAAAAAAGACCGGATTATGCCCCCACATAATCCGGTCGGGAAGTCATTATAAATGACCTAATCTTAAATTCAATCAATCATGAACTTAAAAGAACAATACAAAACTATGAAAAAAAATTGCATAGGGATACGTAATACCCGGTTATTATATGAACTTAAACATATTTTAAGAATTATGAGAGTAGCCTTATTTTTTATACTAATATGTGCATCTGCAACATTCGCAGCAAATATACAGTCACAAACAGCAGTTGTAAACATTTCCGGTAACAACATAAAAGCTAAAGAGGTGATTAAACAGATTGAAGACCAAACAGACTACCTTTTTGTTTATAACAATACCATCGATCTTTCCAAGAAAGTCTCTATTGATGCAGAGAAAACTCCGGTTGCAGAAATCTTATCATACATCTTTACAGACACCGACGTGATTTATGCCATGGAAGGGAATAACATCCTGTTAATGAAGGCAAACAAACAATTACAAGACCAACAAAAACCCAGGCAAATCACCGGAATTGTTAAAGATCAAAATGATGAAGAAGTTATTGGTGCAAATGTGATTGTAAAAGGCACAACAATCGGAAACATTACAGACATTAACGGAAGATTTATTTTAGAAGTACCGGAAACAGGAATTCTGCAGGTTTCTTATATCGGATACTACACCGTCGAAGTCAAAATTGATCACCAAAACGAATACTTCATCACTTTGACGGAAGATACGAAGGCGCTGGATGAAGTCGTTGTTGTAGGGTACGGTACACAGGTTCGCCGAAACGTAGCTACGGCTATCAGTTCCGTCAGCGGCGATAAATTGGGTGATATTCCGGTACAAAGTCCGATTCAGGCATTGGTCGGGCAAGTGGCAGGTCTCGATCTCCAACAACGTTCAGGGGCGCCCGGTGAAGAACCATCGGTTCGCATTCGTGGTATCGGCTCCATCAGCAGTGGCAATGGTCCTCTCTATGTTATTGATGGCTATCCGACCAATGATGCCGGAATGTTCAATGCTATCAATCCGAATGATATTGCATCAATCGACATAATGAAAGATGCCGCTTCTGCCGCGATTTATGGTTCACGAGCCGGTAACGGCGTTATTCTGGTCACGACGAAAAAAGGAAAAAAAGACCACTGGACGTTCAATTTCGATATGAATGTAGGCGTTGATCAGATCATGCACAAATATCCCCTGATGAATGCCGAAGAATATGCTGAAATGGCCATTGAATTTCGCCAGAACCAGGGTTTGTCGGTACCTGAAATCCTAACCAACCGGGCTATGTGGAAAGAAACGGACTGGCAGGATGTTATCTTCCGCTCCGGCATGAACCAGAGTTACAATCTGAGTGCAATCGGAGGCAGTGAAAAAATCCAGTTTGCGATTTCCGGCGGATACAACGATGTAGAAGGAATTGTTAAAAACACCTATAATAAACGTTATAATGCCCGGATTAATGTAGATGCACAACCAACCAACTGGTTACGCATAGGTATCAACCTGCAACCTTCATTTCAAATTCAACGCACTCAAAGCCTTGCCGGTGGCAATACCACCACAAATGACGGTATTTTGGCTGAAGCGCTCTCCATGCCTCCGATTCTTCCTGCCTGGAAAGACAATGGCGACTATTTCGTCATTTTCCAGGAAGCGAAAAACAATCCGGTCAACTATGGAATTTTCAACGCCCAACTTTCAAATCCATTAAACAAACTGGACGGATTTAAAAATATATATAAAACTTTCCGTCAAACGGGCAGTACATACATCGAAATTGAGCCGTTGAAAAACCTGAAAGTACGTTCCTCGCTCAATCTGGGTTACTACAACCGGATGCGTGACTATTACGTAGAAGCTTTTGTTGCAAAAGGCAACGGCGACACAGGTAATCTTTCAACCCCGAACTTAGCTCGTATCGATGCGGAAAGAAGAACCGACTCCAATATCAATCTTTATTGGTCGAATACGATTACTTATGATCTGAATTTAAATTCAGATCATGAATTCAGTTTTCTACTCGGATATGACGCGGCGAAACAAGATGATTTTTATACGCGTGTCATACCGCGTACGGACGCCGACACTCCTGTTGCATTTGATAATACCGTCGTAAAAAGTGTAGAAGGGGCGATCCTAAAGAGCGGTGAATCGGGAAATACATCTTATCTCTTTGATGCAGTTTTCGGTCGCGTCAGTTACAATTATAAAAGTAAATATATCTTTTCCGGATCTATCCGGCAGGACCGTTCCAGCCGGTTTGGTTCAGATAACCGTGCCGGTGTATTTCCATCAATATCCGGAGCATGGAACATCAGGGAAGAAGATTTCATGAAATCAATCCCTGTAATCTCGGCATTGAAAATCCGCGCCAGCTACGGAGAAACAGGTAATGACCAGTTGCCGGGCTACTATCCGTGGCTAACGACTATGAGTAAAGATTACTATGTCGTCGGTGCCGGAGAGTCAGAATCGCGGGTTGTAGGTTACAAACCAGGTGGTTTTAACAATGTGAATTTAGGTTGGGAAAAAAACCGGCAGTTAGATTTCGGATTAGACATCGCCGTACTAAAAAACCGGATATCACTGATTATCGACTATTATAACCGGAAAAGCAATACGATACTGGAGTCAGCCCTCCCGACAATCAACGGAAAAGCGAGCACAGTAATGCTCAATGCGGGTGAGGTAGAAAATAAAGGTTGGGAATTTGCATTGCATACGATCAATCTGGATGGAGTTGTGAAATGGCGGTCAACCATTAACTTTGCAAACAACAAAAACAAACTGGTTTCACTGGATGGAGACAAAGCAGGACTGAATGTTACCGGAGCCCGCCGAAACTATGTAGGCCGTCCGTTCGGAGACTTCTACATGTACATCGTTGAAGGTACTTTCAATACGCCCGAAGATGTTGAAAAATATGCTAAAAACGGTACGCAAACAGTCGGAGACCTTCGGTTCAAAGATGTTTCCGGCCCTGACGGAGTACCTGATGGGGTGATTAATTCGTATGACCAGGTATACGTAGGAAATGCTCAACCTGATTTTACATTTGGTATCAGCAATTCGTTTTCTTATAACAACTTCGACCTTAATATCATGCTCGACGGACAGGTAGGCGGTTATGTTTATCGTCGGGAAGAACGTGCATTGTCGTTAAGCCGCGCGCTGGAAAACAGCTCAAAAGATGCCGTTGACCGTTGGCGTTCCGCTGAAAATCCGGGTAATGGATCCTACCATAAAGCCGGTACCGTAAACCTATCATCCAACATCGGAGACAACACACGTTATCTTTATGAAACTGATTATTTACGCATCCGGACAGTAACTTTAGGTTACACGTTACCACGTTTGATTTCCGATAAACTACTGGTACGACGGGCCCGGATTTATATAACGGGTAATAACCTGCATATTTTCACAAATGTAGGCGGATTCAACAATCCGCACGGATCGTCAGTTAATGAAACCGCGACAATCGCCGACGGGAAAAACAACTGGGGATACAACGAGGGCGCTTATCCTCTTGCACGGACAATTGCATTCGGCTTAAACCTAACCTTCTGACCCTATTAGAAAACATAATTGTTTAACGTTTTAATAAAAACAGATATGAAAAATATAAAATTAATCAAAAATACAATTCTGTGTGTCTGTATTAGCTTGCTATATTTCGGTTGCACTGAAGCTGATTTCCAGAAATATCCGAAAGACAATGTAACGGAAGGAGCTTTCTTCACCGACGCTGAAAATGTGCGTCAGATGCTAAACTCCGCCTATACATCAACACGTGAATTTTACGCTTATAGTAGTTCCAGCGGATTCCTTTTTATCGCAGAACTTCCTTCCGACGATTCTTACAATAGCAAGTTCAATAACACGAATACTCACATCACACTAAATGAAATCACCTGGCAGTCGGATAATACACTCTTTGAAGAAGCCTGGAACAGAGCTTATGCAACCATCTCCCGTTGTCATCTGGCAATGGAACATGCTGAAACGGTAATGAAGGATGCCGCATTGAAAGCGCGGTATGTCAACGAAGCAAAATATCTGCGGGCGCTCATGTATTTCAATCTGGTTCGTACCTTCGGTGATGTTCCATTAGTATTGAAGGATGTTATTAATACAGAAGAGTTATTTCTATACGGACGCGAACCGAAAGCCAATGTTCTTGCACAGATTATTGCAGATCTGAAAGACGCTTCGAATCTGGAAATAAAGTACGGCAATAACAGTGATATAGGTTACGCTACCGGCGCCGCTGCAAAAGCGTTGTTAGGAGAAGTCTACCTGACTATGCATAATTATACCGAAGCGAAAGCCGTATTGGGTGAATTAATCAGCAGTGGTGCCGGAGCAGGTTATGGGTTGATGGAAAATTACAACGACATTTTTAAAGCTAAAAATTCCAATAATAAAGAAATCGTCTTTGCTGTTCAATTCGCCCGGGGTTTTGATCCAAGCCAGGGAAACCCCATCATTTCCGGAGCTTATCCCAACGAATCTGTTCCCGATCCGCAATTACACCACATGCTGACTCGAGGAAGCGGCACCATGCTGGTTACCAGAGATCTGACCGAAGCATTCGAGGACACCGATCCGCGTCGGAACATGATTGAATCACGCTTAGACGGAGCGATGGAAGTGATGCAGAATCAACGTACTTACCATTGGACACTGAAATACTTTGACGAAGATATGACAGATATCATTGATTCGGGCTGTGATCTGATCATCCATCGTTGGGCCGATATCCTGTTGATGTATGCCGAAGCATTAAACGAAACCGGTTCAACCACCGAAGCCCTGAATTACCTGAAACAGGTTCGTGAGCGTGTAGGGTTGGAGACAGACAATTCATTGGGCACAAACCATGATGCGATGTTTCTGGCACTTGAAAATGAACGCCGGTTAGAACTACATCAAGAAGGTCATCGCTGGTTTGATTTAGTGCGCACAGGACGTGCACAAACGGTTATAAATGCCCATCTGAAATCTAAAACAGAAATCTCCGGAGATCAAGATCCCAACATCGGAATGGACAACCAAGAAAAGGGAGACGGTAGCCGATCAATACAAGACTTCCAATTGATATTCCCGATCCCTCAATCACAGATCAACATCAATCCGGATAAGCTAGCCCAAAATGCAGGCTACTAACCGGAGCATAACAATAAAAATATTTCTGAATAAATAATCAGGAATCATTTGATTAAATTTTGTCAAAACTCTCTCTTAGCCATTTTTATAGAACAGGAAAGGCTTAAGAGAGAGTTTTTGTATTAAAATTTTCCGGCAACTTACTCAAAAAGAGAAAGTCTCACAAATTTGGCTATCTTTGTGGTACACTTAACAAACCGCATGATGAAAAACATAATCTTACTATTAGCCATGGCAAACCTGCTATTTGCAGCTTGCCAACAGAAACAGGAAGAATCATTGACCCTTTGGTACAACGAACCTGCAACAAACTGGAACGACGCACTTCCCATTGGTAACGGACATTCGGGCGCCATGATATTCGGAGGTACCGATAAAGAATTGTTGCAGCTAAATGAAAACACGCTTTACAGCGGCGAACCTTCCGTTATTTTTAAAGATATAAAAGTAACGCCGGAAGCATTGGATCAGGTGGTATCGTTATTAAAAAAGGGCGAGTATGCAAAAGCGAATGATATTGCCACGAAACAGTGGCTCGGACGCCTGCATCAATATTACCAGCCATTCGGCGACCTGCATATTGAAAGTAATAAAACCGGAGATGTTTCCGGATATAAAAGAGAATTGAATATTTCCGAATCAGTAGCGAAAACCACTTTTACACAGAATGGTATTACTTATACGCGGGAAATATTTGCTTCCAATCCGGAGAATGTGATTATCATCCGGTTAGCCAGCAATCAACCGGATGGTATTGATGTTAACTTCCGTTTTGACGGTCCGCATCCGACAGCATCACAAAACACTGAAAATAAATGCCTTGTATACAAAGGAAAAGCTCCGGGATACGTGGAACGACGTACCTTCGAACAAATGGAAGCCTGGGGCGACCAGTACAAACACCCTGAGCTATATGATAAAGACGGTAAACGCAAATTTGACAAACGGATTCTTTATGGTGATGAGATCGAAAACAAGGGGATGTTGTTTGAAGCCCGGTTAGAGCCGGTTTTACCCGGAAAAGGTGAAATAGAGTTTACTGAAAATGGTATGCGTATCTACAATACAAATGAAGTTTACCTCGTCATGGCATTGGCAACCAGTTTCAATGGGTATGATAAAAGTCCAAGCTTAGACGGTGTTAACCCGTCGGAAAAAATTGAAAATCTATTGGCGAACGCATTAAAGTATGATTACAAAACGTTGAAAAAACGTCATATAGACGACTATAAATCTCTTTTTGACCGGGTTTCCCTCGATCTTCATTCCACTGAAGAACAGAAAAACCTTCCTACGGATGAACGTATCATACGCTTCGCTGAAAATCCGGATCCGGATCTGGCCGCACTTTTATATCAGTTCGGGCGTTATCTGATGATAAGCGGTTCGCGCCCGGGCGGACAACCGCTAAATCTGCAGGGTATCTGGAACAAAGAGGTGATTCCGCCATGGAACTGCGGATATACACAAAACATCAATACGGAAATGAATTACTGGCCGGTGGAAATCACCAATCTTCCGGAATGCCACGAACCGTTGTTCCGCCTGATAAAAGAATTATCCGTTACCGGACGTGAAACGGCGCAGAACATGTATAACCGCCGTGGCTGGGTAGCTCATCACAACACATCGATCTGGCGCGAATCATTGCCGAATGATAACGTGCCGACGGCATCCTTCTGGCCAATGGTACAGGGATGGTACAGCAGTCATTTATGGGAACACTACCTGTTTACCGGTGATGAGGAGTTTCTGAAAAAAGAAGCCTACCCCATCCTGAAAGGCGCAGCCGAATTTTATGCCGACTGGCTGATTGATGATGGCCATGGGAATCTGGTAACACCCGCAGGCGTATCACCGGAAAATGCATTTATCACCGACAAAGGAGAACGGGCAGCTTTAAGCATGGGGCCGACAATGGATATGGCTATTATCCGTGAAACTTTTACGCGTACGATCCAGGCATCTGAGATATTCAATACAGATGCCGAATTGCGGGATGAATTAAAAGAAAAACTGGCTCATCTTTTACCATACCGGATAGGGGAACGGGGACAATTACAGGAATGGATGTATGATTTTAAAGAAGCGGAACCTAAACATCGTCACATCTCACATTTGTACGGACTTCATCCCGGCGACCAGATTACACAGGAAACACCGGAATTATTCAAAGCCGTAGAAACATCCCTGAATCTGCGCGGCGACGAAGCGACCGGATGGTCCATGGGATGGAAAATCAACACCTGGGCCCGCCTGCAGGACGGAAACCATGCTTACAAAATCATAAGTAAGCTATTTAATCCCGTAGGTTTCGGACAGGATAAAGACAGCAAAGGTAACCGTACCACAATGAGCGGAGGTGGTTTATATAAAAGTATGCTTGACGCGCATCCGCCTTTCCAGATCGACGGAAATTTCGGTTATACGGCAGGAGTAACGGAGATGTTGTTACAGAGCCATGCAGGATACATACAATTATTACCGGCATTACCGGATGTCTGGGCGGAAGGTTCGGTCAACGGTCTGAAAGCAAGAGGCAATTTCGAAATATCCTGTAGCTGGGCAAATGGAAAATTAAAAGAGGCAACCATACAGTCCATAGCGGGCAAGCCATGCCGCATCAGGACTTCTGCCCCTATTATTGTATCGAAAGGAAAAGCCGAAATTGCAAAGTCGGAACCTCTTGAATCCAATGGAAAAACTTATTATGAAATATCATTCTCAACTAATAAAAACGACATTTTCAAATTAGTTCCGGAGACATAATAAATACCTCATAGAATATAGGATACATAAACCGGTCTTTAGCATCAGGAAAGTTCGGGTTGTGTATCATAAACATTTGTAAATTAGCAAACATAGTAATTTTCACAGCTAAAGCAGGATTATCTATCAAAACCCATTCAAGAGCCAATAAAATGGCTTTTGATAAATAATCCCATTCTTTTTGTCAATTTTTAATAGGTTACTTTTCTTTTCAATATGTATTTTTGCCTATGCGTTTTTTTATGTATAGATTAGCGCATAATAATACATCTGAATTAATTAACAAGAAACAATGAAATTATGGTTAAGGTAATTTTCTTTCTTTCACTTTCCTTTTTTAATGCCATTGCTCTGATGGCACAAGCACCTGTTCCGGTAAAACCCCGCATACTTATAAGTACGGATATCGGAGGCACAGATCCGGATGACAACCAATCGATGGCTCATTTCTTAATGTACAGCGACCTGTTTGAAACCGAAGGCCTTGTTTCTTCGCCGTCTTACGGAAGCGGCAATGTGTCGGAGATCTTGCGAATGATTGACCTTTATGAGAAAGATCTGCCCAAATTGAAGAAACATTCCAACAGCTTTCCGTCTCCCGAATATTTGCGTTCCATCAGCAAACAGGGAAGGCTTGGAGCTGCTCCATACTGCGGATACATGACTGCTACCGAGGGATCGGACTGGATTATCAGGTGTGCGCGGAAAGAAAGCAAGCTACCACTATGGGTCCTTGTATGGGGCGGCCTGGATGATGTGGCCCAGGCTTTGCACGATGCTCCCGATATTCAGGATAAAATAAGAATATACTGGATAGGCGGACCGAATAAAAAGTGGAGTACCAATAGTTATGCCTACATTGTTGAGAATTTTCCCAACCTCTGGTTCATTGAAAATAATGCTTCCTACCGCGGATTTATAGCCAACTACAAACAAATGGACGAATTTAACGGAAAATACTATGATACATTCATCAGTGGCGGAGGAAACCTGGGCAAAGACTTTAAGAATTACCTGAACGGAAATACCAAACTGGGAGATACGCCGTCTTTGCTTTATATGATGGACGGCGACCCGAATGATCCTACAAAAGAATCGTGGGGCGGTAGCTTTGTGAAATTCACACATAGCCCACAGATTATATTCGACAGGCCGACAACAGCACAAGACACGGTTCAGATCTATTCGATCATGGAGTTTCGTGTGAAAGGTCCCCAAATAAACATTCCGCCGGATTCGATTTGCATGGTCATGACTATCAATAAACAAACCTGGGGCGGATTCTATTTAGGAGATGGGATTTATGCCGTAAGACATGCTACCTATGCGCTTGGAACAATGCCATATACCATCGTTTCCGATATTCCGGGTTTCCCGGCTCAGAAAGGTGAAATCACTGTAGAGAATATCTGGCCGGGCAAAACCCGTAAAACAGATTATAAACTTGGGAATAACTGGTTCACGGAGAAAAGTGATGAAGACTTATTTGATAAAGACCTTCATGGCTTCAAAACCGTATCTAAATGGCGCATTGACGCAATGACAGATTGGGCGAATCGCTGGGCGTGGCTTCGATAAGAAAAAGAAAAAATACAATACCTGAAAATATGAACACATTAAAAAGTTTTTTAATACTTGCTTTCTGCTTCGCATTATTTTCCTGTCAGCCGGGCGAAAAAAAAGAAGATCATCCGTGGTCGGTACGCATGGTCGAATCAGAAATAGCGCGCAATCCCGAAAGCTGGATGCTCGATTTTGCCAACAAGCGTCTTATATGGAGTTATTGCGCCGGACTGGAACTGGAAGCAATCATCAAAACAGGAGAACAATACAATATTCCTGCCTTTTTTGATTATGCTTATCAATTTGCCGATACAGTCATCAATGAACAGGGTGATATTATAGTGTATCGAAAAGAGTCATATAATATTGACTTCATCAATCCGGGCAAATTTGTATTGGATGTGTGGGAAAAAACCGGCGAAGAAAGGTTCAAAAAGGCGGCTTTTAACCTTCGCGACCAGTTGTATACTCATCCGCGCACTACCGAAGGCGGTTTCTGGCACAAACAGGTTTATCCGCACCAGATGTGGTTAGACGGCTTGTACATGGGTTCGCCGTTTTATGCGCGTTTTTGCGCAACATTCGACCAACCGGAATATTTTCCGGACATCATCAAACAATTCCAATTAGTTGCCAAATACACATATGACCCCGCCACCGGATTGTTTCGCCACGGATGGGACGAGGCGCGGCAGCAGAAATGGGCGGATCCGGTTACCGGACAGTCAGCAAACGTGTGGGGACGGGCGATGGGCTGGTTTGGGATGGCGCTGGTGGACGCGCTCGACTGGATACCCGTCGAACAACGGGGGCGCGACAGCATGATCACCATTCTCAAAACGGTGGCGGAAGGGATCAAAAAATACCGCGACAAAGAAAGTGGTCTTTGGTTTCAGGTGATAGACAAGGGCAGCGAGCCGGGAAACTACCTCGAAGCCACCTGTTCATCCATGTTTATTTATACGCTCGAAAAAGCGAGCCGGAAAGGATATATCGACGCCGGATATGCCGCCATAGCGCGTGATGCGTATAACAGTTTTATCAAGACATTTATCAAGGAAAATGAAGACGGAACCATCAGCATCACCAATTGTTGCGAAGTTGCCGGCTTGGGCGGAAACGACCGCCGCGACGGCACTTACGGGTATTATATAAGCGAACCCGTCCGCGATAACGATCCCAAAGCTGTGGGACCTTTCATTCTGGTCAGCCTTCAATTTGAAAAGAAAAACTAAAGATGAAATCTTATGCATAAAGAATTCAAAACAATCCAGCTATAGTTGACTTTAAGACAAAGGTAAGAAAAATATCAATCACATCTCTATTTACGCGCTAAAACAACTCCATACCTTCACGGTATGTTTTATATTTCAGATGCGGGAGGAGCTCTTCCCGCATTCTTTTTGTATCACCGTAATAAGATACCATGCCAATCTTGATAAAATCAACCGTAAGCGGACTACGTGTGCCGAATACAGCAGAAAACAGTTCAAAGCAACGCGCCGCAGTCATAATCATCCATACAGGCATACGCCAAGGCTTATGATTCTTTCGGTAAACCGTAATGTCATCCAGAAACTGCTGCAATGTCTGCATACCTTCATCACCGATATGATAAATACCACGGATATCTGGTTTCACTATAGCGGCAATAACGGCATCTGTAAAATCAGTTTTCGATATCAAATGAATGTAAGTCGGTTTACGCCAGACACCTAACAACCAATGGCGTGCAAACCATTGTGCAGCATCAATCATAAGAATACCTCTTCCATAGACCATCCCGACACGCAAGGAAACCGCCTCAAAAGAGTAGCCCTTTTCATATTGAAATAATAACTTTTCTTCTTCCAGGCGGGTACGTGCATGCATTGATTCCGGATTTCCGTCAAGCGAACCTCTTGCCGGATTTTCAGGCGTACATTCTCCTTCCACATGAGGAAAACTGATCAGTATTATCCGTTTAACTTTTTGGTTTACGGCAACATCAAGCAGATTTCTGAAATACCGTGTATTCGTTACAGGAAGAAATTTTTCCGGATTCGCCTTAAACAATATGCCGGCAAAATGAACAATCGTATCAACTCCTTCCAAAGCATCCGGAAGTGTTTCCGGCTCCGCAAGATCAACTTTAAAAACATTGATATTTGATCTTTGCTTCAAATCATCCGGAACATCCCTCCGATAAGTCAGAAGATTCAGATTCACATCCAGCTCTTTCATTGCATCGGCAAGCAAGCCACCCAGATTCCCCGCAGCTCCGGTAATCGCAACTTTAATCATAAACAATCCAACATTATTAAAACCAGGACCTTAATCCCTAATCATTTGTATTCGCTTTTTTCGAAGTCACTTTGTCATATATAAAAAGGCAAACCGCAGCCGTAACCCCTATGGATAAGATTACAATCCACATACTTGAAGGATTATAGGTATTCCAAAGGTGATTTGTCAACTCCTGCGCAGACATATTCACCTGACGGGCTACTTCATTGAAATACTCATTGGTAGATAATCCGCTTGCAATTTGCAGACCTTTTTCGGCTGCAAATTTTTCCGTAATCACCACCTTATCCGACATTGCCTGATAGACATTTCCGGAAATAATTCCGGCAAAAACATTTCCCAGAAAAACCGGTATAAATGAATAACCCATATATAACGCTTTTTTGTCTTTAGGCGCTATACGGCCGATATATTCGGTTATTTTCGGTGAACCGGCCATCTCTCCCAATGCAAAAATGAGTATTGCTACCATTGTAAAAAGTACATTCTGTGAAAACAATGTCAGCGACATACCGATGGAACAAACCAGAAATCCGGTTATCATTGAATTAAGTGGTTTCCAACGCATAACAATCGTAGAAACTACAATTTGCAGAAGAATAATATAAAGGGCATCCATATTCGTCACAAATTCCGCATCCATAACACCCGGAGCCGGACTGTAATTCGCACTGATAAAAGGAATGTAAGTATCAAAGAAATGATACAATGCACTTGTGTCCACCCACTGTGAGATAAAAACAGGAAGAGTAAAAAACAATTGGTTATACATGGTCCAGAATCCCGCCACAATCAAAAGAAATATAAGGAAATTCAAATCCTTAAAAATACTGCCCATATTGCGGAATATTTCTCCGAATGTCTGAAATAATGAAGTATTTCCTTTTGTTTCCAATTGTTTCGATTCCTCTATATTTTCGGGTTCTTTATAAAAAATAAGCAAGATAAAATTTAATAAAATAATTCCTGCCGAAACATAAAAAATCATCTGTGACTGACCTTTGAAAAGAAGGGTAACCATCGGCCCAAAAAAGGCCCCGATATTCACCATCATATAAAAAATACCGAATCCGATCGAGGATGTTTCATGAGTTGTAGTCTTCGCAATTGTCGCAGAGATAACCGGCTTGAATAATGCCGCCCCCAATGCTAAATAAATATACATACTAAAAACCGCTGCAAACGACGATACCTGCGGAAAAAGGGCAAATGCCGAAGCATAAATAATAAAGGCCAGCGTCAGGACCTTCTTGTATCCGTAACGGTCGGCAATAGCGCCGGTCAGCACCGGCAAAAAGTAAAGGATGCCTGTACCCACTCCCATGATTGTACCCTTCTGGCTCTGTGAAAATTCAAGGCCTCCCAGATCCGACGAACCCGTCAGATAATTGGCAAACAACATGAAAAAACCATACCATGCCCAACGCTCGAATAATTCAATTGTATTGGCAACCCAGAATGTACGCGGAAATTTACTAAATACGCTCATATTTTTTTATTTACAATGCACTTGTTTTATCTTTAAGCCATACTTTTTCTTCATCGGATAAATGAGGAGAGAGTTTATCATAAACTCTTTGGTGATAATCATTCAGCCATGTGAGTTCTTCGCTTGTCATCATTTCTTTGATTACCGGAATTGTATCGATATAACAAAGGGTTAATGTTTCGAATTTATAAAAATCACCATAGCCGGTAGTCATTGCTGGAACAGTCAGCATCATGTTTTCGGTGCGAATGCCATACTGATGGTCGCGATAAATGCCGGGCTCATTGGTTGCTATCATGCCGAGGCGCATTGTTACCGGATTTTCTTCCGGCCGTATGCTATGCGGACCTTCGTGCACATTCAGATAATGGCCTACACCATGTCCCGTACCATGCCCATAATTAATTCCATGCTCCCACATGGCCTTGCGGGCCAACATATCAATTTGCGAGCCTCTTGTACGGGCAGGAAAAACAGCCTTTGTCAGACCGATCATTCCTCTCAGCACAAGCGTATAATCTTTTTTCATGTCTTCGGTTATCGGTCCTACTGCAACAGTACGTGTAATATCGGTTGTTCCGTCAAAATATTGTCCGCCGGAATCGATTAACAGCATTCCTTCAGATCTGACTTCAAGGCAGTTTTCCGCACTCGGATGATAATGATTAATCGCCCCGTTTGCCGCATATCCGGCAATTGTCGAAAAACTTTCACCGGCAAAATTTGCCTGTTTACTTCTGAACTCCTTTAGCTTCAGACCGACATTATATTCTGTAACCAATCCTTCCGGAACAGCTTTCTCTAACCACATAAAAAAACGGGTAAGAGCCACCCCATCGCGAACCATTACCTGACGGAAGCCTTCCGCTTCCACTTCATTTTTCATGCTTTTCAGCATATCGGCGACGGATAAGGTATCTACCAGCCAGTTACGCTCTGCGATTGCATTATAAACGCGATAAGACAACCGGCTACTGTCCAGACAAACAGACAAATTGCAGATATTGGCCAGAAATTCGTTTGTCTGATTGTAGTCAACGACTTTCACCCCTTCCTTCTGAAGCGCATCTGCTATTGTCAACGTAATTTTATCTGTGTCTATAAACAAAATATTTTCATTGCGTGAAATAAAAGCATGTGATACAACTACCGGATTATAAGGGACATCACATCCTCGGATGTTAAACAGCCAGGCAATTGTATCCAGCGTACTTATCCATACGGAGTCAGCACCGACCTTTTCCGCTTCCGCCAAAACACGTTCAATCTTTTGACGAGCCGCCTCTCCGGCAAACTCAACCGAAAGTAAGGAGACCGGATTTTTGGGCAATGCCGGACGGTCCTTCCATATTTCTTCAAAAGGATCAAAATCGGAGATTAGCGCTATTTTTTCCGTCTCCAATTCGGATTTCAACTTCAATGCTTCTTTTGCCGAATATACATTGCCATCTATTCCCACACGGTTATTATCCGTCAGTTCGGTTTTCAGCCAGTCGGGAATGCTGATCGTCTCAGGAAGACGGTCTTTAAACAGGACGATTTCACTCCCCGCCAGTTCGTCTGCCGCCTGTAAAAAATAACGCGAGTCAGTCCATAATCCGGCTTTCTCAAGCGTAACAACAACAGTTCCCGCTGAGCCCGTAAACCCACTTATCCATCGTCTCGACTCCCAGTATTCCGGTATATATTCACTCATATGTGCGTCCGTAGAAGGTATAACGAACGCCTGCAGATTTTTTTCTTTCATATAATTGTGCAACAGCGCAATCCGATAATTCGTTTGATTTTCCATAGCTTATAATATAAAGGTTGACAAATATAGTACAAATCGAATGCAATGACAAAAGAAAATGTATTTTCTTTTGTCATTGCTGAGATGCCGCCTATGTTCGGCGATAGCTAAATATAGTGCAAGTTGAGAGAAGGACAAAAGGAAAACTTGTTTTTGTTTTGTCCTTCCGAGGCGCCACCTATATTCAGTGATAGCAAAATATAGTACAAATCGAATGCCGCCTACATTCAGCGATAGCTAAAAATAGCATAAATTGAGGGAAGAACAAATACCCTATTTGTGGGGTAAAAAAAGAGTTCTTTTTGCACTTTTTTTGCATAAAATTATAAAATACCTTGTCATGAAAGTAAAAAGCATCACTTTAATAGCATTATTGCTATGCATCGGAATCTTCACGGAAGCTCAGACTGAAATCAGGACAGCGGAAGAATTGGCAGCTATAAACAGCAACGAAACTTCACTCAAAGGACGTTATATCCTGATGAACGACATCACAATAGAAAATTGGACTCCCATTGGAGATGCCGAAGCTCCTTTTCTCGGTCTTTTTGATGGAAACGGGCATACAATTACAATCGTAAGCATCGGAAATGTATACTCCGCACCGTTCAGAATGAAATCAAAAGTTGATATACCGGCCATCGAAACTAATTATATCGGTATATTCGGATTCAACGGGCGTCGAAGTGTGATCCAGAATCTACAGGTGGATGGAGAGATCACTTTTGAAAGTAATTATAATATAATGGCAGGTGGTGTTACGGGAGCAAATTACGGTACGGTAAGAAACTGTATTTCGAATGTTTCGGTTTCTTCCACCGGATATGAAAACGAAAGCAAAACAAATCCGGATAATTCGGGTGATTGCTTTGCCGGTGGTATTACAGGTATTAACAACGGGATTATCAGAAATTGTTATTCCACAGGTAACATTACGGCCAAAGAAGGGGTATACAAATATGCCGGTGGCATTACCGGCCTGAATGACTTTGACGAAGGCATCATTCAATGGTGTTATGCGACAGGAAACATATCGGCAACCGGAAGCGCAGCTGAAAGATATGCCGGTGGCATTGCAGGTTTTTGCAGTCAGGGAGGACTGGTTCAATATTGCGTGGCGTTAAACAAAAATATTGTATCCGATAAAACAGAGAACAGCTTTACCGGACGCATCATCGGCCTTCACCAAGGCCGCGCAGGAGGAAATTTCAGCCGTCGCGACATAAACCTGACAAATGACAATTCTAATCCGAACGGTAGAGATCTTTATGAATTTTCATCTCTTCAGGATATCGAATGGTGGACGGTTAACCGCCATATCCGTTTTGCTTTCGGTTCTGATGTTTCAAGGCCCTGGGCATGGGATAACGAATTGAACCGTCCGGTCATGCACTGGGAATCAGGTGCAACACAAGAGAACATCTCCGCACGAAGAAATAATACTGCTCCAGGCACATCCTCACAAAATAAAATAGAAATCAGAAACACCGAAGAACTAAGTGCGATCGGTGCTGACTTAAGTACGCTTAAAAAGAATTACATTCTGATGAATGATATTACCGTAGAAAACTGGACACCGATAGGAATGGAAAAGGGCAACTTCTCCGGAACATTCGATGGAAACGGATATACAATAACAATCCTGAGTATCAGAGCGGATACACTTCAAACCCGGAATATTTTCAAGTGGATGGGGATCGGCTTATTCTGCTCGGTAAACGGTCATATTAAAAACCTGCATGTTGCGGGAGACATCCGGTATTCAAGCGGAACAAAAACATTATATATAGGGGCTATTACAGGTATGAACGAGGGAACCATTACCCGGTGCGTCTCCACAGCCAATATTTCCGGTAACGGAGGTATCTATACAAAAGGAAGAGGTACAGCCAACTTCTTTCTGGGCGCTGCAATGGGCGGTGTCATATTATACCAGAACGGTGCTTATGCAGGGGGCATAACCGGTATTAACAAGAATGTCGTCACAAACTGTTATTCAACCGGGGATATTTCTATCGCGGGGGAAGGATACAAATCGGCAGGAGGTATTGCCGGAGGAAACGGAGTTAACGGAGGTCATATTGTGAATTGTTATGCCACAGGAAAAATATCGGCAAAAGAAGATGGAGGAGTTCGCTTTGCTGGAGGCATTGCAGGCATGAACTCATGGTCGGCAACAATCGAAAATAGTGTTGCGCTGAACGAAGAATTAATCGCAGTCGGAAAATCAAATGGCGTTGCATTAGACGGAACCGGCCTTATGGCACATAATAACGTAAGATATTCCGTAGGAGTAAACATGGGAACTCAGAATCAAGTCGGAAAACTAATACAGACTTATTACCGTCACGATATGAAAATCACAAAAGAAAAAGAAGCGAAAACCGACGATGAATTTGACAATGAGACTGACAACGACAGCAAGTCCGGAAAAGGATACAAACGCCAACTGGTAGATTATGCAACCACTCAAAATAAAGAATGGTGGGTCGGCGCTCCTAAAAAATTTGAATTCAATTTCGGGACGGAAGAAAAAGCGCCATGGGTATGGGATGATGAGTTGAAACGTCCTGTATTATACTGGCAAACAGACGTATTCACACCGGAAGAACCGACAGATCAGTCAAACGAATCAATGTAAGATATCTAAATTCATTAAGGAACTTAAGAAGCCTCGACACGGAAATGATTTGTCGTTCCGGATTTATTTACTTGACAATGGTAACATCTAACAGGTTATCCAGTGTCACCCGCATCCGGACATTTCGAACCCCCACATTATTATGAGTAACCCATCCGTATACCATCATGTCTATTTTCCCATGATTATAAAAACGCCTCATGACATTCCGCATAAAATCATAGAACTCACGATCTTCGCGACTTGTATAGCTAATCCGTTCGTTATCTCTCAACACTGCTATATTTCTGGCAAATAAAAACGGAACCATTCCGTCAACACCTATATACACATCCTTAATAACATCCCCTTGTCTCAAATCTCCGGAAGAAATACCCTCAAACGTGATCGTCGTACCTAAATAATCCATACCCACAATATCATCCGAGCGTTTCAGATTACTTAAATCATTGAATGTATACACATATCCATCCTCAAAATAACCGTTTCTGTCTGTTTCGGAAACGAAATTGCAAAACAAAGAACTGGAATAAGTAACTTCCTCACAGGATGATAACGAGAGTATTGCTACCAACACAACCACAATTGAACTAAACAGTTTCTTTGCTGCCATACTTAATTATTTTAGGACAAAAGTAATCATTTAAAATAATAGAAACAAACATAGCTCTTGATGCCCTAAAATACAAAGAGGATGGCAAAATTAGCCCATTTGATATAGTACAAGAATTATTTTTATTGATTATAACTATAATTTATATTTATTTTTTGGATTATACCATTTTTATACCTATTTTTGACGTGAACTATTGGCTTAAATAAAAGCATTAATAAGATTTTATAACAAAAATAGCAATAAATTAGAATATTTGTCATAATTTTTTAAATATTTAATTCAAATTTATATAATATGAGACCTCCATGATTAAAAAACTCGTCC
>JAITVS010000373.1 GCA_031285685.1 Tannerella sp.
TATAGAACCTTGCTGAACAGGTTTGATACGACTGTTTCAAGCTGGATGAGCTTCAACTATATAGCTTTTATGGTGATACTTCTGAAAAAAGTGAAGAAAAAAAAGTTTAGATGACTTCTCCATGTAAAAAATCATAAATAATACTCCTATTATAACCTTTTACTGGAAAACAAAGAGGATGCAATTTATACATTAGACAATGTTTAAAGGTTTATAAAACTTATTTCTAAAAAAATAAGTGCATTCATAACCTTGACAATGCAATTTGTACGGTAACTGAAATCGTAGAACTTCTACTTTTCTCATGAACTTAAAATTTACTGGCATTAATATCTCAATGTTATCAATAAATTCTTGATATGTATTGATTTTACTCATGACAGGATTCTATTAAATATCTTGCGATATATTTTTCTATTGCATAGTTACATCGATCTGAATACCCTAGAAATTGTCCTGATGGGTTTAATTCCAAAAATACATATTCATCGTTTTGGTTGTATATCATATCAAAAGACCCTATCTGCAAATGTGCTTTTTTCATGAATTTTTTCAATTTTTCTTCTATTTCACAAGGTAATTGATATGGAATAATATAAGCTTTGTTTTCATTAACTGATTTCCTGACATCAATAGAATTTTCATCTTCAGTAATTATTGCACAAGAGAAAATTTCACCTCCGATGTAAATTGTTCGTATTTCATATTTTTTATCTATATATTTTTGGAATAGAGAAGGAAAGATTTCAGCGGGCATTTGGATAAGATCTTCTTTTGCAATCAAAGTGGTAAACATTTGATGACATTCACCTTCAAATAGTAAGATTTCGTTTGCAGTTAAATTTTTGTTTATTATTCTTTTATGCTGCTTAAAGAAAGAAACTATTTCTTCCTTTTTAGATGTGATGATTGTTTCCGGAGTTTGTAATCCACAGCGTTTTGCAACCTTTATTTGCGATAATTTATCAATTTGCACATAATATGGATGATTAATCATACTCCCTTGACAATTTTCAAAAAATAAACGGAATATTTTCTGGTATTCCGCATCTATGGCTTTTTTAAATAGATTATTATTGTTTCTATTTGAAAACAAATTTGTTGAAAAATCAGGGGGACTCCACTTCCAAAACCAGTGAACGTCTTTGGGTGAAGTTGATTCATTAATAAATGATACATGCCTAAAAAACTGCTCACTGTTTACCCGTGTGTAATTCGCACCATAATACTCCAACCAATCCATTACTTTATTGGTAGTTATATCTGAATTTATGGTATAAATGTAAATCATTCTCTTGGCTTTAAATTTACTTCATTACCAGTGATAATTTTTATAACCTTCTTATAAGGCAATCTTTCATATTCGGGATGATATTGATAAATAATACCAGTTTTTTCGGCAAACTCTTCTATAGTAGGCATCTCCATAGACAGCCTCCTTGCATTGAGATTTTTTTCATCTGCAATAGGAAGAAATATTTTTACACCTGTATTAGAAGGTGATGACATATAGGCCATGTATTGGGTGCCATAACATTGTTTTTGTTGATTTTTAATCAAATATCTGTCATAAAAAATAGTATATATGTATTTAGTGATCTCATTATTTTCAACTGAATTTTTCATTCTCTCCAGTAAAAATCCACATTTTTTTTGATAGCTTGCATGTTGAACAATTAGAAAGGCTGCATCACTTGCCTCTTTTCCAACATTACTATAGGTGGGTAAATATCGTTGTTTTTTTAATAAATGCCAAACAAATTCATTGCGTTCCTCCAACGCTTTTTTATTGATCTCATTTTGTTCATCAGTAATTTTCCCAAACAAAAGAAACTGCTTATTATTTTTTTGAAGTGTGCGGTTTCTTTGATCATCTATTCCATGCAACCATAGTTTCACACTTAATTCTTTATCTGTAATACTTGGATATTTTGCTAAGTATAAGACGATAATAGAATCTTTGAGTTGTCGCCATGAAGCGGTATGATACAATGATTCCCAATCACTATCCGAGAGAATGTCTCTTGCAAAACAGGTCAAGTTAATGTATTCATAAAGATACTTGAACGATTTGATGCTATCTTGTTTTTGTGCGTATACACATGCCAATTGATAATAATGCCATGCTTTAGCTTCACGATCAGTTATCGAATCTTCTAACATTTTTATAAGTAGGTCATATTTTTTTTCTATACGTAATGGCTTGGTTTGTACAATAAAAGAATGGGGATTTAGTTCGTAATTTTCTTCACCTGCCAATGATTGTCCACTTGTCGTAACAAGAAGCAACATCATATTTGCTACTAAAAATAATTTTTTCATTTTATCCAAATTGAATCTCGTTTTTTAATCATGCGGAGGCAGGTTGCTCCGCAATCCATGGTGTCGTATTGGAGTAAACAAGGGAATTTATTCTCCATCTATTTTTTGAGGGTTCTTAACCAACGGATACCGCTTGATTCCTTTTTCCCATGTCGGATTTTCTTCCCGCCATTTTTCCACGGTAATGTAATCTTGCTCACCCTCCCATTTGGCAATGTAAGGATTGTATTTGCATTTGGCAGGCTGGGAATAGATGTTGTCAAGATCTTTGATAAAACAGCGGCAATCCGTGCACACATACCTGAATTCACAGTCTTTGCACACATCAATATCATCTTTTCGAATAGACCATATCCCGGTGAAATCAGGATTCGAAATTATATCTTTCAAATCAACATTGTCGATATGCCCAAAATTTCGAGACATGGAGGGACAATTCTTGACCTCGCCATTTTCATCAATACATAACTTTCGATTCAAGCACGTGTTGAAATGCTGTGCTTCCGTAAAATGATTCATTTCGATGGAAAAGTACCTTTGGTCAATATTGCCGCATTGAGTAATATTCAAACTTTTTCTCTCATGAAATATAACCAATGTCACGGGTTCCACAACGGGAGAGAATTTATTCATGGGAGCATTGAAAACTTCTATTTTAGACAATTTCCAATATTGCTTCATCAAATCCTTGAAAAAATCCTCACTATTCGCTACTCTGTAATCAATGATCAACTGAATTGTGTGAAAAGAAAGGCTGCTGGCATGCGTTAGCATATCATGAATTTTAGGAATTTCAATAATATCAAGAAGCCTAATTTGTAAATGAAAACAGTTTATCTTATTTAATTGGCTCAAGCAATTAATATAATTACTATTTGACTTTATCCCTAAATCCAATATAGCATTACTGCAATTTGAAGGAAAATCCCAGTGTAGCGGCAAAGTAGGGAATCGATTAATTTCTTCTTTATGTACAGGGAAAACGATCTCATTCTTTTTCAAAAAATCAAGATACTCTATCAATATTGCTGTTTCATCTTCATTAAAATTTTTTAATATCTCTGAAAAAGCCTTGCTTTTATAACGTTTGATTATGTAAAAAAGCGAATGGGGAATAATATGTATCTTATGACGATTAATATCCACAATTCCTGAACGATAGTATCCTTTGACAGGAATGCAACAAGCGAAGAGCTTGTATCTTTGATTGAGGAACTCTTTTTCCATTTTACAGTTGCGATATGTTTTTGTAGAAATTGTCTAATTTGGAGTTTTCATTTTGCAACGTTTCAAGATCACCTGCTTTTATTGGATACACGTTTTCTTCTTTTTCACAGACAAAAGCCCTCATCAGGTATTTGTAATTAAAAGGATAATTTGATAATTCTGACGATGGAATTATTCTATGTTTTTCTATATCATTCATTTTCCCAAGTATTTAGCAATTTCTTTCTCTATATAATAATTGCAAATTTTACTGACAAACCCAAATTGGCCTACCGGATTGACTTCTAAAAAATAGTAATTATCATTAAGATCAACAATCATGTCAATAGATCCACTTTGCATGTTAACATTCTTCATTAATTTGATTAACTTTTGACGTATAGCTTTAGGCAATTTAAAAGGCACCATTCGATTTGCCGTATCGGTATTAAAACTGACAGTTCTGAAATCGGCAACGCTATTTTCATTGGATTGGGAAAAAATAGCTGCGGCATAAAATTTGTCAATAAAAAAGAATATCCTTAGTTCATATTTTTTCTTGATTTCTTGTTGGAATAAAGAGTACCAATAGCCATGATCTGCGATTTCTTCTCTTCCAACTTTTTGAGTTGCCTGGCTTGTGAACCCTCCATTTTCAAAATGCAGTTGTATAATGTCCTGAATGTTTTTTGTAATACACGCATTTTTCCTTTCGATAAAATCTTTAATGGCATTCGAGTTACGGGTTACAAGGGTGGGAGGTGTCAACAATCCTATTTTTCGCGCTTCATGCAAAACGATTAATTTATTAGCATTGTAAGCAGACGGCTCATTTATATGTTCTTTCCCTTTCAAGATATAGTACAGGAAGTTTTCCAATGTATTGTGTTCATTGTCCAAATGTTGGTTCATACAAGCCATGGCGATGCCATCTAAATCAAGCCTTCGCTTTTTACTCTTAAAATGTAAATATCCCCTTCTGAACCAAGTTTTATGGATGTCAAAGCAGTCCACGTTTTTCTCATTCAATAAGAGGATTTTTTGTTCATTGGAATCAAATAATATAAACGCTTCATATTCCTCAATTGCCTCATTATTTATGCGGATAAATGGAAATTGGCAATGATTCAACCAGTTACAAACTGCATCCGTGACACTGTCTTTTTCCTCACTCAGTATTAAAATCATGGTTTTCAAAATATCTTAAATCCCAGCCTTCCGTGTCTTTGTAAAGATCCATATTTTCTTTCCACTCTCTTTCCTTTTCTTCCATGTTTTTCCATATTACATATTGGTAAAAGAGAAAATGGTTGTCCCGTCCCTCTGAAACAAACTGGCAGATCATCTTTGAAGTGTAATCCGCAATAGGCTCCAAAAATATCGCTTTGCGGTTCTCATTGATTTGCAACATGGCCTTTTCATTGTGATTGATGAAAAGTGTTTGCCCTATAATCCAAATATCTTCCGTGCCGAATTTTGTAAATTCCTCATGATTCTGTTGAGCGGCGATATTGTTGCTATAATAGCGGTCATATAAATAGGCATATTCACGGGCATCGAAGTTGCCTAAAATGATTTGTCCTAGAAGAAAATCATGAGGGAAACGCAACCATCCCGTATTGTGAAGCAGGATAAGATGCAGCCGATTATGGAAAAACCGCCCTGCCGATCCTTCATTCAAATCTCCATACTTCGCATAGAGTCTCTCTATCTGCTGCCAACGCAAGGAATCCCTGACATTTACCTTGGATTTGCAGGTATCTTGGTAAGCGCATCCTGATTTTCTATCCGCCTGGTCTTCCTCCTGCAATTGGTTTAACTCATCCATGATGGCCTGATTGAAAGTTTTTTTGCTGGTGTCATACACGGTTTTTAGCCGGACAAAAAGTGTTGGATTGTCTGTGCTGTCGGCCTGGGAATAATGGCCCATTTGCGCTAATAAGTGGGCGTAATGAACTGTTTCCTCTTCCCGATCTTCATTCAAAAGGCTTACATCAAAAGCATTGGTCAGATCGCGAATAAAACAGACTCCTGTCACAAAAGCTTTTTTGTAATATTCTCCGGCTTCGGCATATTTTTGATCGCAAATCGCCAATTCTGCCTTATTCACATATTTGTAATATGTTCCCACGTCTTTTTGAGAACAGGCATTGACGGAAAAGAATATGATGATAGCGGTAAAGATAAGGTGTTTCACGTCGTACTTATTGTGAAGCCCAAGGCTGTCGATTCTTCCGACAACCTTGGGCTGCCTGTAAACTATGGGAAATTATTTTAAGGCTGTTTGACAAGGATCTTTTATTGCCGCATCAGTGTCTGCCGGATGGTAGACACTGCTTATATTAGTTATCGAGCCTGCATCGTTAACAGTGGTTGCCGTGCAATCTGACGACCAACTAAACGTAGTAACGCCGCTCCATGGGGTGTGCTGTTGACGAGAACCCGACCCAGTTTCTTCTTTATATGTTAGCCCTCCTACCAAGGATCCCATATCATTTTTGGTTAATGCAAATTTCTCGTTTTTAATACTTTCTAATTTCATATCCATAAAATTTATAATTACTACTTATTTCCACTTATCGCAGGAAATTCACACCAACCGGTATGACAACTCTCAAGCCCATTTCAACTCAACTTCGTCGCACGTCGGTTATGAGCATCCTACCCATGCGAATGATCGGTTTTCGTTTGCCTGATTTTTAAGCGTTTTGGCATTCGCTGTTGCAACGGGACAAAGATAGACATAATACCTATTCATTCTCCTTACTTTTGCAAAAAATTATGCTAACAGGCCGTAGGTCATATACTCTTTGTTTACAACAAAGTCTCAAATAGCTTTTTGTATATCCACTGAATAAAATATATTCCATTCATAATCAGGAATATATTTTTTGCGAAGAAATTGTTTTTCATCCGTGAAAATAGCTGGATACTGATAAAAAAATGTTCCCAAAAACCAGGTTAACTGCCTGTAATATTCTGGATCATTCTTTGTTGTCAGCATCCGTTTAATACAAGCATAGTACAAACTGTCTATGTTGATTGATATTTCATCCACTCTCTCAATATTTTTGATATCGTACCAAAGATTACTCAACCCATATAATTTATCTCCCATACTAAGTTTTTGATACAATGTGTCTTTTTTCTTTTTTTGTTCAACTGTAATCTCTTTTTCATGGTAACTATAAACCGAAAGAATAGATACATTCAATAATAGTAACAATACGGTTAATTTTTTCATTTTTTACACAATTTAGCATTTAAAACATTATTGTAAATTATTTTAGAATAATAATTCTTATTCCATAACACACCCACATACACAATCAGTTGCTTTATTTTTATTAGTAACACTTATCTTATTATCAAAATAGCACACACAACCTACACACCTATTCACATTATTTTTTTGTAAATTTTGAGTTGAATTAATTTGATCTGAAGCAGAAACCACTCCTCCCATTATTTCACCCTGCTCTTTTTTTGTTAATTTTTTGTTTTTCATTTTATTTTAACCAATTGTTATTATTTTATTTTTATAAAAATCACTAAGAATATTTCTGATTGTTGCCTCAATACCTCTTGAATTACATATACTATCAAAGTTTTTATCGCTGGTTTCTATCACCTTTTGACTACAGGGTCCCCAACAAGCAGGGAGATATTTACATTTGCAACATCTATCGTTCTCTATGGTTGTTTTTGACAATCGTAAATAATAAGGCATCACCCATTCAATATTTCCATCCTCTTGAAGATATCCGTCTGGTTCTTGTTTGGCAAAATCTCTTGCTGTACATTTAAAAACCTTCCCATCTTGTGTAATAACAGCTTGCCCTAATAAATCGGCATAACACTTATAAGGCATTGGATATAGATAAGGCTTCTCAACAAATACACCAGAATTAATAAATTCATTTTCCACAGAACTTATTTCGATATTTTTTTGTGATTGTAATGTTTGCCATACTTGCTGAAATGAAACCCGAATCTTTTTTTTGTAATCATTGGGAATATCATGGATAATTTCTTTTATATTTTCCAAATTTTCTGCGGTATAATTAATCCGCACTAAAATATCTGGATTATCCAGAAAATCACATAATTTAAAAATATTATTTAACGTGATTTTATATTCATTCCGAGCATCATTATTGTTTTTGACTTTGTTATGCAAATTCTCACTCCCATCAAATGTTATCTGGAAACTATTAAGATCAATTAATTTCATTTTCTTGATCATGCTCTCATCCATGAGTGAACCATTTGTTGTTATGGAGTTCGAGAAATGGATATTATGATTTAAGCATGTTTTTTTCAATTTCTTAGACAGTGGAAAAACAACTTCATCGAAATAGAGCAATGGTTCTCCTCCAAACCAATCCAATTGGAGAAAGGATAAATTCTGTTCTGCAATATATTGATTGACATGTTTGAGTATCGCTTTTTGTTTTTTTCCACTCATTACTCCTTTAACATGTTCTTCATAGCAATACCAACAATTAAAATTACAATCTAAAGTAGGAATAATTGTTAATCTATATATGTTTTTAGAATATATGAATTTTCGATGTTCCAATAACAGTTGTTTCATTTCATCAATATCCTCATTAATAATAATTCCTAATTTGCGTAAAGCATTAAACAAATTCTCATTAATGTCCTTTAATTCATCCAACGAATCTGCATGTTGCGTTAATAGTTCATATTTTCGTGACTCAAGACCAAATACATTTTTATTAATAAGATTTATTCCGACAACGGTGTTATCATCTTGCTTTTCAAAAAAATTATATTTACTCAACTTATATTTTACCATAGAAAAATTACAAATTTAGATCATTTAGCAATTCACTAATCTTTTAATATAAATCAATTTTTGAAGGAATAGGTAAGTAATTACATTTACATTGACAATAATCAGCTTTATTGATATTTTTAATCACATCTTGGTTTTTGAAATTACACACACATGTATTCACTGTGTTTTTATTTTTAACGACTGCACCTACACTATCTTTAGTGATATAATCCATTAATTGGGTTCCGCCTTTTAATTCAGCAAGTTCATTGATAGTTAATTTGATTCTCTTTTTCATAATGCTACATTTTTTAATCATTAATTATTTTTCCCAAGCCTGACAAGAGCAGGTACATACGTCAACCTTGTTGATATTTTTAATAACGCTATTATCATTATAAAAGCACCAGCAATATCGAACTGTGTTCTTGTTCTTTATAGCTTCTAATGCTCCATTTCCAATATTACTTCCACTAGAAACTCCTCCGCAGAGTTCCTTGAGTTCTTTTTTTGATAGCTTTTCTTTCATGATTAATTCTTTAATTATACTACTAAAATAATTTTGTGATTGAGATGATGAATCATACTATTTTTCACACAGACAAAAATAATATAAATTATCATATACAGAAATAAAATCATCCAAAATTGTGCATATTCTATTTATTTACTTGATATTTAAGTATTTGAAAAGTTAAAGGAAAGAATTAAAATTTCTCAACAAAATGTATTACATTGATAATCAGAGAATATTTTCTGACTTCATCACTTTTTTGCACCATCACACAACGTATTATTGATTATCAATTACTTATCATGATCTTTTATTCGATTCCAGCTGCGGATCTTCCGGCAATAGTCGCCCCAATGGCGCATCGTGACATTGACCGCCGGAGAGATGAAACGCAATGGCTACCGAAATTACCTCTATCATAATCCTGACGATCTGTCTGTCCTGCCATTTAGAAAACACTTTGTCGATTACTCCGTTTTTAGCCCGGCCGCTTATCCGACAGTAAATAGCGTGCCCGTTTCCCTATTTCTCCGGCAGCGCCCGCCACTTGCCACTTTTTATTGCAGGAAAAACGCATCATCTATAGGTTGTTCGTTAACTTTCATTAACATTTATATTTCACTCATTTTCAATGAAATTATTCAAATAATACACGAATATGATGTTGCGCATCTTAAAATTAGTATATATTTGCCGCGTTGAAAAAAGAGGCGGGGCGGATACCCGTTTAGATAAGAAAAAAGAAAGCAATTGTTTGATTATAAATTAAGAACAAATACAAAACTTACAATGAAAAAAGGATTACTGTTTTTATTAATGGCGTTTATTGCGCTGCCGAATGTGCTTTTTAGCCAGTCTGTTTATCAGTTGACAAATTCGGGGTTTGAAAATTGGGAAACGGTTTCGGAGGGTTCTACCAGTGGATTAGAACCTGAATATTGGAACTCACATATTGAGAATAGTGGTACTTGTGCCGGCATGGCCAGAGCGGTTCAGATTGAACAAAGCACCGATAATCATTCGGGCAATTACAGTTGTGCTATAAAACCTCGTAGTATTAATATTTTGTTTACAACAATTTGGGCTAACGGATTGATTACTACCGGACAGGTACAAGCTAACTCTACAACACCAGAAAATTCAGGTAATCACAATCGTACTATCAGAAGTGATGATCGTTTTAACGCTCCTTTTCATGGAAAACCTGATTCTGTAGTTTTTTGGGCAAAATATGTAACCAATGAAGATAACCGTTATGCGCGAATGCATGCCTATATTCATGGAAATTTCGATGTAGCCGATCCTATAGGTGGCTATTCGGGAAGTGCTAATTACATTGTAGGAGAGGCAATAGATGAATTTAATCGTGAAAATCAAGCATGGAGGCGGCATGCTGTTGCTTTTAATTACAATGGTCATCCTCACACTGATATCCAATATATGCTGATTACCTTTGCAACCAATAGAACTCCCGGAGGAACAGCTCATGCCAATGACCGATTGTACATTGACGATATTCAAATGATTTATAATTCTCGTTTAGCTTCGCTTTCGGTAGATGGAACAGTGTTGGAAGGATTTAATCCTGATATTAGTGATTATATTTACCCGGATTGGGTTTGTGGCGGGCAACCTGTGCCAAATGTTTCGGGCATCAAGCAATCAGCAAATGCCGACAATCCTGTGATAGTACAGGCGACAACGGCCAATCCCACAGCAACCATTACAGTTACTCACGGCGACACCACCAAAACTTACCGTATCCATTTCAACATCTTCAACAACCCACCCACCGTCAACCATGGTTCTCGTTGCGGTACCGGCACGGTTACGTTGAACGTTGAGAATCCCCAAGATGGGGATGTGTATCGTTGGTACACCAATGAGTTTTCCGTTACTCCGACTTACACGGGCAATTCTTACACCACCCCTTCACTTTCCGCAACCACCATCTATTACGTCTCCACGTATCGTTCTTCGGTCGATTGTGAGAGCGTGCGGATACCGGTGACGGCGACCATCAACCCGAATCCATCCCAGCCTGTCATTGAGAATGTGACGAATTGCGGAACATGGAACGGCACGCTTACGGCAACGGTTGAATCTCCTTACACTTGCTATTGGTACGCTAGTTTAACGAATACGGAACCATTCATTACGGGCAGCACTTACACTACCTCGTTTTCTCAAGACACCACCCTTTACTTGAAAGCGGTAAATACAGAAACCGGGTGCAGCAGCAGTGCGAAAACCATGACGGTGGCCATCAACGCTGTTCCCACCATCAGCCATACCGCTCCTTCCGCAATCTGCACAAACGAGTCGGTGCAATTGTCCGTGACAACGGATGCGAACCAAGTGAACTGGTACACCTCGACAACGGATCTGTCACCCGTTTTCACAGGAAATAGATACACTACTCCTGCGTTGACGACCGGCACCACGTTCTATGCGCAAGCCGTGAACACCACCACCGGTTGCAAAAGCGACTTCTTACCGATCGCCATTACCGTCAACCCAAGCGTTGTTGACCCTATCTATACTACTGATGAAGATTGTGATCTCACCACGTTCACGTTGACGAAAGTTAGCGGACACACCTATTCATATAGCCACACACCAAGCCATGAGACCACCGAGACGGCCATATTATCGTTCACCGACAATGCAACCGTGTCCATTTTGATCACAAATAGCGCCACGCTTTGCACCTACACTCTCGCCACCGATATTCGCGTGAAGAAAAATTTTGCCAATACGGAAACAGTCACGGGGTGTGACTCTTACACTTGGAGGGGTGCCACGTACACAACGAATGGCACTTACATTGATGATTATCTTACTCAAGATGGCTGCGACAGTGTATACACGCTGGTCTTGACGATCAATGAAAGTTCCGCGACCACGCTGTATGACACGACTTGCACCGGTGTAGCTTATCACGAGAATGGTTTCAGCTTGGCGGGATACACCACGCCGGGAGAGTACACACCCAGCATCGCATTAACTAACCAAGCAGGTTGCGACAGCGTGGTCACCTTGCAACTGTATGTGAAACAGAGTTACCAAACCACGGAATCACTGACGATTTGTGCTTCTGAACTACCTTATACCTACCATGGAGAAACGTTTACCGCGGCAGAAAGCCGGAACATCACTTTAGTAACACAAAACGGTTGCGACAGTGTGATCCACTTCACGTTGACCGTAAAGGTGACTCCGGGTATTCCCACGGTATATTCGACGGAAGAGTGTGAAGGAAATCCCGTTTCTTTAACAGCGTTTTTTGGAACGAATGGCAGTCATTGCAACTGGTATGCTTTTGAAAACGATGATGATTTGCTATTTTCCGGAACTCCTTATGAGCCTGTTATCAATTCAAGCACAACCTTTTATGTGGCATCAGTTAGCGCTAATGGCTGCGAGAGTAGCCGAGTGCCGGTTACGGCGACGATCATTACCAGGCCGGAGATACCCGTGGTGGAAAACAACAGCCGTTGCGGAACCGGGAGTATCACGCTGACTGCCGCTCCTCCCAGTGCCGACCTTACCTGCAATTGGTATACTAATGCCACTACCAGCAGTGTTGCCGCTTCGAATACGACAATATTCACCCGATCCATCTCGAGCACAACCACATTCTATGTGGCTACCGTGGTAAATGGAGTTGGAACCAGTTGTGCCAGCGACCGGGTTGCGGTCATCGCCACCATAAATCCGGTACCGGCGGCACCACAAGTGGCAAACCTCGCCGCTTGCGAAGGAGAAATTAAAACAATTACTCCGACTATCGGGTCAAATGGCAACAATTGTAACTGGTATCTCACAAGTTCAGGTGCAGAAGAACCTTTCCATTCAGGTTCGGTATTTACGACAGAAGAGTTAGATGAAAATGTCACTTATTATATATCTTCCATTAACGACCAAACAAATTGCGAAAGCACCACCAGAACGCCGCTCTCCATTACCGTGAATTACGTTCAACATACTTCATTTTCAGATTCCGGCTGTGGAACATATCGTTGGAATGATGAAACATATACCGTTTCGGGATCTTATGAGCAAACATTCTTATCCTCAACTGGTTGCGACAGCACGGTGAATCTGACTTTGACCATCTATCCCAAAGCCATCACCACAATCGACACTACGGTTTGCGGATCATTTGTATGGAATGGTACCACTTACGGAACATCCCAAATGATAACAGACACGCTGACGACTGTTTATGGTTGCGATAGCATCATGCTCATCAACCTGGTAGTTAACGATGTTTATCATTTTACCACACAAGTAACGGCATGTGACCAGTATGTTTGGCATGGGGAAACGTTGACCCAAAGCGGAACGGATTATGTGAAAGAGTTTGAGACGAAAGCCGGTTGCGACAGCATCGAGTATCTCCACTTAACCATCCATCATTCCACATCATCCGATTTTAGCGCGGAAGCTTGCGACAGCTATACTTGGAACGGTACTACCTATACCGAGAGTGGCGACTACACGCAGATTCTTGCAACCACCCATCACTGTGACAGCGTGGTAACATTGCATCTAACCATCTATCCTTCCTATCATGTCATTTATACTGAATCCATTTGTCAGGGAACGCCGTATGAAGGATATGGGTTTACAGAGGAAACACCGGTTGCCGGAACATTCGACTACCACCGAAATCACACGATTGCGAATGATTGCGACAGCAATATCACCTTGTGTTTGACCGTGAATCCGACTTATAATTTCGTCACTCAGGATGTCACTATCTGCGAGGAAGGTTCTTATAATTTTCATGGAAGAATACTTACGGAAGCTGGCACCTACACGCATACTTTCCAGACACAATATGGTTGTGATAGCACCTACAGCATCGTCTTGCATGTGGAAGACGCTTTCATCACGGAAATTAATGCGTCAATTTGCGAAGGAGAAGTGTATGCGGAAAACGGGTTCAACGAATCTATTGCCGGCATATACCGGGATACCTTGCCTTCGTCCATCGGATGTGATAGTATCATAATTCTCACCCTCTTGGTTAATCCTGTATATGATGAGGTTATTTATGATTCGATTTGCGAAGGGGATGTTTACTTCGAGCATGGGTTCTATGTAGAAACGGCAGAGCTTGCCGGCACGATCACGAGAATCCTGGATTTGAAAAGCTCTCGTCAGTGCGACAGCACAATCACGCTTCATTTGACCATTCTACCCTCTTATACGGAGACTATTTCCGAAACTATTTGCTATGGAGAATCTTACAACGGGAATGGCTTTAGCATACCGATGCAGGTTGAAGCGGGTGTCTTCACATTCACCAACCCGTTGATTACGGAAAACGGTTGCGACAGTACCATCTACTTGGAACTTACTGTATTGCCCGAAGCAGGGGAATCCATTGATACCGTGGTTTGTGAAGTTTTTGAATGGAATGACTCCATTTACACCGCCTCCACCACGATTATCCAAACTTTTGCGAAAGAGAACGCTTGCGATAGCACTTTCACGATCCGGTTGACGGTGAATCCGTCATATAACATCCCGATTTTCGCAACGATTTGTGAAGGAAATGCATACTCGGACTATGGGTTCAACATTATCGAACCCATAGTGGGATTCATAACCGACACGTTGCGTCACACCACGGTGCTTGGTTGCGACAGCATAACCGTTTTGCATTTGACGGTCAATCCGGTAAACGTTGAGAGTTACGAAGAGACCATCTGTTTCGGAGAGTCTTTCGATGAGTATGGATTTAACCTCCCCGCTCAAACGGTATCCGGCTTCTTCTCGCATATTCGCATGGAAGAGAACGAGTTCGGCTGTCAGGATACGGTGAAATTAATGTTAACCGTTCGCTCGTTGTCCGAAATTCCCGCTGCAGACACCACCGATATCTCTATTTGTGCGGATGCTCTGCCTTATGTGTATAATGATGAATACACTTTTACAGAAGGAGGATATTACGTGATTGAAGCTTCCACGGACAATGGTTGTTTGTATTATTATACTGTAAATCTCATGGTGAATGAGCGGTATGAATACCGTGTGGATTCAGCGGTTTGCCAATCCGAACTGCCTGTTTATTTTTCCGGAATTACTTTCCACGGCACAACCAGCAGGACTTTCTCGTTTGAAACGGAGCAGGGATGCGACAGCATCATCCATTTTTCATTGACCGTAAATCAAGTATACGACAATACGGATATGGATAACGTTTGCTTGGAAGAAGGCGATTTCTACCATTACGGCAACAATACATTTGCCGAATCAGGGAATTACCCCGTTGTTTTCACTTCTGTTAACGGTTGCGACAGCACGGTTACATTAGATTTGACGATCAACAGGATAAAACGCGGCACATTCAATGACGTTGCCTGCTCGTCTTATACTTGGAATGATTCGACCTATACAACCAGCGGTACATACACGCAAACTTTTACGGCGGCCAATGGTTGCGATAGCATCGTTACTCTGGATCTTACTGTCAATCATCAGATAACTAATAATTTCGATATAGAACATTGCGATTCTTTCGTTTGGAATGATTCGACGTATACCACTAGTGGCACCTATGAGCAAACTTTCCGCGCGGCCAACGGTTGCGACAGCACCGTGACCATGCATCTCACCATATATGAATCCGTTACAAATACTATTCATGATATCGCTTGTGGTTCTTACACTTGGAATGATTCAATATATATAACCAGCGGGGTATACATGCAGGAGCTTAAAACCATAAACGGTTGTGACAGCATCGTGACGTTGCATCTCACCATTGATCTGCCTGTTTCAAGCGAATTTTTTGAAACCGCTTGTGGTTCTTACACTTGGAATGATTCTGCATATATCCGAAGCGGCGAATACGTGCAACGATTCTCTACAGCAAGCACTTGCGACAGTGTGGTTACCTTGCATTTAACTATAAATGAAACCATGGCCACTTCGTTTGCGGCAGACGCTTGTGTGATCTACACGTGGGATAACCGGGAATACACCGTTTCCGGTGACTATTCGCACACCTATACTGGCTCCAACGGCTGCGATAGCATAGCGACGTTGCATTTGACTATCGGACAGTCCAATACGTTCACTTTTCGGGACACGATCTGTCAATATGATAGTTATTATGAAAATGGATTTGCGATTGGAATGCAGAGTCGAACAGGCACGTTCGTGTATGACACGACGGTGACTAACGTTTCCGGTTGCGACAGCATAATCACGCTTACCTTGGTGGTGAATCCTTCCTACAACACCACGTTGACCCAAGACGCTTGCGCGTCTTACACTTGGCAAGATTCAACCTATACGCAATCTGGCCAATACACCCGTCACTTCACGACTGCGGCCGGTTGCGATAGCATCCTGATGTTGAATTTGACGATTTACCAGCCGATCCGTGTGGATATTTACGACACGATCTGCCAAGGCTACAGCTATAGTTATTTGGATTTTGACTTGCCGGCTCAAAATTGGAGCGGTGACACGGCGATTGTTCACCGTTCGCCCATCACCGTTTGCGACAGCATCACCACGTTGCACTTAACTGTCAATCCGACCTACTTCATCCGCATTGTGGATACTACCGGCATCGGCGTGACCTACAATGAGAACGGTTTCCTTATCGAAGATCCGAGCGCTGGTATCCAACGCGATACGCTGTTCTTGCAGACGGTAGTGGGTTGCGACAGCACCGTGCAACTGTTGCTCTTCATCATGACCGGCATCAACGAGTATGAAAATTTGGCCAACATCAACCTTTACCCGAATCCGGCCAGCAGTATTGTCACGATCACCGCCGATCTGCTCATCAATCGTGTTGACATCTACAATGTGGCTGGCAAACTGATGACCCGCCGCGAACAGATTCAGGATTACCGATTTGAACACGACGTTACCCATCTCGCACCAGGTGTCTATATCTTCAAAATCCACACCGAGCAAGGTGTATCTAGTAGGAAATTGATTGTGATCGAAAATTAATTACGGCCTGTTAGCATAAATTAAATACATTTTGTATCCATGCGCCATGGAACTTACACAGACACAATTGTCATTCTCAACACTTTACATTTTAGAAATAAAAAATCGAGGCATATTTTTACTATGCCTCGATTTTCACAAACACAAACAGAGAAACTTCTTAATACCCAAAAATCTCCTCTTGTGTGAGAATCTTCACTGTACCCATGCTTTTCAGTCGTGCCATGTCAAGGTCTTTGATATCGCCTAAGATACAGTAAGTAAACGGTTTGTCTTTCACATACTGCATTTGGAAATCTTGCACGTCGGTTAAAGTCAACGAGGGCAGTTTTTCAAATACCGGTTTCCGGGAATCTTCGGTGTAGCCGAACTCTTCATCGGAGAGATAATACCAGAAGATATCTTCCCGCAGAATCCGTTCTGTCCGTAAGTTGGTGAGCATATTTTCCTTAGCGATCTGGAATGCCTTTTCCGAAACCGGCATATCGTTCAGAATTTCTTTGAAAGCGTCAACGGCATCGCCCATCTTGTCGTTTTGCGTGGCGATGAAGGTTTGCAGATAGTAGGCGCGGTCTGGCTTTCCGGGGTGCGAATAGCCCGCCCAAGCGGAATAAGCTAGCCCACGCGCCTCGCGCATCTCTTGAAATACGATACTGTTCATGCCGCCGCCGAAATATTCGTTATAGAGTTTCCGGATTGGCTCCAAGTTTTTGTCAAACGTGCCGCCTTGGTGCAACATTGACATGTAAATCTGTTTTGCATCGTATTGCGCCAACAATACCGTGTTTTCCGTAATATCTTGTTGCACAAAACGAATCGGTTCCGGAAAGGGGAGAAACTGGTCGGCAACGCCGTGTTTATCATTCAGTTTCGCCGTGATTTCCTTCTCACTCAATGGCCCGTAATACATGATTCTATGCTCGTAATTCCGCAAATTCTTTGTCCGGTTAACCAATTCCTGAGGATTCATTGATTTCAATTCTTTTTCGGACAAAATGTTGGTGGTCGGCGATAGGGAACCCCAAATGCCGTAATTCGACAATCTGGAGTAGTTATATTGCTGATTTAACTTATTATCCGTCCGTTCTTTCAAAATATCGCCTACCAAGTTGTTATATTTGTCCATATCCGTTTGCGCATCCGCCAGCAGCTCTTCCAGTAATCCCATCGCTTGGTCGAAATTATCGTGTAATCCATTGATATACACATAGACACGATCCGTGGAAGAAGAAACGCCAAACGAGCAAGCCAGTTTGTACAATTCGCTCTTTATCTGCTCTGCCGTTTTGGTGGAAGTTCCCAAAAAGTTGAGGTAAGAGAACGCAGTGCCCAACGCCTTGTCGTGGTCGTTACCCATATCATATACGTAATACAGTGAGAATAAAGGATTTTCGGTGTTTTGTTTATACAAAACGGGGATATTTTTTTTGATAGAGAATCTTCCCATATCTTTGGTATAATCCACAAAAACCGGCTCAATCGGTGTCACGGGGCGGCTTTTAATTTCTGCCAAAAAATCACTCTCTTCATCGCGGTTGGTGGAAATCGGTGTGATTTGTGGCTTGTCGATTTTCCGATCATCCGATTTCCCTTCCTTTTTATATATTACCGCATAATTATTTTGGAAATATTTGTTGGCAAAATCAATCACGTCTTGTTTGGTGATTTTAGATTGCTCATCGATCTTATTCACTTCATCTTTCCATTCGATCCTGTTAATGAAAGAGTTAAGCATGAGATAAGCCGTATAAGAAGGATATTGTTGTTGATAATAAGTGTTCAATTTAAAATTATTGATCACTGCTTCCAAGAGTTCCTCTTCAAATTCGCCTTTTTTCAGCAGTTCCAATTGTCCCAAGAGCAATTCGCGGGCTTCATCCAGCGTTTGCCCCTCTTTGGGCGTACCATACATCACGAAAGAAGAGTACTCTTCCATCATATCCGCATAAGAACCGGCGCGCAATAGTTTCTGTTGTTGTACTAAATTCAAGTCAATCAAACCGGCTTTACCGTTAGTCAATATGTAATCAACGAGTTCCAATACAGCAGCATCTTTGGTCTTAGCTGCCGGAAAACGGAATCCAATCAAGAGGTTTTCCGCTTCAAGCCCCACGATTTCTTTCACAATGGGTTCGGTAATGGGCTTTTCTTCCGCAAATTTCAATTCTGGAAGTTCTTTTTTCTCCATTCCACCGAAATATTGATCGATAATTTTGATAGTCTGATCCGGATCGAAATCGCCTACCATGATAATCGCCATATTGTTAGGCACATAATATGTCTCGAAATATCTTTTGATATTGGTGATTGAAGGATTTTTCAGATGCTCTTGTGAACCCAGTATCGTTTGCGTTCCGTAGGGATGATGCGGGTAAAGGGCAGCCATCAAAGCATCGGAAGCTCTCCAACTGTCGCGGGTGAGGCTCATGTTGTACTCTTCGTAAACGGTTTCCAGCTCGGTGTGGAAAAGGCGCAACACCGGATTGGTGAAGCGATCCGCCTGTATTTTCGCCCAACTTTCGATTTCGTTAGACGGGATATTTTCCACGTAAGCCGTCACGTCGTTGGAAGTGAAAGCATTTGAGCCCTGTGCCCCGATCGAGGCCATTAGCTTGTCGTACTCGTTGGGGATTGCGATCTTGGATGCCTCTTGCGAAATGGTGTCTATCTGTGCGTAAATGGCCATTCGTTCCACCTCATCGGTTGTTTTGCGATATGTCTCGAACAACTCTTCGATCTGGTTGAGCAGCGGTTCTTCCATCGCATAATTAGATGTGCCAAAGTTTTTCGTTCCCTTAAACATCAGATGTTCAAAGTAGTGTGCTAGACCGGTCGTTTCGGCGGGATCGTTTTTGCCACCCACGCGCACCCCGACATACGCTTGCACGCGCGGCTCGTCCTTATTTACTGAAAAGTAAACTTTCATCCCGTTGTCCAGCGTGTAAATCCGTACTTTCAACGGATCGTTCGGAACGGTTTCATACGTGTACGCCTCTTTCTTCTTGCAGCCTGTAAAGGCAAGAAGTAATGCCACCACTAAGGGCAACAACAATTTGATTTTTTGCATAATTTAAATTTTTTATAAGGTTTTCCTATCTCACAAAATCTGTGCAAACGTATGAAAAAAATCAATACCGCTGACTGTTCACCGATAACTGCGTTATCTTTCCGCTAATCAACAACAACGACAACTCGCACAACTTGGTTTCGTATTTTGCCAAGATCAGTCGCTCTTCGGCGGTGAAGAGGCTGTTTTGGGCTTCGCGCAGTTCGGTGCCGGCGAGGTTGCCCAACTTGTAACGTTCCATGGCGATGTTGAAATTTTCTTGGGCGGTTTTCAGGTTTTCCCGTTCCAACTTCAACAAATCCAGATTATTGAGGTAAGTCAGCCAGATATTGGCAAAGTTGCTCTTCAATTCCAGTACCAAGTTGTCGTAAGTCAGTTTCCGGTTTTCGATCTCGATGCGGGTGTTGACTTGCTGGCGTTTCCGGTTCATTCCGTCAAATAGGGTGAATCCCAGTGTCACCCCATAGCTGAGGCCCAAATTATTTTGCTTGCTCATGGATCCGGTTTGATATGTGTAATGCGTGTAGCCGTAACCGGTATTCACCCGCAAATAAGGATAGTTCACGCTCTGCAACGTCTTTAGTTCCAGTTGGCCGTATGCGATATCCCTTTCGGAGAGCAAAAGGAAGGCGTTGTTTTTCATCGTGTTATCCCAAAGTTCCTCTTTCCCTTCGTTAATCAAATCAATGACGATATCTTTATCCGTCAAGGCAATATCCGTTTCCACGTCTTGATTTCCCATCAATTGGTTCAGTCGGATTTTGGCGGCGAAAACGTTCTCTTTCTGACGGATCAACTGCGAACTGTCGGCGTTGAAATCGACCTGCGCTTGTTGGAAATCTAACTGCGAACTTGCCCCGATGGCATGCTGTTCACCCACGATCCGTAACCGTTCCTTGGAAAGTGTCACTGAATAACGCAAATTTTCCAACGTAATGAGTTGTTGGACATAATTGTAATACTCGGAAGATATATCTGCAATATAGTTCTCAATTGTGATTCGGGTGTTCAGTTCACCCATCTGCTGCAACTCTTTCAATTTCTGACTATTTGTCCGGATGCTCAATCCCTCGAAAACCGTCCAGTTAGCGTAAACACCGCTACTGAAATTTTGGTTCAACACATTGTTATACTGTGTCTTATCATTATCTGTGAAAGGATATTGTTGTACCACATTGTTCAACGTTCCCGAATAGTCGGCGCCCAATGTGACCGTGGGCAAATAGCCGGCATTCCCCGGCGTCACGTTGTTATCGGAAATCTCTTGATTATTCAAGGAGATCCGAATATCGTAATTATGCTCCAACCCAATTTGGATGCACTTTTTAAGATCAAATGCCGGTTGGGCAAAGATCAGGGCGGGGAGGAAGAAGAGGGGGATGAGGAGGTTTTTCATGTTAATGTGGTTTCTTGGTTCATAGGTGCTATGTTTTAACAAATTTCTATACGTCAAGATATGGGTTCAAAGGAATCAATCTCATTGTTAGTATCAGAGTATGAAGGGATTATTCCTTTCTTCCTTCTTCGTTCCCGCCTCCTATCCGTTGAAATATACGAATACATTGCCGGGACAATGAACAGCGTGAGGAAGGTGGAGACTAAGAGGCCGCCGATGACCGGGATGCCCATGGCGATACGGCTGTTGGCACCTTCGGAGGAGGCGAACGCCAATGGTAATAAACCCAGCACGGTGGATAAACTGGTCATCAGGATTGGGCGCAAACGTTGAACGGAGGCTTCCATGATGGCATCGTTTTTCGACAAGCCGGAACTTTGCCGCTGGTTGGCAAATTCCACGATCAGGATTCCGTTCTTTGTCACCAAGCCGATGAGCATGATGATGGCGATTTCGCTGTAGATGTTCATTGTAACGTTGAACAGCCACATGAACAGCAAGGCGCCGGTTATCGCCAACGGCACGGTAAACATGATTACGAACGGATCTTTGAAACTTTCGAATTGCGCTGATAATAGTAATATAATCAATACAATAGCCAAAATAAAAGCGAATATCAAACTGGAGGAGCTTTCGCGAAACTCGCGTGACTCGCCGGTGAGGTCGGTACGGAACGTGTCGTCTAGCACCTCTTTGGCGATACGGTCCATTTCGTCCACTCCATCACCGAGCGTGTAGCCAGGTGCTAAACCGGCGGAAACCGTAGCCGCATTGAAACGGTTAAATCGGTAGAGTGTCGGTGGAGCAACAGCTTCTTCCAACATGACTAGATTGTCCAACTGAATCATATCGTTGTTGGCATTTTTCACGTAGATTGATTTCAGGTCTAACGGCGTGTTGCGTTGTTGGCGGTTGATCTCGGCAAGGATTTGGTACTGTTTACCGTTCATGTAGAAATAGCCCATCCGCTGGCCGCTCAGTGCGTATTGCAACGTTTGTCCGATGTCACGGGTGCTCACGCCCAGCAGTGCCGCTTTGTCGCGGTCGATGTGCATACGGGCTTCGGGCTTGGTGAACTTCTGGTCCACATCCGTCATCTGGAAAACCGGACTGTTGTTCACCTGTAGCATGAATTTCGGGATAAACTCTTCCAATTTCTCAATGTTTGTCGTTTGCAATACGTATTGCACGGGCATTCCACCTCGTCGTCCGCCCAAGGAGGATTGTTGTTGCACAAAAGATCGGGCGGTGGTTTGATTACGCAACGCCGCTGTCAACGCTTGGGCAATCTCCGTTTGGCTGCGTTCCCGTTTCTTGATATCTGGCAACGTTACGCGAATGAACCCTCGCGTGTTGCGCACCATGGAGATAATCGCTTCCCGCTCGGGAACCATGGAGTCGGCGATGTAAGATACGTCTTCCACATAATCACGGATATACTCGAAAGTCGCTCCTTCGGGATAGGAAGTGCGGATCGAGACTTGTGAGCGGTCTTCCAGCGGTGCCAGTTCGCCTGGAATTTTATCCCATAACCACACAATGACTACCACTGCCAAAGCAATGACGGGGAGTGATATCCATTTGCGTTTCATGAAACTCGCTAAACCGTTACCATATACGTGGTTAAGCCATTCAAAGAAGGGTTCGGTGGTGCGGTAAAACCAATTCTTCTGATTCCGTTTTACCAACATTTTGGTTGCCAACATCGGCGTGAAGGTGAGTGCGACGAAGGAGGATATGATAACGGAACCAGCGATTACCAAACTGAATTCCCGGAAAAGGCGACCGGTCATTCCTTGTAAAAAGACAATCGGGAAAAACACGGCAACGAGCGTGATGGTTGTGGAGACAACGGCAAAGAAGATCTCTTTCGAGCCTTGGATACCGGCCTCGCGCGGTGTCATCCCATTTTCGATCTTCACGTAGATATTCTCCGTGACAACGATCGCATCATCGACCACCAGTCCCACAGAGAGCACCACGGCCAGCATGGAGAGGACATTGATGGAGAAGCCGGCAATGTACATGATGAAGAATGCGCCTACTAACGAAACTGGGATCACAATGACTGGGATAAGCGTGACACGCCAGTCGCGCAAAAAGAGGAAAATAATCATGATGACCATGATGAAAGCGATAAGGATCGTATCTTCCACTTCGGCGATAGAGGCGCGGATGAAACGGGTGTTGTCGAACCCGACTTCCACGATAATGTCGTCAGGGAGATCTTTTTCCATCTGTTTCAGTCGCACCATCACCTCGTCGGAGATCTCGATCTGGTTGGCACCGGGCTGCGGAGATCGGAAGAGCAC
>JAITVS010000003.1 GCA_031285685.1 Tannerella sp.
GTCTTCTCTGTCCTTGACTACACAACCTTAATTGTTTACCTGTTACTGATTGTCTGGCTGGGATACCATTTCTCCAAAAAGAACAAATCGTCAAAAGACTTTTTCCTCGGAGGACAAAAAATCCCATTCTGGGCGGCAGGACTCAGCATGATGGAGGCACAGGTCAGTTCCATCGGATTCATGTCTATTCCTGCAAAATCATTTATCACCAATTGGAGTTATTTTGCCGGAGTGCTGACCTGGTTTATCGTGGTTCCGATTGTTATCTATGCTTTTGTTCCGTTCTACAGGCGGCTCAACGTAACAAGTGCCTATGAGTACCTGGAAAAACGATTTAATGTATTTATCCGTAAATTCATCGCGCTTCTGTACTTACTGTTCCAGTTACTGGGCCGCCTGGGGGCGATCATCTTCCTGCCGGCGATCGCACTCTCTGCCGTAACCGGTATGGATACTTTATTATGTATTGTCATTATCGGAGGGCTGGCGACCCTCTATACCGTACTGGGCGGAATGCATGCCGTCATATGGATAGACGTGATCCAGGCTCTTGTTCTTTTCGGAGCGATCTTCCTCTGTATCGGATATGTAGTGGTTAACATAGACGGAGGCGTCGGTGAAATAGTTTCAGTGGCGGCAGCCGACAATAAATTCAGCTTCGGACGGATGGATTGGGACATGACGGCAGCCGTATTCTGGGTCATTGTTATCGGAAATATCTTTAACCGGATCGGCAGTATGGCTACAGATCAGTCTGTCGTGCAACGCTATCTTACCACCAAAAATGAGAAGGAAACGGCCAAAGCTTTATGGACGGACGCGTTGGTCTCCATACCCTGGGCTTTGTGTGTCTTCGGACTCGGTACCGCCTTGTATGTATTTTATAAAATGAATCCCGGGATGCTCAATCCATCCATTTCAAACGATGAGATTGTACCTTTCTTTATCGGGCAGAATCTGCCGGTCGGTTTAAGCGGAATCGTGATTGCAGGGATCTTTGCGGCTTCCATGTCGAGCGTAGACAGCTCCATCCATAGCTCTACCACCGTCATCATGCGTGATTTTATGAAAAGCACCCTCTCCCGGATCAGCGAACGGCAAAATGTTAAGCTGGCACGTATCATAACCGCTTTAATAGGCATACTCGGCACCGGAATCGCTGTGGTGATGACATTTTTCGACATTAATTCGGTCTGGGACATCATTCTTGAATTCGCCGGATTATTTACAGGAGCAATGACCGGCGTATTTATCCTGGGGATATTTTCTTCAAGGGCCAATGGGCAGGGCGCTGTTGTCGGAGCCATAGCAAGCGCCGCCATACTATTGTATGTAAAAACATCTACCCCGCTGAATTTTTTTCTCTACAGCGGCATCGGTATTATAAGTTGCGTGCTGATCGGTTATCTGGCAAGTTTTTTGTTCAAATCGACCAAATCAACCCAGGGGTTAACAATCTATAGCGTAGGACTAAAAGAAAAAATAAATAAATCAGAATGATATGAAACGAAGCATGATCAATGTATCGCCTTTGGCGATAAACCAAAAAGCAAGTTCTATATTACCTTAATGTAAATATTAATTTTTGTAGATATGAAATTCGAAAAAGATATAAAAGTAATTGAAGTATACGATGTGGTAGTTTGCGGAGGAGGGCCTTCGGGCTGCGCCGCAGCATTGGCCGCCCGTCGTGAAGGATTGAACGTTTTACTGGTCGAAAGCATGGGACAGTTGGGAGGGATGGCCGTCTCCGGTCATGTCTCTCACTGGCTCGGCGGGCGTACGCAGGAAGGCGAATGGATCGTCGGCGGACTTTTCAGGTCGCTGGCAGTAGAAGCGGCCGAAAAAGGATATGCAGCAATACCGTTTCTCGAACCGGAAAAAGAATACCACCCCTATGGCTGGTTTAACTGGTTCGTACACGGAATACCGCTCGATCCGTTTTCCATTGATCTTTTCCTGGATAAAAAAATGGAAGAGGCAGGAATCGATGTGCTTTTACATACCCAGTTTATCGAACCCATAATAAACGGAAACCGGATAACCCATGTTGTATTATATAACGCCGGCGGATTATTTGCCGTTCCCGTAACGGCGGTAATCGATGCCACAGGAAATGCAGATGTCGCTTACCGCAGCGGATGTGAAACAATCAAAGGAAGAAAAGAAGATGGCCTGATGGCGCCCACCTCCCTGATCTTCCATGTATACAATGTAGATACGGAGGAATTAACGGCGGCTGTCGAAGAAAACCGGGATCCGAAATTCAGGGATCTGATCGGCCGCTTACGGAAGGAAGGAGTATGGCCTTATCCGTACGATATATTTATCTGTACCCAACTACCGCAAAAAGGTGAATTTTACATCAATACATGCCGCCTGACCGGCATAGACGGAACAGACGGCAAATCCCTGTCCGAAGGGATGCGACGGGGCCGGAAAGAAACACATGAGCTGATGCGTATCTTCCGGGAATATTTTCCCGGATTCAAAAATGCGCGGATAAAATCAATTGCATCCCAATTAGGGGTCAGGGAAACACGTCGCATTGTCGGCAACTTTGTTCTGACCGTAGAAGACCTCCGGAAAAACAAGTCGTTCGACGACAATATCGGATTCAGCATGTACGGCTGGGATCTTCCGGATCCGAACAAACCAAGCATACAACCTTTTGCGGAAGATGAAAAAAGCGGCTTCCGGCCGAAAGTGGAAAAAGGATTGAGTACCCCTCTTCCTTACCGGATTATGATTCCCCGCCCCATTGAAAATCTGATTTGTCCGGGACGCGCTGTCAGTGTGGAAGGGCAGGTATTAGGCCCCGTAAGAGTGATGGCTCCCTGTATGGCCATGGGCGAAGCCGCCGGTATGGCGAGCCGTCAGGTAGTCAAGGAACAGGTCGGATTTGCCGGCATTAATATGGATAACCTCCGCAATCACCTGAAAAAGGCCGGGGCAATCATTGATACGGAGCAACTGCCTCCGATCTATCCCAGAATCGATCAGATATAATTTAATCTTTTAATTTCATGAAACGAACTATGGGTTCTAAAAAGTTTAAAGTTCCGAGTCTCAGATTTCAGGTTTTGAGTTTGGAACTTAGAACTTGAAACATTGAACATACACATACAGGTTCCATGCTACTTTTAAAATAATTTATCTTATGAAACGACATCTATACATTCCTATCTTATTTTTATTTCTTTCTACAAGCGTATTGTATGCGCAATACATGATTCCGGTTATAGATCTTTCCGGTCAGAAAGAACGGCATTCCGTCATTGCCGCCGGAACGGAAACGGTTTATCAGGGGCATCCTACCACCGTTTTAATGGAAGATAATAAAACGATCTTCTGCGTCTGGAGCTTCAATCATGGAGGAATTGCCGGTCCCATGGCAAAAAGCCAGGATGGAGGCATCACCTGGGAACAAGTCGGATCGCCCGCAGACTGGGCTTCCATGAAAAACTGCCCCAGTATATACCGGATAACCGATAAAAAAGGGAAAGAACGCCTGATGGTTTACTCGGCACAGCCCGATATGGCGCAGACCTACAGTGAAGACGGAGGCAAAACCTGGACGCCTGTTAAAAGTATGAATATACCTTGCGTAATGGCCTTTACCAGCATGGTACAACTGAAAAACGGCGACTATCTGGCTATGTACAACAGAAGGCCGGAAGGACAATCAGGTCCGCCACAAAACGAAGTCTGTCAGGCCATTTCGAAAGACGGAGGCCTCACCTGGGAATCTCCGCGTATGCTGATTCCCAACAGCAATCATAACATTCCCTGCGAGCCTTTTGTTTTTTATTCACCGGAGAAAAGACAATTAGTCTGTCTGGTTCGTGACAATAAGCGGGACGGACACTCCCTTGTTATTTTTTCGAATGACGAAGGACAAACATGGAGTGAGCCGGTCGAAACACCCTGGGGCTTAACCGGCGACCGTCATATTGCACAATATGCTCCCGACGGACGCCTGGTAGTCGCATTCCGGGATATGGCGCCTCTCAGTCCCACACGCGGACATTTTGTCGCATGGGTAGGACATTACGACGATCTGATCCGTCAGACTCCCGGCCTGTATCGCATAAAACTGCTGCACAGTTATGCAGGAAGCGACTGTGGTTACCCCGGTTTGGAAATACTCCCCGACGGAACGTTTGTTGCCACCACCTATATCAAATATGAAGCCGGCGAAAAAAAACATTCGGTTGTCTCAACCCGGTTCTCCTTACATGAGACAGACGAATTAATCAAAGGGACTATCAACAACAAAATGTGATTATCTATGAAACCGATAAGACAATGCGACCTTTCAGGCAGTTGGGCAACCTTGTTATTAACAACCGGCAAGGATGGAACGATCGATTATAAAAAGCTTGAAGATGAGATCGACATACTGATCGCATCCGGGCCAAACGGCATCTATTCGAATGGCACCGCAGGAGAATTTTATGCACAGACCGAATCTGAGTTTGTCCGGGTAAACGAATGCCTTGCCATCAAGTGCGAACAGGCAGGCATACCGTTTCAGATTGGCATAAGCCATATGAGCCCGCAAATCTCCCTGGAAAGGCTTCACCTTGCTAAACAATTCCGGCCGGGTGCAGTACAGGTTATTCTTCCGGACTGGTTTCCCGTTACCCTGGAAGAAGCGGTTATCTTCATGCAACGGATGGAAGAGGAAGCAGACGGCATTCCGTTTGTATTATATAATCCTCCTCATGCAAAAAGAGTGCTGGAACCTGTCGAATGGATGAGAATCAAGGAAAAAATACCCTCCCTGATCGGTGTAAAAGCCTTTGATAAAAACCGTGATCCCGCCTGGTATAAAGAAGTGAAAGAACAGGTTAACAATCTCTCTGTTTTCATTCCCGGACATCATCTGGCTACAGGCTTATCGCTCGGCGCACAGGGAACCTATTCCAATATGGCATGCCTGAATCCGTTTGCTGCACAGCAATGGTACAATCTGATAAAAGAAAACGAAGAAGCAGGTCTGGAACTGGAACAACGTATTCAGCAATTTATGGATAAAGTTATCAATCCTTTCATTGTAAAAGATCAGTACTCTAACCATGCATGCGATCGCTTTATGGCTTTGACCGGAACATGGGCGGATATCGGGAGCAAAATGCGATGGCCCTATCGCTCCATACCGGAAGAGTATACCGTTTTTGCAAGAACCGAAGGCAAAAATATAATACCCGAATTTTTTACATCATAAAACTATTGAACTTTGAACATGAAACCTTGAACTTAGTCGTGCAGGTTCCATACCTACCTTTAAAATAATTTATCGTATGAAAAACACATTCTTCCTGATTTTAATATCCTTATTACAAACCGTAAACTTCACCCAGGCACAATCCGGATCCGGCGAAGAATGCAGGAAACAGGTCCTGTATGAAGCCAATACAGCAGGTTATTACATCTACCGGATACCGGCCATGGTTGCTACACCCAAAGGCACTTTACTGGCATTCTGTTCGGCCCGCAAAGGGAAAGGCGGCGACTGGGATCCGATCGATATTGTCCTGAGACGCAGTACGGACAGTGGAAAAAGCTGGACTCCGACCCAGGTTATAGTCCATAAAGACAGCCTTCCCTGCGATAATCCGATGCCCATCATCGATTACCAAACGGGAGAGGTACACATGCTATATATTTACACGTTGATCAAAAAACAAGCAAGAATTGTGTCCCTTTGTACATTCTGAAAGACCCCTACAAAAGAAGTCTAGGTGAACACAGTGACGGCTGTAGGTGTGCTACTGCATGTGTTGTATGGAAACAGTAAACGATTATTGTAAAGTATTCACGAATTGCTCTTGTGTTTGAAATTAACTTATAACTATCTAAGACGTTAATGGGGGGATATTCAAGATATTGACACAATAATACGGTGTATAGCGCTGTATTTATTTATGCTTTCTACTAAATACTGACTTTAAATGGGCGAACAGTAAGTGCGGTCAGCTTACAAGGACATAAATTTGTTGAAAAGTAGCTTGATTATATATTAGAAAATTATTCATAGATAGTAGTATTAAAGGGGAGAGAAAAAAGAGAAGGTGTGAGAGATATCTATTCGTAATCTCTGAATGTAAATTTGGATCACTTTCGTTGAATTTTTATGGCTAACTGGGTGATGCTTGTATTCTTGTTTTAGGACCATTAAAACAGAAAGACGGAATGAAATGTACGATTTCGTAAGT
>JAITVS010000046.1 GCA_031285685.1 Tannerella sp.
TGCTTGAAGCAGAAGGCGTCGTCATCGTCAACGGAAAAATCAAAAACTGGAAAAATATCTTCTGGGATCCGATGAAAGAAATTATATTTGCACCCTGAATAAAAAACAGCGTATTATGATATCATATCTGATTATAGGAACAACGGTTGTCGTTTCGTTTATCTGCTTCAACCGCCGCGATTTATTTAACCGGCTGTCGTTCAACCCCTATGCCATCATCAAAAGAAACGAATGGTATCGGATTATCACACATGGTTTTGTACATGCCGACACGACACACCTGCTCGTCAACATGTTCACATTCTGGTCGTTCGGCACCTATATGGAATCCCTGTTTAACGATATCGGATTCGGCAGCTGGGGATTTATGGGGTTATATTTCGGAGGAATGATTTTTGCATCTTTATACGATCTGATAAAATACCGCGACAACATTTACTATCAGTCGATAGGGGCATCCGGAGCCGTCTCCGCAGTATTATTTTCATCCATCCTGTTCGATCCGTGGGGAACAATACTCCTGTTTGCCATTATCCCCATTCCGGGTATTATATTCGGTGTGTTATACCTGCTTTATTGTCAATATATGGCGAAACATTCCACAGATAATATCAACCATAACGCCCACTTCTACGGCGCACTCTACGGATTGCTGTTTCCGGTATTACTGGAACCGTCGTTACTGCAACATTTCCTTGACCAGATACTTGGGGTATTTCACAGGCTATAATAATTCCCTGACAACGCGGCAGGGATTTCCGAATGCGAGCACATTGTCCGGAATATCATGTGTAACGATACTTCCTGCTCCGATAGTCACATTATTACCGATCGTTACACCTGGGAAAATAATGGAGCCTCCGCCAATCCAGACATCATTCCCGATTGTTACGGGAGCCGTCAGGTTTTTGCAGAAAAGAATTGTTCCGTTCTCGTCTTTCGCAAAACGCTCGGAAGCCTTCAACGGATGAAAAACCGCGTAAATATGTACCCCCGGGGCAATCAGTACATTATTTCCCAGCGTAATCCAGTTGCAATCCAGAAACACACAATGACAATTAATCTCACAATCATCGCCGAGAGAAATATTATTCCCGTAATCAACGGCAAAAGGCTGGGCTATAAGCGTATTCTTACCGTGGGCGCCAAGCAGGCGGTCTAATATACTGATCATTCCGGCCCGATCGGTCGTATCTGCCGCATTATATTCTTTTATAAGCTTTTGTGCAAGATGCCATTGTTCCGACAGTTCCGGATCCCCTGGATTATAAACCTCTCCGGCTAACATTTTTTCTTTTTCCGTTTTCATACGATAATTTATTTTACATTAAAGCAGTATGGAACTACGCATGAATTATCACTCGCTTATAGCGTAAATACGAATGTTCATGCTTCGTTTCATATGTTCAAAAATTATTTTTTAACACTAAGGTAATATAAAACTTACACGACTAAGTTCAAGGCTTCATGTTCAAAGTTCAATGTTTTTATTCGGAACCTGGAACCTGAAACTTTAAACTTTTTAGAACCCATGCCTCGTTTCATCTTTCTTCCTTTCAGATCGATTTATTTTAATAAATAAATACCCAACCAGACGGCAAGCAATCCGACGAGTATACTTACCCCGATATAGGTAATTCCCAACAGCACATTTCCGTTCTCAAACATGTGCAGGCTTTCTGCCGAAAATGCCGAAAAAGTGGTAAATCCTCCACAAAATCCGGTTATAAACAGGAACCTGTGGCTTTCACTCAATATGTGTTGATGATCAATAAGTCCGATCAATAATCCCAAAATCAGACATCCGAGTACATTTACAAAAAAAGTTCCCACCGGAAAAGCAACCGGAAACATTTTATTACTGAGAAAAACACTCAAATAACGCAGTATACTTCCTACCCCGCCACCCAATCCGACTAAAAGCAATTCTTTTACCATAATGCAATTACTTCCTATTTTTTCGAATCAAATATACAGATCTTTTTTCAAACAACAAATAGTATTTATGGCATGATTCTTGTATCTCTATCACATAAATATACTGATACACTTATGTTTTTTAAAAAACGTATTAAAAAAAATAACGGCCTGTCTGACCCCTGGAATAAAGTAAAAGACGAACTCTATGAATTTGACTCTGTCGGTTCTTATTTCAGAAATAAAAAACACGATTCCGCATTTCAGGTTATAAATGACAAAACGGTCAATGATATTGATCTGCATGAGATATTTATGTTTATCGACAGAACAAACTCCAGAACAGGGCAACAATACCTATTCAATAAACTGTTAACAATTAATTTACCACACTCCTATGATGCACAGGAAAGACTGATTGATTATTTCAACCAAAACGAGGAGATGCGAAATAAAGCAAGACATATTCTGTCGAAGCTGAATAAACATGAAGCCTATTATATTCCGGATTTATTTCTGAGTGAATACATTAAAAAACCAAAATGGTTCCGGATAATACCTGTTATATCAGCCTTATCGATAACGACGCTCATTCTTACATTTTTCTTACCCAAAATGCTATTTCTCCTGTTGCCGCTACTGGTTATAAGCATCATTCTTCATTATTGGAATAAGCGAAATATATTTGTCTACATAGATTCTATTCCACAGCTACTCATTCTATGCGAAGCAGCTAAAGAACTGGAAAAATCAGACATCCCCGACATCTCCGGAAAGACTTCCGTTCAGGCATCTCTCAAATCTATCAACTCATTAAAAAAGAGATTATCCGTGTTCAAACTGGAAGCAAAAAGCAATGGTTCTGAATTGGCCGCATTGGTACTATTAGTTGTTGAATATATAAAAATACTTTTCCTTTTGGAGCCGCAGGTTGTATTCAACGTATTAGGCAAACTGGAAAAGAAAAAAAACGATATACAAACTCTTTTTGAATATATAGGAAATATCGATACGGCAATCAGCATTGCTTCCTTACGAGCTACTGTTTCCTTTTGGTGCAATCCTGTATTTACAGACAAACTGAAAGCCCTAAAAGTCAAAGATGTTTATCATCCGTTGATTATCAATGCGGTATCCAACACACTTGACACTGATGGTAAATCCATATTACTGACAGGTTCAAACATGTCCGGAAAAACTACCTTCATCCGTACCATAGCTATTAATATACTGTTAGCACAAACTATAAACACCGCTTTTGCGAAAGAATTTCACCTTTCACCAAGAAGAATTTTTTCTGCTATAAGAATATCTGATGATTTATTGAATGATAAAAGCTATTACATGGCAGAGGTGGAAACCATTAAGGCGATGGTAGATGAAAGTCATTCCGATTACCCCAATATCTTTTTTCTGGACGAGATTTTCAAAGGCACGAACACCATCGAAAGGATAGCTGCCGGAAAAGCCGTACTGTCTCATCTTTCTACCGGAAACAATCTTGTATTCGTGTCGACACACGACATAGAAATAGCAAATCTGTTAGCAGACTCATATAACCTGTTCCATTTTACAGAAACAGTCGATGATAAAAACATCCATTTCGACTATAAGCTAAAGCCCGGAAAATTAACCACTAAAAATGCGATCAGGATATTGGAATTAAATAATTATCCCATACAAATAATCAGCGAAGCCCGGAAAATCTCCGATTCTCTGAAATCATTTTCCTGAAAAATCAAAATAACTCAAAGCTAAACACGATTCTTCTATCCTCTCAATTTACCGGCATTATATTTTACGATTTGTTTTATAAGATCATAGGGTAATGATTTGTCGTACGGAAACTGAATTCCTCCCTTAGATGTTTTATAACTACCCAGTTCCTTTTTAAAATGTTCTATGGTTTCGGGATAAGGATAAAAACCTACATGATTTTTATGGCCGGCAAACTGCACCAGTATCTTTTTTATCTTAAACGTAGGCATAGACCAACTAAGACCTTCCGTTGCTTCAGGAGCAACTTCCTTTATGATTTTTACCATCTCATTCATCATTGCCTGCACTGGCAATGGATATCCTGCAATATATTCCTCTATACAGGCAAGAGAATTCTCCGGAGTTTTCTTATTTTCCATACCACAGTTATTTAAATAAATGCCATTCTTAAATCTCAAAGGGTAAATATACAAAATCCCGGAAAGAAAAACATCTTTCCGGGATTTATAATTCATTTTATTTTATGATCTTCACTTTTTCGACATCCCCTTTGCTGTCTTGGCAATACGAACAAATTCCCGGCGATAACCCAGGTCGTCATTGTTTAATCCCTGATTTGCCTGCTCTATCAGCTTATCATAACTCGCTTCAGCTTTAAATTTGGAATCGCGAAGCAGCAAGCCCATCATAGCCACAGAGGATGCAAAACGAAAATCCTGTGATACACTGCTGCTACCGTTATCAACGACAGATTGTTCAACCTTACTGCTTACATCGCTGTCAATCGGCTTATAGCGCAATTTCACCAACAACATATCCGGTGAATTGATAATATCCGTTTCAGAATCCTTCGGTTTCTGATATTTCAGGGGATCCACATTACCCGGTTGATAAACATTACTATTTACACCTACGGGTACTATTTCATAAAATGCAGTAACCGTATGTCCCGCCCCCATTTCACCGGCATCGACCGTGTCGTCATTGAAATCCTCATTGTTCAACAAACGGGTTTCATAACCGATCAGACGGTAAGCCTGTACTTTTTCCGGATTAAACTCTATCTGTAATTTTACATCTTTAGCTACCGCATACATGGTTGAACCAAACTCATTCACCAGTACGCGGTTTGCTTCCTGTAAATTATCAATATAGGCATGGTTGCCGTTACCGGCCTGAGCCAACGTTTGCATTTTGTCATCTTTATAATTACCCATGCCATAACCCAATACGGAAAGAAAAATACCCGTCTGACGTTGTTCGGTAATCAACTCCTCAAGCCCTTTATTCGAGGACACACCCACATTAAAATCGCCGTCCGTACAAAGTATAACGCGATTATTTCCGTTCTTTATAAAATTATCCTTTGCTATTTTATAAGCCAGCTGTATACCTGCCCCACCGGCTGTTGAACCACCGGCCGTCAGTCCGTCCAATGCTTCGACGATCTTTTGCCTGTCTTTTGCCGATGTGGATGGCAACACCTCTCCGGCAGCGCCGGCATAAGCCACAATTGCTACGTGATCATCATCACGCAGGTTATTCAGCAATAATTTAAGAGATGATTTGACCAAACCTAAGCGTCCGGGACCATACATCGAACCGGAGGCATCAATTAAAAAAACAAAATTAGACAACGGAAATTCATCCGATGGAATTTCTTTTGCTTTCAGTCCGATTTTCACCAAACGGTTCTGACTATTCCACGGACAGATACCAACTTCCGAAGAAATACGAACAGGAGCCGGTCCGTCAGGCTGCGGATATTCGTATGAGAAATAATTGATCATCTCTTCAATACGTACGGCATCAACCGGAGGCAGTTCCCCTTTGTCTATATACCGGCGGATATTCGAATACGAAGCAGCATCAACATCAATTGAAAATGTAGAAAGCGGATGCTCATAAGGCGAAAGAAATTTATTTTCTTCAAATTCTTTATAACTCTCCTCATTCAATGCATCATAATCCGGCATCATACTACTATAATCCGCGTTCATAGCGGCATCACTCCCGGAGTAATTGTCCGAATTACACGATGTACCTATATACATTAAGGCCAGGCAACAAAGCAAAAAGTTACGTTTCATAAGCAGTTTTTATTTTATTCAGGTTGTTTAAATATAAAATATGAATCTCTGTAAATGATAGATGCAAATATTAACGGATTCGTTGCATTTGCTGAAAAATATTTAATATAATAAAACCGGAAATAGATTTTCAGGTAATTTATTATTAAGTTTGCAGACTTAAATTTATACTTTTACCGACGCTGACAAACCTAAACAGACAGATAATAAATATATTAAACCCAACTACTATTTACTATGATTTTAAAAACTAATTTGAAAAGAAGTGTTATTTTACTTTTAACTTGTATATTAACGGCTGGTTCTTTTTTAGCGGAAGCTCAAACCGAATGGGGAAAGACCGGAACCCGTTATTTATGGCAAGGACTGCGGGACACACAACCGGCAGAAGAACTACCGGTAGGAAAAGCGCCGTTTCAGACGGCCCGGCGTGTAGCCAAAAAGAATATACCAACGCGCATGATTTCCGTAACTCCAAATGAATGGCTCGTGTCTGACGGCTGGGAACTGGGAACGTCGACACAAGTATTGGAATCGGAAAAATCCATATTCAGTTCCGACTTTAACACAAATGCCTGGTATAATGCAACTGTTCCCGGAACGGTTCTTACTACTTTAGTTAATCAGGGAGTCTATCCGGAACCAACGTTCGGACTAAACAATATGGCTATTCCGGACACGTTATGTCACATAGACTGGTGGTACAGAACCGTATTTGACCGTCCTCAGGCATCCAATGGAAACAGGCTGACACTTATCCTCGACGGAATCAACTACCGCGCGGAAGTGTTCCTGAATGCAAAAAAGCTCGGAAATATAGAAGGCGCTTTTATCAGAGGCGAATTTGATATTACAGACATTGTAAAAGAAAAAGGGAATGTACTTGCCATACTGATACACCCTCCTTATAATCCGGGAATATCTCACGAACAATCTATGGTAGCCGGACAGGGACTTAACGGAGGACAATTAAGCCTCGACGGCCCGACTTTTATCGCATCCATGGGTTGGGACTGGATACCGGGAATCAGGGACCGGAATATCGGGATATGGCAGGATGTAAGGCTTAAAGCAACAAGCGACGTGATGATCGGAGATCCGCACGTGATAACAAATCTCCCTTTGCCGGATACGACAAAAGCCGTCGTCGCGATTCATGTTCCATTGAAAAATAGGACGAAACAGACCGTTAGCGGAACCGTTCAGGCTGAATTCGAAGGTGTCAGCGTCAAAATGCCTTACCATCTCAATGCCGGAGAGGAGAAAGTGCTGGTTTTTAATCCGGAAACACATCAAGAACTGAATATAAACAAACCTAAACTGTGGTGGCCCAACGGATACGGAGCGCAAAACCTGTACGACTTCCAATTACAAGCCTCTGTCAATGAGAAGGTTTCGGACAGTAAAAAAATCAGATTCGGAATCCGTGAACTTTCATACGAACTAATGATAAATACGGAAGAAAAAGGGAATCATCGTGTTCTGTACACTCCCGTTGACGCGAAGAATGAACTGAAACCGGTATTCAACTATGAAAAGTGTGTGTATGTCGGAGAGCCGCGTATGAGGGAAGCGATTCCGACATTACTGCCGGGTGTAAACGAAGCGAATGTTTTCGAACAGCTACCGGTAGATGATCCGGTTGGCCAGTTCCTTGCCTTCAGGGTAAACGGGAAACGTATTTTTATCAAAGGCGCCACATGGGGAATGGATGAAATGATGAAACGTCTCTCACGCGAAACAATGGAGCCGTTCTTCCGCTTAGAAAAAGAAGCGAATTTTAATATGATCCGAAACTGGACAGGAGAAAATACGGAATCTCTGTTCTATGAACTGGCCGACGAATACGGTTTACTTGTCTGGAATGATTTCTGGATCACAACAGACGATACGGTGGACCCCAATGACCATCCGTTATTTTTCCGTAATGCAAGCGATGTAATACGCAGGTTCCGTACGCATCCAAGTATTGCGATATGGTGTCCGAGAAACGAAGGCTACGCACCGGACGGACTGGGGACGATGCTTTATGAGATGATCGCAAAAGAAGACCCGACAAGGCATTACCATGGTAATTCCCGGTTTCTGAATATGACCAATAGCGGTCCTTACGGACACATAAAGGACAATGCGGACTATTACAGAAAGTACGGCAGAGGCTTCAATACGGAACTGGGAGCGCAGGCAATACCGACCGCACATACTATTCGCAAATTTATCGCACCGGAAGACCTTTGGCCGATAAACGATGTATGGGCGTATCACGACCTACACCACAAAAGCCAATTCTTCGGGGATTTTATGGAAGCGGTAAACAGCTACGGCGAACCGACAAACATCGACGATTTTGCAAAAAAAGGGCAAATGGTTGCGTACAACACATGGCGCGCCATTATCGAAGGTGTAAACAGCAATATGTGGGCCGACGCCACAGGACTTGTGTTGTGGATGAGTCACCCGTCATGGCCAAGCATGATGTGGCAGACACATACCTACGATTACGAGACACCGGCGGCTTATTTCGGCGTAAAGAAAGCACAAGAGTTTATCCATGTACAGAAAAACCTTCACGACGATAAGGTGATTATATTAAATCATACATATAACCTGCAAAAAGGCATGACCGTTTCCGTGAGCGGATATGATATCAAAGGAAACCGGTATTATTCTAAAAGTGCTAAATTCGATGTGCCGGCAGGAAGCAAAACAGAATGTTTCACTGCCGATATACAGAAAAACGCGCCGGACTTTGCACTTGTCCGTGTTGAATTGAAAAACCGTAACGGAGCAGTCGTATCAATCAACGACTATTGGAAAAATCAGGGAGATATCAAACGAAACCGGACATTAAACGAACTGGAAGATGTAAAACTGACTATCTCAACCCGGAAAACTGGAAACAAATGGATTGTTGATGTCAAAAACCCGAGCAAAACAATCGCCGCGGCCATTAAACTGAATGCTTGTGACAAAAACACAAAAGAGTTTATCCTTCCGGCATTCTTCTCCGACGGTTACTTCAACCTGCTACCGGGAGAAAGTCGTAAAATAGAGCTCACCCTTCCGGCAAACGCTCCGGTATTCGATATCGTAGCCGAAGGTTACAATGTGAAATAATAGCTATTTAAACTATATGAAATACCCCGGCCAACTTTAATATTGACCGGGGTATACTTATTTTTAGCAACGAATCGTTACTTCTTTGTTATCTTCACAATATACCCTCCTCCCGGCGCCATTGAAATATTTAATTTCCGGTTCGCGGGAATATCTATTATTTCCTTTTTGTAATCCCGGGCTACACGATCCGCATTGATACCGTCTTTAAAAACTTCGCCCTTATAATCCCCATCGCCAAGAAAAGATAGATCCAGTTCCATACTCCGCGAATCCCAATTTGTCATGGAACCGACATACCAGACATTATCTTTCTGCCGGGCGATAGTTACATATTTACCTATTTCTCCGTTCAATGCGACCGTATGATCCCATATTGTCGGTACGGATGCGATAAAAGCCGTACATTCCGGTTCTCTCATGTAATTCGACG
>JAITVS010000083.1 GCA_031285685.1 Tannerella sp.
CCTGCAAAGATAACTGTTTTTTAAAACGACAACTTAGCGCCAGCATTCTCACGAACGACAGTGAGTAACCGATGTTACGCACCGGAATTTATCCTGTCAGGCTGCGAAGCTGCTGACAGGGCCGGTTTGGTTATATTCCAACACTGTCAGGTCTGACGACCCTGACAGGTCATCTGCTCTATCGCTTACGGTATAAACCTGTTCGTACTGTCCGGCTTGGGGCTAAACTGCTTAAAATGAAATTCCCAATGATGTTCTGATGGGTCTTTTTTACCGGCATCTTTAGCCCTGTAACTTTTGTTAATTACGAAAGTGGTGTCGTTTAGTATTGTGCCTTCATAAGTAAAAGCTCTATAAGGGCCTTCACTAGTAGCCCATTTTTCGTATTTGATTTTGGAACCTTCTATTTGAAATACGCCCCATTGATATTTTTCAGCAGTTTTTACATACTCCCCATTTCTAAAACTCTCTTCCAATTCATCTATTCTATCAACACGAGATCCAACATATCCAAAGATAACACCATTTTTATATAAGAAAAATGGTGTTATGCCACGTGGATCAGATTTTCCATCAACATAATAATAATTGCAATAATATCCATCAATCCTTAATTCATTGCCATTATAGGCAATCTTTGCCAAAGATAACTTATCATCATTGTTTTCATCCCTTCCGCAACTGGAAGAAGATAACAGGGTGTAAAGACTTATCATTACAAGTATTTTAATTTTATTCATGATGGTTTCAGTTAAGGTATAAACCTGTTTGTACTGTCCGGCTTGGAGCTAAACTGCTTAAAATGATATTCCCAACTTACTTCCGTAGGGGCTTTTTTATCTATATCCTTTATTCTGTAATATTTGGTGATTACAAAGGTGGTGTCATTCAGTATAACGCCTTCATAAGTTACGGCAGGGAAAGGCCCATTTGTCGGCACCCATTTCTCATACTTAATTTGAGTGCCATTTATTTGAAAGATACCCCAGTCATACTTGTATTTAGCCGCATTGATCGCATAGGAACCATTCCTGAACTCTTCTTCCATTTCTAATATTTTATCAAGACCAAACAAGGTACACTCCAAAATTACCCCATTCCTATACAGAAAAAAGGGCGCAACTTTATATGGTTCGCTATCAACATAAACATAATATTGATAGTATCCATCAATTCTTAGCTCATTGCCATTATAGGCAACTTTCTCTAATGTCAACTTATCGTCTGAACTTTCATTTCTCTCTTTATCACAGCCGGAGGAAGAAAGTATTATATTAAGGCTCATCATTGCAAGCATTTTTAGTTTATTCATGATGTACAGCATATTTCGATTATAAGGTTTACTACATTTAAATCACCAAAACCAGTACCATCTGGGGTTTTTACCCGGTATCATGGGGAAAAATGGAATATTATTCGGCTTATGCGCCCATTCGTTTTGGAAATAGTTTCTTATCTCCTCAGAATTCCTGCCTATTCTGAAAGGGCCGACACCAATGTAGAATATCCCTTCACTGTATTTACCGGGATCGTATTCACCATTTTTATCATAGTATCTCTGACCATCTACGGTATATTCTTTCCTTTCCCCATACGGTCCCGGATCTCCGGTAATAATTTTCGTTCCAAATGAAAATGGGCCAAGTTGAATGTGAAAAGCAGCCGTTCTCCAGCGATCCTGCATGTCATCACCTTTTGAAATGATGCGGTTGGGCGTCATTTTCCTGAAAAACTTGAATTTATCCCGATGGATATAGTCATTATAATAGCTTGCACTAAGCCCCGGCCCACCAAATCTTAATTTGAGAACGGTCTGGTTAAAGTCTTCCATTCCATGCATGGTGTAATCTGTAAAGGATGCCGAATAACGTCCGAACAGAAGGCTGAACTCCTCTCCATAAGTAGTCTGCCAGCCCTGCCAGCCGGTATCGTAAAATTTGGTATAATACGATGCTCCCCACTCCCACCGGTATGAAGCCGGTAATATTTGGGGAAGCCCGACAGACGTTTTAACGCCAAAAAACCGCTCATCGCTTGAAAAAGGATGTACCTCAAATTTTACGGCAACAGGCAAAACGTATTTTTGTACATCGTATCCAAAATCCGTAAAGAATAAGGTATAGATAGCCGCTGCCGCTGCCAGCAAAGCAAACTCGCCATCCGGGTCGGTATACATCAGCGGGTTATTTCTTGCATAGGAGTAACGGTTAAAGTCCTGACTGTACGTATCATCGGCCACGAATGGGTCTGGGCTAAGGAATCTTCCTATAACCGGATCGTAAAGCCGGGCGTTACAGTTTATGAGCCCGAACTCCGGCAGATGTTCATGGCCGGTGTAGCCGCGGCGCAGGAACAGGGCCGGCTGCGCATCGTGCGCGTACGGTTGCAGGGTGGTGGGATTGCGGAGCCTGCCCCAGGCATCGAAACTGCTGGATTCTACGGCTGTGCCGCCTGCGTTGCTCACGGCTACGATGCTGCCCAGATAATCGCGGTGGATGTAGTATATTTGCCACGCTTCGCCGCCGCCAAACACGCAACTGAAATGAACGATAAATATGTCTGTTTGTGCATTCATGATTACCTGCAAAGATAACTGTTTTTCAAGCGGTAATTGCAAATCCCAATCCGGTTCAAAACGTATAACCTATTCGCAAAACAATATTAAAAGCCCATATATCCTTTTCTTCTTCGATGGAAGTAAAGGTATATTGGTAGCCCATACCACCGCCGATTTCAATGTCGAGATATTTGCCAATATCGAATCTTCCGGCAATAGTTGGGATTATTTGTACATCACCTGGCTGTTTGCCCGATAGCATGAACCGGTCAGCGTGGTAATTTATCTTTACGGATAAGAACATGATGCTATTATTATCCGTTCTTAGTCCTTCTGAATGACGCCTTTTTATGTCAAAATAATATCTCGGCTCCATTGATAAAACCAGTGGAATATGCGCTTCGTCATCATTGCCGTAAAAAGAACGTCCGATTGTCCAGTTTGTCATTTCAAACCCCATTTCGCTTCGTAAGGCAATGGTATTTGATAATTTTGATTCGTTGTATCCCCAGATACCGATTACACCTGCTTGAACTCCAAAAATAGACTTCTCGACGCATGACTCTTCTTGTGCAGCTATATTTGCTGCAAAGAATATACATGCGGTTATTGTTATGATTAACTTTTTCATCACTTCAACACAATTATAAAATATCATATCTTATTACACGTATTTTTATGAATAGTATCCCGTTTTAATCTTATAACAATTGGGTCGCCTTAATATATTTGAAACATTTATAGGGGATTTACTGTTTTTTGTCTTTTATATTCTTTCCAGTCGTCTCTGTTACACCAAAACCATTTTTCATCTTTTAACCAACAATCTGATGACGGTATTTTTTCTATCGGTATAAAATGATAGATTTTTGATGCAGTATCGGCATAGAAAACATCATCCCCCGAAGGGAATACCTCCTGAATAGTATGCCTGTCTATCACCTTATATTTGACAAGATGTGAAAAATACTTCTCTGGAGGGTATGGCCTGTCAATAAATTGAGCAATAACAGTATCGCCGTGCAATTTATACAATCCCCAACGATACATGCCTCTACCCTCGCGATAATATTTATAGTAATCCAAATCTAAAGTATCGCTGTTTAGTTGGTGATACTTATGTTTCATTCTCTTATGAAAATCTTCAGATGGAATAGTTGTTGCCGCAGTACAAACCACAACTCCATCATCATAGAAATTCACGACACGGTAAACGATTCCCGGATACTCATCTCTAAGAAGAACAGGACTATTTACAGCAAAACAACCTGATAAATCCAATAATGTATTGATTCCTGTTGAAATTCCATCATAACATCCTATATATGCTTTCTTGATCCGGCGAGGGACAACACAGGAAGCAAGAGTTATCAAGACACATAAACAAAATATTATTATTTTGAAAGGACTTTTATACATCATATTCTTTTATATCAATATAATGAATACGGATTATGATACCCGGAATGATTATACCCTCCTCGCTGGAAACTAGAATAATCGTTGTAAAAATTCTGATGACCTACACCAAGCCAGCCCAATCCCGGAAAGCCATTACGGTGTACCCAGTTTTGCGTTCTGTCCTGAAAACTTTCATGACTGTAACCCAACTGCAACACTTTACTACCATTTCTTAAACCTGCGTATCCGGGGCTGGTGTAGGTCTTACCATTTGGCCAAGCACTTTTACCATGCAAATTTCGGTTACCCATTCTATCAACAGCATCGGGGTGATTTATCGGTAATGCTTCTTGTCTTTCTCCTGCGGGATTATTGTTGCGCAGGAATGTTCCGACAACAAAATCACCAATACCTATCTCTATCGCATTTGACCTCCATCTGTCATGTCCATCTCCCAGGAAATCATTAGCAAGACGGGCTGAATAACCTCTGATTTTCAATCCGACTTCCCCTACAATTTGTCGGTTGGCGTATCCATCAGGCCCCGGGGCACCGCCAAAACTTGTTCTGTAATAACTTGCTCCATAACCGTCAATAGAAAATCCTCCGCCATAAGAGGTATAGTTATCACCCATGCTAAAACCTCCCAAAACACTCAATTTTCCATAATTAACAGAAAGTTGCCCGTAAAAGTCGCCGCCATCGGGGTTAAAACCCGCAGTTATAACAAAGCCTACAGGGTAAGGATTTTCGGGGGTTGATTTAATCCAGTTTATCGGATTCCACTCCCAATTGCCGGGATTGCCATCGTCTTTGCCCGGTGGAGTATTGGCATGTGCGGCTTTAAGATAAGAATAAACAGCTATTATGCCTAATGCAAGCCATGTAAGTGGTTCTTTCCCGCTTGGGTCGGTATACATCAGCGGGTTGTTTCTTGCATAGGAGTAACGGTTAAAGTCCTGACTGTACGTATCATCGGCCACGAATGGGTCGGGTGAGAGGAAACGCCCCAGTACAGGGTCGTAAAGCCTTGCGTTCATGTTGATCAGCCCGAACTCCGGCAGGTGTTCGTGGCCGGTGTAGCCGCGGCGCAGGAACAGGGCCGGCTGTGCATCGTGCGCGTACGGTTGCAGGGTGGAGGGGTTGCGGAGTCTGCCCCAGGCATCGTAACTGCGGTTTTCTACGGCTGCGCCGCCTGCGTTGCTTACGGCTACGATGCTGCCCAGATAATCGCGGTGGATGTAGTACACCTGCCACGCTTCGCCGCCGGCGAATACGCAACTGAAATGAACGATAAATATGTCTGTTTGTGCATTCATGATTACCTGCAAAGATAACTGTTTTTCAAGCGGCATTGCAAATCCCGCTCTACCATGCTGCAAGTTGCTCTACGGGGGTATCATACAGTTCTATGTTTCAAAATGCTACAACGATTCCTAATCTCCAATATGCAGGATTTACGTTGGCCAGCCACTGTTTGTTATCCCATTCCCAATCAATAGCGCTGAAATGAAAACTACCGGTTTCGAGATTCAGGGCGAAATGACGGTTGATGTAAAAAGTAAATGCGGGAGCTAACTGCAGGGCTGCGTAATCGTATGAAATGTTGCTTTCACGGCTGGTTAGTTGTGGACGTGGGCTGGCAGGCAAAAGCACATAAAAATCATTTATCTGATATTCTGTCGCTGTTGCCAGAACGGATTCCTGTGTTCCTTTGGCGCCCCCGATTCTAAAGGTCAGTTTGGGTGTGAAGTAAAACCGGTTGAACAGTCGCCAGTATCCGGCAGTATATATATCGAAGGTAGTCAGATGCACGTTTGCTTCGGTTTGTTCCACTCCAAGCCAGTATGTCCCTGTTCCGGCATACTCCTGCCCAAGCCAGTATGGATCAATAGGAATATTAACAGTCGACTGTGCCCGTGTTTTCTGTTTTTGATAACTGAAGCCAAGCCCTATTTCCCAATGCTTGTCGATAATGTATCCTGCGGAAAGGCTAACTTCCCATTGCCTGCTGTTGGATGATACGGCTCCAAGCGAGGAAACTCCGTTGGAAGAAGCAATGTCGGCATACCCGCCGTTGAGCCTGATGTTGAACCGGCTGCTGTCAGGTTGTGCGGCTACGGTTAGCGGAAAGAGCAGCAATAAAAGGAGAAATTTGTTGGTGGTCATTTTGGTTTGGATTTATTTGATGTTACTTGTTTATTTGTTTATGATGATGTGAAAATTTGCAGTTTAATACAATAATTTATTCAACGGCATAGCAATTCCGCCGAAATCAGAACCATAATCACCGTCAGCGGAATCGTTCAGTTGAAATGCATCACTCCAGCCGTATTCCCTGCTGATTTCCCGTTGCCACATTACTTTTCCGGTTTGCAGGTCAATGCCCTCCAGCGTGTTGTCGTATCTTCCGGAGCCGGTGTGTTTGTATCCAATACCTGTTTGAGCGGCAGGGTCGATCAACGAAATGGTATTGACTGCCTGCCACAGCTTCTCGCCGGTTTCGATGTCCATGCCGCGGATTTTACTGTCGATGCCTGTTTTGGTCTGGATGACTGTGCTTCGAAACAGGTGGATTCGGTTTTTGCGATAGGATAACCTCTTCGACCACTTGACCCTTTCCTCAACAACATCATAAATGAGCAGTTTGCCCCTGTTTTTCAATCTTTTTCCATTACCCCTCAATCCGAGCAACTGTACAACGATTGATTCCGAAACGGTATCAACACGCGCATCATAAATCCTTTCCGGAAAAACATATTCCTTTGCCTTTATTTCCTGTTGTGTGGCGATGAACTTACCGATGGTGCTTTCGGGAAGAACTTTCACTTCGGGCGATTGAGCAAAGGAAAAGAGGGAGGTGCAGAGGAAGACTGCACAGATGATTGATTTTCTCATGAGATTAATTTATTTTCAGGCAAAAGTAATATTTTTAGAAATAATTTCATTTTACAGTTTTGGTAATCTTTCAGGCTTTAGCCATAGTGAAACAAATTCCTTATTATCATCTATTACGGCAACACAGTTGTTTATAAACTCAACCGCATTGCCTCTCTCCTCTGGATTCCCTATACACACCCAGCCTGTTTGAATGTTTACATGTACAGGCCAGTCCTCTTTATTTAATCCATGAGCCCCCGGCTTATCCCAATATTTTTCCGGCTGCAAAACCTTTAATTCTCCTTTCGGGCTTTGAGGAACGTTATAATTGGTTTTCATCTTTTTATTTAATCCACAAAAACCACCAAGTTGAGTAACTTTTCCATCAATAATGGTGAGTGTAAGCGTATTTATAGCAATCTCAAAATCCAGCCCATAAATCCATGGCTCCATGTCAAAACTGAATTCTTCTTCACGGTATATCAAGGTTCTTTGTTCTGATTTACCTGTATATTCTACAATAAATTTCATAATTATCTAAAATTGAAATGATAAATAACATTAGTTTCAGGATTTATTCCCAATTCCCATATTCCCTGTGAACCTCTGAATGTGCCGGGCACTCTCCAATTAAGTCCTCCTTTGAATGTAGTGTCGGGAATTCCTTTTCCTGTTGACATAATTTCTTGAATGGTCAACGGGGATTTCATGTAAGGTCTTGCAAGTTGCCCTTTATTTACACCATGTTTAACAGGTTCCGCAAAATGTTTAGCCGCTGATTTTGTATATGCAAAAGCATTCATTCCCCCCTTAGTAGCAACTGGCGCCACTCTCGATACGCCCGAAGCCGCACCCGATGGGACGAACAGGGAAGAGGTAGAAACAAATGCATTCACACGGTCGTTACCGGCTACCAGCACGCCACCGAGATGTTGTGTGTCTGGGTGCGAAGTCCTTTCCTGCAAAATATCTACTACAGTAGAAGATTTTGCATCTTTCACTGTAGCAAGCATTGTGAAAGTAAAAAACAATATTTTAAGAAATAATTTCATCCTATGTGCATTTTACCAAACATTCCATTCTTCGTTGTCAACTTGGAGCATGGCAGCTTCAGCGCTTTGTCTATCTTCCATGTTTAAAGATACAGTAACATCTGTATTATTCTCAAATCGAATAACTATTTTATTTCCTTTTTTATCTTCATAAGCAGAAAGTACATGCTTACCTATTAAGGAATATAATGTATCACAATAGCCATATTGGACATAACTAATTGTCTTATTCTCAATTTCTATTTGCGGCAAAGTATAAGTACTTAAAACTACATTACCATCAAATAAAAATTGAATATAATCTCTAATAAAAGTTATTCCTGCTAATTCAATGTTTTCTAAACGTTTTAATATATTCATATCCATTTTATATTATCGTTAAATTATTTAGCAATTATATGCCACCATGGACTGGACCTGGGAATTGTTTGTCCGGTAAATGGATTTATTGTTTGTCCGGCACTATTAAAATAAGAACCATAGCCGCCTGTATATTGATATTTTCCTGTTGTTACCGGATCCATAAATCTAAAACCGGATACTTTGGTGCTAAGTCCATTGCCACCACGTCCTCCAATGTATTGAATTCCTTTACCACTTTGCGCTCCAATAGGGCCGGTTACCCCTTTAGGCACAGGGAAGGCTGTCCCTCCTTTACTTACAATAAAACTTGGAGTGCTCATTCCCCCCTTAGCAGCAACTTCTCCCCTTGCACCCGGAACGGCAGTGTCTGCGGCATTTGTACATGCCGCAAGAAACAGGATTAATCCGGTGATATACATCAACTTTTTCATGTTGGCAAAGGTACTGCTTTTCTCCGGTATTTTTTCTTTTCACCTGAATCTGTTTCATTTGAATAAAAAACAAGTTTCTACATGGACCTGGTATAGCTTTGGTATGGAGTTGCCCCCGTCCGGGAACAAAAAAAGCAATATTCAGTAATTGAAAGCGGAAAGAATGTGCCCACTTTGACGACACTGGAAAAAATCGCCGGCGTATTTGAAGTGGATATTTCTCAATTAGTGAAAAAGCCCGGTAAAAATGACGAGGAAATAAACCTGTCCATACTGGAAAAGGTTCGGTTAATTGACACTCTGGAAAAAGAAGAAAAAGGCTGCCTCCTGAAGATGATTGACATTGCCATTGCTAAAAAGAGAATGAAAGATAATTTGGCTTCGATGATGAACGAATAATTTTTTTGCCGGTTTGGAAATTTTATTTTTCGTGTAATGTCGCCAATTGGGAAATTTACCATTTAGACACCTGACCGATTGGGCTAAACTGAAACATAAACATCCAACATGCCTGAAAAGTAAAAAGCCCCGCAGTAATACGAGGCTTCTACCTTAATTTTTACTTCTCATTCAAAATCGGGATAAAAACCATCATATTTACCTGTTCGCATTCGATGAACAATACTTTCAGCATCCATTACTATACCTATCTCTGACTTTCGATTTTCGCCAACAAGTTTTCCTACACGGGTAAAATTTTCATCATTAATATGCCATACATACCATTTGTTGGATATCCGAACAGGTTCTTCTCCTACCTTACAACCACAATCATTAGTATCTCTGAATAAAATATGGCTTAA
>JAITVS010000090.1 GCA_031285685.1 Tannerella sp.
CTACCGGTTACTGTTGGGGGATTACGGGAAATCAGTTTCGACAGAGTTGGTCTAAAAACTATCCGTCTGTGTATTCTCCTTTATTTGTTGATCTGACGGATACTTATAATCAGAAAACAGCGTCTTATGTCCCTTATCCGAACGATGAAATCCAAGGCGTACCTGCTTCCGTGATATGGAATATTATTTCTACAAGCACCACCTGGGCACAATGCCGTTCGAAACTCCAGAGTTATGTGGGAACCTATTATACGACCACTCAATTTAATAACTGGATTGCCGACTTCGACTACTGGTTTGCAAACAACAGTTAAAAATTATCTGCTATGAAAAAGATTGTATTAATCTTGGCCGTTGCCTGTGTTGCTTTTTTCGCCTCGTGTGAAAAAGAGCTTATAGTTGAACCAAAATCCCTTGTCGACACGTATTGGGCGACAGATCTGTTATGGGGAGATACATACAAATTGGCAATTACCGGTTCTACGGCTACCTATACCTATACTGCTCGCGATGGATATACCTGGACTATCGAAAGACCCTACATGTACGACCCGCCTACTTTCACGATGAACGTAGATGAGATCGACGTTTCATCTATAAGCGGAATTGCTGCAGATAGTACGCTGATGCTGGAAGTGTCGATCTTCGGATGCATGACATCTTCTTCACCAGTGGTATTGAAAAAGCAGGAGCCGAAACCAGAAGAGTTCCCTGCGGAACCGACTATTATTGGGAAATGGAAAATAACGCAATCCGGAAGGATTGTTGATGAGGTTATCAACATGAATCCACACCGTAACGACAGGATATATACATTTCATCCTAACGTAACTTACACAGAATCCAGCAACAGAGGATGGATGTATGAATCGAATTGGATTCAGCAAAGTTTCGAATGGAAATGGGATAGTCGGGATCGACTCGAAGTTACGGGCTGGAGGTACGAATTAGCTCCAGGTCAACACATATCCATTGATCCCGGCGATTATGTAAAGGATAAATACTGGACGATACATCGGCTTACACTCAACGAATTGATGGTATCCTATTGGCTTTTACCCGCCTTTCCTCATAGCGACGTGCAGCCATACAACGAAATAATAACGCTCGAAAGAGTAAAATAATGTGATAAAATAGAACAGGGGATTTACGGATTGCAAACACAATTTCCGTATAATCCCTCTTGTTGTTACGGACAAGTATATTGCTTACTTACCTTGCTTTTTACCCATTTTAAGTTCTATCAGGAAAGCTATAATCAGACTGATGCCTCCGAACAGCAGCACAGAGGCTCCGTAAGCGGTAGCGGCTATGTCGTGTTTGTGCCAGTCTGCATCTGCGTAATTGTTCATCAGGGCAGTGTTTATAATAAAGCCCACCAGTAACCCCAATCCGATACCGGTTAACAGGCAGCCTGCTTTGAGTGAACTGAACGAGAAATTACGCAAATAATTAAAACTGCCTAATTTTCCTTCGAAGGCGGAAGCATCCAGTTTATCGCCAATCTTTTCAATGATTGCCAAACGTTCTTTCTTACGGGCGAATAATTCAAACAGGCCGTATACTCCGGCACAAACGATTCCGACAACTAACGGAATAGAAATAAAATCCATCATAAGTGTATTCTTTTTTAAGTGATTAATACTCTTGTTTGCTTTTTTTGACGCGGCGATATCCGGAAGGTTACACCTTTTTGGAAAAATAATATTTATTTTTGCAGTAAACAGATTGTAACCTCTTTAATGCGTGTGCGTCCATATAAACAGAATATGGAGTTGTATACTGACATATATTACGTGCAGAAGATACTTTCGGGAGACACCGCTTGCTTTGCCTGTATTTTAGACAGATATAGCCGGCAGGTATTTTCATTGATCTGCAAGGTTGTGCGTAACAAGGAGGATGCCGAAGAGCTGACTCAGGATGTTTTCATAAAAGTATTCAGGTATTTATCTTCTTTTAAGCAAGAGAGTAGTTTCTCTACCTGGCTATACCGGATCGCTTACAATACGGCTATCTCGGAAACAAGAAAGAAGAAATATGAATATCCGGCGATTGATGAAATGCTGATCAATACGATACAGGATGATGAATTTCTGACAGATGATTCTTCAGGCCGGATCGATTTGTTAGAGAACGCATTGAGGTTGTTACCTCCTGAAGAACGAATGATGATCTTGCTTTTTTATATGCAGGATAAAACAATAGATGAAGTAGCGGAAATTACGGGACTGTCTGCCACGAATGTAAAAACAAAATTGTTTCGTATCCGGAAGAAGTTGTTTGTAATAGTAAAAAAAATGGAAAAAGAAGAGATATGAATACCTGTAATAAACAAACAGATCCGTTATATACGCTTTTCCGTCAATTACCGGAAGAACGGCTACCGGAGTCGTTTCGTTCAACGATGCTGGAGCGGGTGCTGAAAGAATCTTCCCGGAGAAAGAAACGGAATGAACGCTTTGCTTTAGTAGCTGTTATTGTCGCCTCTTTGTTGATGATCGTTTTCGGGGGACTGGTTTTGGTTTATATGGAGGCACCTGAGCCAACTGTTTCGCTGAGTATACCGAATGTATTGTCTTTCAAATCTTTCTCTTTTTACGCTTACATTGGAATCTTATCTTTACTTCTTCTTCTGGCCGACTATAAAATACGGAAGTTGTACAAAGAGAGAAATTCCGGGGAATGAATATAAAACCCGAAGCCTGATCTGCTACAATCAAACTTCGGGTTCGTATGGATTGCCCGACAGAATAAAGATCTGTTAAGGCATATCTACCAGTTTCCAGCCCTGGCGGTAGTTGTGCTTGATCAGTTCATTAGCAAACTGCTGCGCGTTAACAGGGTCTGTCCAGTCTTTATTGAAGGAAGGATGTCCGTCTTTAATTGTAAATCCGTCTTTAATAACTACCCGGATCTCTTCGCTTGCTCCGATATTTGTGAATTTCATGTTCGGGCCGTCCCAATGTAATTCTTTATTCAGTGTTTGCAAACGAACGGCCAACACACCCATTACAACCATTTCATTGAACGGGCCTGCTTCCGAGAAGTCAGATTTACTCATCACACGGTTTGCCGGGCTTTCTTTACATGCGCGGATCCAGTCCTGTTCGTGGGCGCCATCTGCTCCCGTATTGTTAACACGACGCTCGGTTTTTGACACATTCGGTACACGGCCAGACAGCAGCCAGGGGTTCACACCATAGCAACCGCAAATCAGCGTATCTTTCGTTCCGTGGAAA
>JAITVS010000026.1 GCA_031285685.1 Tannerella sp.
TGCACTTCTCAACTTGCAGGCAACTAATGCCGTCTTGGCTGTAAAGTCCGGCGAACGCACTCGTATATGCTACCTTATCTACAAACTATACGAGCATCTGAAAACGGATAACAGGACAGAGTGGCGCACTCGAATATTGGACTTGACCGGTATTGAAGATAAATACTACAAATCCAAATACAAAGAGCCAATCTCTGAAATTCCCAGCCGGAAATCCGAAAGTTTTGCCCAACATATCGACCGGATATTTGGATAAACTCTCTGATACCACTCAATCACCACTTTTACCACCGAAAATAATTTCAATATCATCTGATTATCAGTGATATTCATTTTGTATTACCCCTTATTTGCCACCTGAATAAGGGTGTAGCTTTGCAGTGTTCGAACATAACCGCCGAAGTACAAGGCTAATGTTTCACCGCAAAGTAGTATAAAATGAATTTACATGAGTTAAAACAAAAACCAATTTGGCAAATGACAGGCGAAGAATTGCTTTGCCTGTTGCAGAGTGAAGGAGTAAAAGAACAGGTAGCAACACCTGTAATTGACACTGCCAAAAAGTATGTGTATGGAATAGTGGGTATCGCCCGCCTGTTCGGGTGCAGTATGCCGACAGCCAACCGCATTAAGCAAAGCGGGAAGATAGACAAGGCGATTACTCAAATCGGGCGTAAGATTATTGTCAATGCCGAACTTGCCCTTGAACTGGCAGGACGTAAAACCGGAGGGAGGCGGTAAGCTATGGAAACATTCAAAGCAATCACTCCTGCTTCGACAGAGCCGATTGAAACATAGAAGTCGGCACGCCTCTTTCACCGGTTCGGGTCAGTTTGGGCATATATATAATGAACCATTCTGAACTTCTCCCGTGAAAGAAAAAAGATTTATTCACTTCAAACTTCAACAAGATGGATTCTAAAACAATAAACAGGTTCCCCATTCGAGAATACCTTGCAGGGATGAACATCCACTCTGACAAAGAACGTGGTTACTATGGCATGTATCATTCACCTTTCAGAAAAGACCACGATGCCAGCATGAAAGTCGATTACAACAAAAACCTTTGGATTGATTACGGCACAAACGAGGGTGGAACACTTATTGACCTTGTGATGCGTATCGAAAGATGTTCCAACGGTGAAGCCATGCGATTACTGGAGCAAAAGTTATCGGGAGCTACTTCCTTTTCTTTTCACGGGAAAACTATTTCTGATGAGGTAAAGAGTGATACCCCAGCAATCACCATTCAAAACATCATACCGGTTACCCATCCGAAATTAACCGCTTGGGTTCAGGAACGAAAGATAGATTTGGATTTGGCAAACCTGTATTGCCGGGAAATCCATTATCGGAACAGAGATAAAGATTATTTCGCCATCGGGTTCAGAAACGACAACAGTGGTTATGAGTTAAGTATCCCGCCCAATTTCAAAGGCTGTATTGCCCCAAAGGACATTACAACCATTCGGAATAACAGTAACATATGTCTGGTCTTTGAGGGCTTTTGGGATATCCTTTCTTACCTCGCTATTCAGAAAATTGAAAAAACAAAGCACGATGTGGCGATTCTTAATTCAGTCGCCAACGTTCAAAAAGCAATGATTTTTCTGAAATCGCATCGTGAAATCTATACCTATTTGGATAATGATGATGCCGGACGAAAGGCAACGGAACTCATTAAATCAAACTGCATTTCTGTCAATAACCGTTCGGAACGGTATGCCTGATATAAATTGCTCCCAAGCAAACCTTAAAACAGAAGCCACGCAGAGGGCTGAAAATGTAAGTTACTGCGGCTATACCGAAGGGCTTTTTAAAAAGCCATAGCTTATTAGGGATTTTTCTTTACGCTCCGTTACACTACACTAAAAATTCCCCAATAAGCCAAAGGTTTTCCCCCTTTGGAATCTCCCTGAGCGGTCTTTCGACCGCAGTCACCAGAAGTGACTATTTGAATGAAAGAACCTCTTCCTGCCGGTACTGATTCCATCGGCTGGATAGGTTCTTCATAGACAAAGTTACAAACAATTCAAAAAGAAATAACAAATATGGGACAAGTTGTTTTCCATTTAGATAAATCGCCCGGAAATGAAGCTGCCATGACAGAACATATCGAGCGAAAAGTAATACACCCGAATGTAGATCCCTCACGGGTACATTTGAATAAAGAACTGATTCAATTTCCCGAAGGAGTGAACGACCGGACGGAAGCCATCCGCCACAGACTGCAAACAGCAGGACTGGGACGGCAAATAGTAAAGAATCAGGTACAGGTAATCCGCTTCATTCTTTCCGGCACTCCCGAAGATATGCAACGCATACAAAGCGAGGGCAGGCTCGATGAGTGGTGTCGGGACAATATGGATTACCTGAAAAAGACATACGGCACAGAAAATGTAGTAGCAGCCACTTTGCATTTGGACGAAACCACTCCGCACATTCACGCCTCTGTCGTTCCTATTGTCAGGGAAGAACGTAGGAAAAAGAAAACGAACAAGCAACCGGAGCAAACACCCAAACGCCAATACAGGAAGAAAGACCCCAATCGCCCACGCCTGTGTGCCGATGATGTGATGGCAAAGGATAAGTTGATATATTATCAGGACACTTATGCCGAAGCCATGCAAAAGTACGGATTGCAGAGGGGAAAGAGAGGTTCGGAAGCTCGACATATTTCACTTGGGGAGTTTTACCGTAGCCAAATGGTGCAGAGCGAAAACTTGCAGACAAACATCGAATTGCTGTTGACAGTGGAAGAAGCCAAACAAACAAGCATTGCAGCACTTGAACAAAAGGAGCAGGATGCAAAACGGAAATATGAACAGGCAGAAGAACAAAAATAGCAAAAGGAATCAGAACTGAAAAAGACGGAGGAAAGTCTGAATCAAGCAAAAGGGCAACTCAAATCCGAAGAACTCAAAAACAAGGCTGCCGATATTGGTTCCAATATTATGGATGGTATCGGCTCGCTTGTTGGTACTTCCAAAGTTAAGAGGCAGCAGCAGGAAATAGAAAACCTGAAAGAAGAAAATGCCGGACTGCAAACGGAAATCAAGACCCTGAAAGAACAAATCCAGACCAATGAGAGGAAACACATTAAAGTGGCTGATAAGCTCCGGCAGGAGTTGGACAGGATATATTCTCTGTTCCCGAAGATAAAGGAATTGCTCCGTATGGAAAACCTTTGCCGGCACTTGGGTTTTGGCGAAAGCCAGATAAAGGCGATACTGGAAATGAAGCCGGTTGGATTCAAAGGGAAGCTCTATTCATCCGAATACAGCCGACATTTTGAAACGGAATATTCCGTTACTGAAATCAAACCATCAAGCAACGAACCTGACAGACTGAAACTTACCATTGACGGAGTGAGTGATACGAACTGGTTTAGGCAGAAGTACAGAGAGTTTCAGGAAAGTATAGGGATAAAGGTAAAGCAGAAGCCGGAAATGGGTAAAAGTAGGGGAATTTAGAGGTATAATTGGTATTGCATCACAAATATTTAGTATATTTGCAACTCAACCAATTAGATTTTGCCTATGGTATAAGATGCGTAATAATACGCTCATTTAAAATATTAGAAAAAGCGTCTAAGCTTTTATTCTGGTTCTTGAAACTTCGACAATTTCAGTGCTGCTATGAGTAAAGCGATGATGCTCACGTTTAACGGCGTGGGCTTTACTCGTTTATTTGGCAGCAAGGTAGTCGAAGACCTCAAGAGCAGATAATATAGTAATTGTCCGCGCTTTTTTATGCACATAAGTAGGAAAACAGTATAGCGTATGAACAAGAACAAAATCACAAGAAAATCATCATTCGGGACACCGAAACAAGTCGGCAATGTGACGATTTATCCAGCAGCTCCCGCTGAGGTATTGAGAACAGCACATGGATATAAAACTCGTGCTGCTGCTTATGTACGTGTTTCCACCGATTCAACTGGACAGGAAAGTTCACTCATACTACAAAAGGAATATTACGAAAATTATATCAAAAGTAACCCTGAATATGAGTTTGCAGGAATATACGAAGATGACGGGATTACTGCGACCAGCGTTGAGAAAAGAAAAGGATTTTTGAAAATGATGGAAGATTGCCAAGCAGGGAAAATAAATCTTATTCTGACAAAAAGTATTTCACGGTTTGCAAGGAATTTAGGAGACCTGTTGCATTATGTAAATATGCTAAACGCTATCGAACCGCCTGTTGAGATATATTTTGAAGCAGACAGAATGTCAACTATTGGGACATCAGGAGAGACGCTTATCACGATTCTCGGTTTAGTAGCCCAAGAAGAATCTCGTCTTAAGAGCGAAGCTATTACTTGGGCGATAGATAATCTTTTTGCTCAGAAAAAATTTTATGCATTCCCTATCCTGGGTTTTGACAAAGAGAAAGGACGTGATAATCCTCTTACGATAAATGAAGAAGAAGCCAAAACCGTAAGGCTTTGTTATGCATTGACTCTTATAGGATACTCATTTGCTGAGATAGCAAAAACAATGAATACACTTGGTCTCAAAAGCAAATTGGGTAATGTGAATTGGACTGTAAGTGGAGTAACCGCTTTACTTTCTAACGAAAAAAATGCGGGAGAATTAAGAGCTAGAAAGACAATAACGAGAAGTTATAAGACACAAAAATCTAAAAAAAACGAAGGTGAAAAGCCGCAATATTATGAAAAAAAGCATCATCCTGCAATTGTTCCGCCATTGGCTTATAAGACCGCAGCAGATATAATGAAATATAGAAAAGGCAATATCGCTGGGATTCCATATCTTGAAGTTGTACCGGAAGGTGTACTCAAAGGTTTTGTTGTCGTAAACAAAAACTTGCGAGGCTATACGTTGAGTGATTATATTGAAGCCTCGTATTCGGTATATGGAAAGGAAGAGCATTCGGAAGTTAGCATCTTCGCCGACAGGGTAAGTGTCTTTGATTTTAGAAACTATGACATTGTTTCTTCTTTTTCATTTGA
>JAITVS010000224.1 GCA_031285685.1 Tannerella sp.
CTACTTTGTTCAAAGAAAGAGTTGAGCATTAATATGAAGGAACAAGAAAAGAAATATCCTTCGAAGACGGAAATAAAGAATCTGCGTGTATTGAAGATTATATTTCCAATAGCTGTTACTACACTTGTGGCGCTCTTTGTGCCAACTGCTGTTCCGTTGATCGGTATGTTGATGTTCGGAAATTTAATCAAGGAGATCGGAAGTGATACATCGCGTTTGTATGATGCTGCGTCAAACAGCATAATGAACACTGCTACTATCTTCCTCGGTTTATGTGTCGGTGCTACTATGACATGTGATTCATTTCTCAATTGGACCACGATCGGTATAATTGTGGGAGGCTTTCTGGCTTTTGCATTGTCTATCGCTTCTGGTATATGCATGGTGAAGATATGGAATCTGTTGTCTAAAAGAAAAATTAATCCGCTTATCGGAGCTACAGGATTGAGTGCTGTTCCTATGGCATCACGTGTTGCAAACGAAATAGCTTTGAAGTATGATTCAAAAAATCATGTGTTACAGTACTGCATGTCGAGTAATATATCCGGTGTAATAGGCTCTGCCGTTGCTGCCGGTATATTGATTTCTTTTCTTGGATAATATATAACATCCTATAAATTAGTTGAATTCGCGAATATGATAGATGTATTCGCGAATTTTTATTTGTTTTTTTTTGGAAAAGCCGAAAATTAGCCTTTATTTTGTATCTTTTACAGGGGAGATACCCTTGTATGATTATTAATAGTTATAAGGTTATGATGGACACTCAGGACACAAATTTACCTAAAGAAGAAAAAGTATTAACCGAGGAAGCAGGTAAATTGGAAGAATCTCAGGCGCCGGAAGTTAATCCGGAAGAAACAGCATCGGAAGCGGACGTTAAAGTGGAAGAATCTGTGGTAGAAGAAAACGCGGAGCAGGCACAACCGGAAGAAGTGCCTGAAGATGACGTGGTTGAACCTCTTGATACTGCAGCATTAGCAGCAATAACAAAGCCCGAACTTTTGGAACGTTTAAAACAGATTGTTGCGGAACCGAAAAGATATGTGCGTAGCGAGATTGATATGCTTAAGCAGGCATATTACAGAATACGCCGTGCTGAGATCGAAGCAGAGAAAAAAGAGTTTCTTGAGGGGGGAGGAGAAGAGAAAGATTTTATAACTCCGGAAGATGAAGCGGAAACACAGATGAAATCTCTTATAACCGAATATAAGGAGAAACGTGCATCAATTGCAGCTGATGAGGAACGGCAAAAAGAAGCAAATTTAGTCCTGAAGCAACATCTTATTGAGCGTCTTAAAGTATTAACGGAAAGTCAGGATGATTTTAATAAACGTTATAATGAGTTTCGTGATATACAGCGTAAATGGAAAGAGGTAAAACTGATACCTCAGGAATATTCGAAAGAATTATGGCGTAGTTATCAGCTTTATAATGAACGCTTTTATGATATTGTAAAAATAAATAATCAATTCCGGGATTATGATTTTAAGAAAAATCTGGAAATGAAAACAGCTTTGTGTGAAACAGTTGAACGTCTGGCGAGTGAGCCGGATGTGATTTCTGCTTTTCACCAATTACAGAAACTTCATCAACAATGGCGTGAAATAGGCCCTGTGGCAAAAGAATTCCGCGAATCCATATGGGAGCGTTTTAAAGAAGCCTCGACGGTTATAAATAAGAAACATCAGACCCATTTTGAGTCTCTTAAGGAGCAGGAGGAAAAAAATCTTGAGGAAAAAACAGCGATATGTGAAGAAATAGAGGCGATTGATCTGGGCGCTCTTAAGACGATGAAGGATTGGGAGAAAAAGACTGAAGATGTGATGGCCTTGCAGGCAAAATGGCGGACAATAGGTTTTGCAACTAAGAAACAAAATGTAAAGATATTTGAACGTTTCCGTGCTGCTTGTGATAACTATTTCAATAAGAAGAGTGAATTCTATAAATCCATCAAACAGGAGATGGATAAAAATCTCGAATTGAAGAAAGCTCTTGTTGAAAAAGCTGAATCGATGAAAGACAGTACCGATTGGAAAGAAGCTACAACGGTTTTTGTGGAAATACAAAATGAATGGAAAAAAATAGGACCTGTAGCACGTAAGTATTCGGAGGCGATATGGAAACAATTCATTGCTGCCTGTGATTATTTCTTCGAGCAGAAAAACAAAGAGGTATCTTCACAAAAAACCGAAGAAAATGAAAATCTTGAGGCGAAAAAAGCTTTGATAGAAAAGATAAATGTGATTGATGAAAGTTTGGCTGATGAAGAAGCTCTTACTATATTACGCGGTTATATATCAGAATGGAATAATATAGGATTTGTTCCGTTCAGAGAAAAGGACAAACTGTATAAATCTTTCCGGGAAGCGGCAGATAAACAATTTGACAGATTGAAAGTGAACGAACGTGATCGCCGTGTTCAGCAATTCCGTTCGAATCTGACGGAGTTAGCCGGAACAAGTAAAAGTAAGTTATATAGTGAGCGTGACAAGTTGATGCGTATATATGAGCGGATGAAGAATGAGATTCAGACATATGAGAATAATATAGGCTTCTTTAATATATCTTCAAAAGGAGGAGACAGTCTTCTGAAAGAGATGGATCGTAAAATAGCGCGCCTGAAAGAAGAGATGGAAGTTATTGTAAAGAAAATAGAAGCTATAGACGAAAATTTAGATTAATAAAAACCATTATAGTATTTTTTGTTAATGCCACAATTATATTTGTTTAACCCGGGGCATGAGATGGAGATCTTATGTGGGAAATCTCATTATACACCTCCATATACAGTACAGAAGATGTCCTCTGATTTGGAGTTGTTGCCTATTTGGTATGGCGGTGCGGGAAGTTTTACTCTTGTTAGAAATCAGAAAGCATCACAATTTATTTCTTCTTTGCCGAAAGAATTTCGTTCTTCATTATCTTCACCGATGATCCTGAATCTGATGATGAAAGAATTGTACAGGCGAAAGAAGTTAGGGGAGAAGCCTAAGTTGCCTCCTCTTACGGCAAGTATATGGGGGGTCTCTCCACGTAGTATAGATGCATTTAAAGAACTGAAACAAGCCGGGATGAGTATTGAGATTCCGGAATGGAAAGAAGAATATATGCTTCTGACAAGGCGTCAGAATTCTGCCGTGTGTCTGGAGCTTTTGCAAAAAAATATGCCAATAACACCATCTCTGAAAATACCCGAATTTTTCTCGGATATAGAAGAGTTGGAAAAGTACATAGCAGAAAATACGCCACCTTATGTACTAAAAACCCCATTTTCTTCGTCCGGACGCGGGCTTTACTGGATTGAGGATAATAAGCCGGATAGTCGTGCTCTCAGTTGGCTTAATGGCGCATTGAAAAAGCAAGGTGCTGTAAGTATAGAACCTGCATTAAACCGCGTTTTTGACTTTGCTGTAGAGTTTTATTCCGATGGAAATGGGGATATTAAATATTCGGGATTATCAATTTTTGAAACACAGCCTCAGGGACAGTTTGTGGGTTGCATGCTCGGTACTCAGGAAATGCTTTTGCAGCGTCTGAATGAATTTATTTCACCGGAGGATTATATGTTTCTGGTAGAACAGATTTGTCTTGTTTTAAAAGAGGTGATAGGCAGTTCTTATTGCGGCTATATGGGGGTAGATATGTTTATTTATAAAACTGCGGATGGTAATTATGCAGTACATCCGTTTGTCGAATTAAATCTTCGTTATACCATGGGACTTGTTGCGATGCAACTGAGTCAGCAGTTTATACATCCGGAATCGCAGGGAATGTTGCGTACGGTATCTTATGTTTATAATGCTTATCGCGAACATGAACGTATGCAGACCGAGGCTCCGCTGGTTCTGGAAGGAGCGCTGATACGTTCGGGATATCTGTCTCTTTGTCCGGTGGGTCCTGACACCCGCCATATGGCGATTATTGACGTGTTCGGATAAAATACATTATTCTTTTTCGAATATGCCCATCTTTTTCATCAGGAATGTTGCATTCATATTTTGTGCTATTCCGTCTCTTATCTGATAGGTGAAGGTTAGCTTGTCATTTGTAATATCGGCTTCAAATCGTTTATTTTGTACATTTTTCGGAAATGTCTCTGCTAACGAACCAAGCATCAGGTCGTGTGTGGCGATAATGCCGCATGTTCCTTTGTTTATAAGTTGTTTTATAAGGGCAATTGAACCTTTCTGTTTATCAATGGAGTTGGTGCCCTTCAGTATTTCATCTAATATAATGAACAATTGCTCGCCTGCGTTTAACCGGTCTATTATCATTTTCAATCGTTTCAGTTCAGCGAAAAAATACGATTCGTTGGAGACGAGCGAGTCTGCTGTTCGCAGGCTCGTTACTATATGAGCCGGATAAACGGTCAGTGATTCTGCGTATACGGGCAGGCCTATACAGGCAAACAGGAAATTTACACCGATAGTCCTGAGGTATGTACTTTTGCCCGCCATGTTTGCTCCGGTCACAATTAGAAAATACTTACTGCCGGGAATTTCGATGTCATTGCAAACACATTTATCCCGGTGGATTAACGGATGTCCCAATGCTTTTCCCTCCATTTCGAAATAGGAATTGGCAATGGTAGGATAGATGTAATTGGGATGGTTGAATGCGAAGCTGCCGAGAGAGCAGAATGCGTCCATTTCTGCCAGTGCGTCAAACCACGCATTGAAATTTCCCGCATGTGTTTTAATCCATTTTTCTAACTGCATAACATGACGCATATCACGCAGGTACAGTATATTGAAGATAATGGCCACCATGTTAAAGCGCTGGTCCAATCCACCGAGTATACCGGATAATTGTTTGATTGTTTTTGAGGCAGTGATATTATTCGAGATAAGCGCCTGTTGTTTTTGCTTTAATATATCGGAATTAAATTCTTCTTTCTCAATGCGCTCCATCAGTCTGGAATAAACGGATAACAATTTTTTTAGATGATCCATCGTCTGATGTAGTTTTGTGATACTTTTCGTATGGATATTCGCGATAGCCAGGCTGATAATAAATAGGATGGAGAATATTCCAAATGGTGTGTCCGTCCATGTAAGAGCGGCGATTGTAATAAGCCATGCCGCCGGAATGAGCCAAATCAGTATTTTCCAGCATAAACTTTCGTGAAAATGTGTCATACGGGCGGATAATTCATTTAACTGCCGGATGTCCCGATTGTTATTGGGCCGTTCTTTTCCGGTCGCATGAAAGTCGTGACGAAAAATAGTTTTTGTACGTAATTCTTTGACTGCTTCTTGTCGGGCAATGATTTGTTGTTTGTCAGTCAGCGGTTTTTTTAGCCAGTCTGCCAATTGTATTTTACCGATTGAAGTAACCGTTCTGTTCATGCTTTGGAACAATGATTTCTTACCGAAAATATCCAAATCAAGGCTGAATGGATGTTGTGCGTCGATTTGTTCGGCTTCTCCGTCAAATGCACTGAAGTCGTAATCCAATGCGTTAAGCTCATTCGAGCACAAACCGATGATGCACTCTTCGTATATGCGCTTAGCATGTAGTTTTGTATGATAAACGATTAATATTAAAAAGGGTATAAGAAAACCAACCGCAATAGCGGCTAATACCGGAAAATTGCAGGTACGGCATAACCAAAGAGTCGCAAACATACCGACAATCACTATCAGTCTTAGCGTTCCCGTTTGATGAATACGCTTTTTCAGGCTTTGTAGGACGATTGAATGTGTTTCTTTCTCTGTTTGGTAAAAATGGTAAATATCTTCTATCTTCGGCATCTGCTCCATCTTTTAGTTTTTTTCAAGCACACAAAAATACCGTTTTTTTCGGTATAAACAAGAGGATTTGTTGGTCAACGAATGATTATCTTTTGTCTATATATTTGATGTAAAGCCCATTGTCTGTTTCTATTCGTATTCCGCAACGACTCCATTTTAAGTCGCCTAATGCAATTACCGCCTCTGATTTGTGTCTTTCGCTTTCTAAAAGTACACGCTGGGAAGGCCAGTCGACAACTGTAACATCGAACAAATTTTCCAAGTCGCATGTTACACGTAATGTATCGTTGGCATATTTTATGTCAAATGGTGTGTATATTTCTTCTTTTCCCATACCGAAGTTCTCTTCGGTATCATTCTTATCACATGAACAAAACACGATCAACAATAAAATAGGGATGGCCAATAAATATTTTCGTTTCATAATGCTTTTATAATTAGTTGTTTGGCAAATGTTTTTATGATGCATTTGCACCATAAAAGATTGCATTTGAAATGCAAAGTTAACACATTTAATGTAATGTGTCATTATTTAGTATAATTTCAGGTTGAGATTCTCTGAAATTCTTATTTATCCTGCAAATTTAAAATTTGATTCGTAAATTTGCAGAGCAGTGTGAGAGATTACTCCAAATAATAAAATAGCGATACTTCTAACTATTATACAGTTAGACGATTACATGGTTAAATAATCCTTTTTATGACAGATTTTGCGGCAATCGATTTTGAGACGGCGAATGGCGAACCGAGCAGTGTTTGTAGTGTTGGGGTGGTTATTGTGCGTGATGGTATGATAACGGAACGTATATACGAACTGATAAAGCCGGAACCGGAATGGTATGCTTACTGGAATACACGCATACATGGCATGACTGAAAAGGATACGATGAACGCGCTGACATTTGATAAAGTATGGCAGAAAATAGAGCCGTGGATAGAAGGTTTACCTTTGGTGGCGCATAATAGCAGGTTTGATGAATGCTGCCTGAAATCTGTGTTTAAAACATATGGAATGACTTATCCTGATTATGAATTTCATTGTACATGCCGGGCGGCCGGAAAGGCTTTTGGTAAATCCGTATTGCCGAATCATCAGTTACATACGGTTGCGGCTCACTGCGGGTATGATCTGAAAAACCATCATCATGCATTAGCTGATGCGGAAGCTTGCGCTGTTATTGCATTACAGATTTTGTAAATGCATATAACTGACGGATGAAATAAAGGAAAACTTTCTCTGATTTTTTGCTATTTTTAGAATAGATACAGCAGTTTCATGACTACAACGAGTAACACCATCGCTATCGGATAGGCGGTGGCGTAAGCGATCTGCGGAGCATTCGATTTTGTAAGCGGCGATATGGCAGCTAATCCTGGTGTACTTGTCATAGCTCCGGCTAATCCTCCCAACAATGTCAGTAGGTTTGTTTTGTAAACGCGTTTTGCTACGAATGTCATTATAATCATTGGAATTAGAGTGATAGCCGCACCGATTAAAAACAACATGTAGCCGTATTGCATAAATGTATCTATCAGTGTGGCCCCGGCGCTTGTCCCGACAACAGCAAGAAAGAATATCAACCCTATTTCTCTCAGCAAAACATTGGCGGAGCCTGACATGGTCCACAAGATAGGACCGGTTTTACCTAATTTACTTAATATGAGTGCGACGATCAATACTCCTCCGGTAAGTCCTAAGAACGTGAATTTTCCGATTATAACACCAAGTACAATACCCAATGCTATCGGAAGAATATCTGTGTCGGAAAGGCGTTTATCATCGTTTCCGAATAGTTTTTGCACTTGTTTCATGTTGCTGCTCGCAATGATCAGCTTGTCTCCGAAACGGATACGTGCCTGCGGTGATGGGGTGATATCGATACCGCTTCGGCGTATACGTGTAACGGTTGCATCGAATGAAACTTGTAGATTCAGTTCGACAAGCGTTTTGTTTACAACTTCTTTGTTTGTAACCAAAACCCCCTGAACTTCATACTTTCCACTCAACGGGATTTCTTTATTGGTTGCTTCTCCCAGCAAAAGCTCAGCTTTTTCCAGTGAGTCGTCTGTTCCCACAGCCCGAACGATGTCACCGGTATGCAGGGTTGTATTGGGTGAAGGAGTGAAAGCCTCATTTTGATGCATCACACGTGAAATACTGGCGTTGGTTATCTGGCGGAAGTGAAGTTGAGACAGGGATTTTTCGTTTAGATTTATATTTGTGATAACAAAATTTCTGGCATTCAGAACGGGATACTCGGCCGTAGATAATGCTTCCCATTCCTTTTCTTCTTTTTCAATGTTGGTATTCAGCATTTTCGGGAGTAAACGCAGAAATATAATAACCCCGATAACTCCGAAAGGATAGGCAATACCATATCCGATAGAAGATATATCTCCGAATTGGTCTGTCGCAGAGGCTAGTCCCGGCGTACTTGTTAATGCTCCGGCAAGCAATCCTGCCAGGATTCCCATTTCCAGATCGAAAATATAATAGGCGGCTACGACTGTTAAGCCAGCAGTAAGTATAAGTATTGCAGAGAGGGTAGCGAGCTTGATTCCATGTTTTTTGAGTGCATCGAAGAATCCCGGCCCGGCCTGTATACCGATTGTGAAAATGAATAAAACAAGTCCGATATCCTGAATGATTTTGGGAAGAGAGACTCCGAAGTGTCCGAATACAAGAGCTACGAAAATAACAGAGGAAACATCCAGTGAAACACCTTTTACCTTAATTTTTCCGATAATATAAGAGATCGCAATAATCAGAAAAAGAGCAAAATAACCTTCCGATAAAAAAGATTGAATAATATTCATAATTTTAGGACTTAAGCACCTGTTATAACCTGTATATAGGAACTTTCTGGTAAAAACCGAAGAATCCCCTAATAGGGTGCAAAGATCAAATTTAAATTTTAATTGACCAAATCAGGACGAAAAAAGTTTCAAAAAATAGCTACCTTTGCAATACTTTAATAAACTGTTTAAATGATGCGTGATATACGTGATTTTGAGATTATGTCGCCGGTCGGCTCGTATGAGTCGCTGATGGCTGCAATACAAGGCGGTGCGGACTCTATCTATTTCGGAATAGAAGGGTTGAATATGCGCTCACGCTCTTCGAATAATTTTACGACGGATGATCTTCGAAAAATAGCTTCTATATGTAAGGAACATGGAGTGAAAAGCTATCTGACTGTCAATACGGTTATCTATGGAGATGATTTGCCTTTGATGCGTGAGATTATAAGTGCGGCGAAAGTTGCTGATGTTTCCGCTATAATAGCATCGGATGTGGCTGCCATGACTTATGCAAACAGTATCGGGCAGGAAGTGCATCTTTCCACACAACTTAATATCTCGAATGCGGAAGCTTTGAAATTTTATTCGCAGTTTGCTGATGTTGTAGTACTTGCGCGTGAACTTAACCTTGAACAGGTGCGTGCGATCTATGATGAAATAAATTCTCAACAGATAAGGGGGCCGAGAGGAGAGTTGATACGTATAGAAATGTTTTGTCATGGCGCGCTTTGTATGGCTGTTTCCGGAAAGTGTTATCTGAGCCTGCATGAGATGAATGCATCGGCTAATCGTGGAGCGTGTACTCAGATTTGTCGTCGTGGTTACACGGTGAAAGATAAAGAGTCTGATATCGAACTTGATATTGAAAATCAGTATATTATGTCTCCTAAAGATCTGAAAACCATCCATTTTATGAATAAAATGATGGATGCGGGGGTCCGCGTATTTAAGATTGAAGGGCGCGCCCGTAGTCCGGAATATGTACGTATTGTGACCGGATGTTATAAAGAGGCGGTAAAAGCTTATTGCGACGGTTCTTTTTCGGAAGATAGGATTGCTGTATGGGATGAACGACTGAAATCTGTTTTTAACCGTGGATTCTGGGATGGCTATTACCTGGGGCAACGACTTGGCGAATGGAGTAATCGTTATGGCTCCAATACCACTAAACGGAAAGAGTATATAGCAAAAGGAATTAAATATTTTAATGATATACAGGTTGCTGAATTTGAGATGGAAAGCGGTTCGCTTAAAGTGGGAGATGAAATTCTGATTACAGGACCTACGACCGGCGCTCTGTTTCAAACGATTAAAGAGATTCGTGTAGAGTTGAAGCCTGTCCGGGAAACGTTTAAAGGTGAGCGTTTTTCGATTGGAACAGAAGATAAAGTTCGTCCGTCGGACCGGATGTACAAGATGGTGCCGGCGGATGTGGAAAGGAAGCTGATCTGAATGAGATATTATAAAAAAGACGAACGCATGGAGTGTTCGTCTTTTTTATATGGTGTGAGACTGTTATTCGGCCAGAAGCTTTTCGATTTGCGCCTCGGTACTATTATTACGGGCTGCAATGATACCGTCTTTACCGATCAATACCGTATGGGGAATACTATTTACTCCATATGCCCGTGCTGCAGGTTCGTCCCAGCCTTTCAGGTTTGAGAACTGAGGCCATTCTATACCATCGTCTTGTGTACCTTTTTCCCACTTTTCCCTGTCCGCATCTAAAGAGATGCCAACGATGACAAGCCCCTTATTTTTATATTTCTCGTATGTTGCTTTTAGTTCAGGCATTGCAGCACGGCAAGGTCCGCACCAGGAAGCCCAGAAGTCAATCAATACAACCTTTCCTTTTCCTGCAAAATCGGAAAGGGAAACTTCTTTCCCGTTAAAGTCTAACCCTGTTACATCAATGAAAGGTTTTCCTTCCGCTGTGTTTAATTTGGCATTGATTGTCGCTTCTGTCTTATTAAAACGCTCCGTACTTTTGAATTCATCAGAAAGTAGTGGAAATAATTCAACCGTCTTTTGCGGTTTCAGGTAATGAACATTTCTATAGAAAGAATATTCTCCGATGCAGTTTTTTGCATTTGTTTTTTGATAGGTAAAAACAAGATTTTCTATTTTATCCCAGAATGTGGCAAGATTTGCTTCGTGTTCCCCGGATTTTCCCGGAGTAGTTTCTTCTTTTTCCTTTAATGCTTTCCAATCACTTTCGATATCACTTAGATAGGAAAACAGATTGTCTAATGAATCCTGAAATGTGTAATAAGCATCATTCAGCAGGGTGCCGCTTACCTTGCATAAACTCCAGTCGTTCCCGTTTACATCGGTAAACACCATATTCCCTTTTTCTATAACAATGGGGCTATGCCATAGTTTGTCATCAATTTTAATAAAACGTATCACCGGTGTATCGGCAGCGATCCCTTTTAATACAAATGAATTGTTCGTAACAATCGTTGAGTCGATATTCATCCCATCCAGTTTAGGCACATCAGTCAGATAGACGACTTCTCTTTCATAGTCGTTGCCTGTTAGAGTTCCGGTAATAGTGTACTCATTTTTTTGTGTACATGAAGCCATGATTAGGATGGCTATTAATGCTACTCCGATTCTTTTCATATTATAAATGATTGTCTGGTTTCAATTTGTGCAAACAGCTTATTTTTTATCCGAAAAATATTTCATGAATTGTGAGCGCTCATACATAGACGGATTTTCTGCATTGCAGACACTTAATTTACCCCTGAATTCAGATACGGAGCGATATTTTGTTTCATTCATCCATCCTTCTATCCCTTTCAACATCTCCGGAATTATTCCTATTCCGTTCTTATAAACCGTGCTGCATATCTGTACGGTATCAGCACCTGCCAATAAACATTTTACAATATCTTCCCATTGATATACACCGCAAGACGAAGCGATTGATATGGCCGGAACAAAACCGGAAATAAGCGCAGTCCAGCGTAATGTATCACTTAGATCGGAAGGGCTGCTGAAGACTTCCCCGGATATTAACTGCATTTTATGGATATCTATATCGGGTCTGTAATACCGGTTGAATAAAACGATTCCTTCAGCTCCATGCAGATGTAGCTGGTTTGCCAGCCTTGGAATATTGCTGAATCCTTTTCCTATTTTTATGATGACAGGGATCGTAATATATTTTTTTACTTTCTTCAGAATGGAGATATACAGATCGAACATTTCGTTTGGCGATGTATCCAAATCGGTGCATAAGTAGAAAACATTTAACTCTATTGCGTCAGCGCCGGCTTCTTCTATTTGCTGTGCAAATTCCGCCCAGGCGTTGGCTTTATAGCAATTAATACTTGCGATAACAGGTATCGTACATAGAGATTTTGTTTCACGAATAAGTGACAGATATTCTTCCAGTTGATTGGCTTTTACATAACCTCTTATATAATCTGCAGCTTCCGGAAAATCAGATGATTGCATTAATACGTCTCCCTGCATATTTATTTGCTCTTCAAACAGGGACTTTAAGACGATTGCGCCTGCACCTGCATCCTCAAGTTTTTTATTGTTCTTTGCATTGTTTGTTAAGCCTGAACTACCTATGATTAATGGATTTTTTAATGTTAGGCCCGCGTATTTTGTTTCAAATATTGCCATAGTAAAATGTTTTCAAAAAGAATATTCGCACAAAAATAGTGTTCTTTTCCGATAAAACAAATATCTTTGACCTCAAAAGAGTTTAATAATAAATTAAATAATGAAAGAATATATTTTCAAACTTGAAATGAAAGTCCGCGATTATGAGTGCGATCTGCAGGGTGTGGTAAATAACTCCAATTATCAGCATTATATGGAACATACGCGTCATGAGTATATGGAGACGCTTGGGGAAAATTTCGGTAAAATGCATGATAATGGTATTGATGCATTTGTTTCTAAAGTTGAAATAAAGTTCAAACATTCTTTACGTAGCGGAGATAAGTTTTTATCATGTATGAATGTCAGGCGTGAAGGAATAAAGCTTGTTTTTGAACAGGATATTTATCGAATGTCGGATCTTGTGCTTGCTACAACCGGCAAAGTGGAATCTGTAATTGTTGAAAACGGAAAGCTTACCCGTGGGGAATATTTTGATAAAATAGCTGCCTTAGAATAAAACTGTATTTATGGCTTCCGGTGAACGTCTGTATCTGATTGGTTTAACTCTGTTGAAAGGGGTGGGTGATATTTTGTCACGCCATTTGTTACAATATTTCGGTTCAGCAGAAGAAGTTTTTAAAGTAAATCGTTCTTTGTTGGAGAAGGTGCCGGGCATAGGAACATATACTGCAGAACAGATCGAAAAGGCCAGAACTAAGGCACTGAAGCGTGCAGAGAAAGAACTGCTTTTTGTCGATAAAAATAAGATAGATCTTTACGCTTTTACAGATGATAATTATCCCGGGCGTTTGAAAGAATGCCAGGATGCACCTGTTGTTTTTTATTATAAAGGAGCCGTGGATCTTGATGCCGCAAGGATAATAAGTATTGTGGGTACGCGTCGTATGACGGATTATGGGCGGAAACAGACGGAAATACTTATCAGAGATATGGCGGAAATGTTTCCGGAGTTATTGGTTATCAGTGGACTTGCTTATGGTGTCGATGTGCATGCTCATCGTAGTGCATTGAAAAATAACCTCCCTACGGTAGGAGTTTTGGCTCATGGATTGGACCGTATCTATCCCGCAGTACATAGAAATACAGCAGCAGAGATGCTTGCTAAAGGAGGTTTGCTTACGGACTTTATGAGTGAAACAAATCCGGACCGGGAGAATTTTTTACGAAGAAATCGTCTTATTGCAGGACTGGCGGATACGACGATTGTTATTGAGTCGGCGGAGAAAGGTGGCTCTCTTGTCACGGCAGATATTGCATTTTCTTACGGACGTGATGTTTATGCCTTTCCCGGCCGTGTTACAGATGAATATTCTTCGGGTTGTAATCGTTTGATTCAGATGAATAAGGCGGGATTAATAAGTTCGGCTAAAGATCTCGTCATGTCTCTTTGCTGGGATTCCGAGGCGAAATGTATACCACAACAGACCCTGTTTTCTTTTCCGGAGAAACCCGATCATCCTGTCATTCGTTTATTGAGAGAAAAAGGGGAATTTCATGTTAATCAACTGGCGGCAGAAATGGATATGCCTATTCATAAACTTACTCCGATGTTATTCGAACTGGAACTTGCCGGGCATATTAAAGCATTACCGGGAGGAATATACAAACTCACCTGACCCCTATAAGCAATTAAAGGCTGTCTCACGACAACCCCTAATCAATTTTGTTAACCTTAAATCTAATACTATTATGAAAAAACCACGATGCAAAGATACAGCCATATGGCTAATATGTCAAGCATTTTTCGAATAAATAATGTTAAAGAAAAAGGATGTTATAGCAAAAAAAGGTTACGCTTTCAGGGAATAGTGTCCTTTATGCACAATAAGTGTAAAAATCACAATTTTATTTACAATTTTTAGTAATCGTATCGGATAAAAATAATTTACCGGAAAAGCCCTCTTTTTCGCAAATAATATTCCAAAAGGGGTATATTGGACAAAAAAGAAGGTCGCTTTCAGTTTTGAAAGCAACCTTTCTTTGTAGTTTCATCATCTTTAATTCTCCGGTATTAACATTACAAAAATGTTGCCCGGGCTCATAACAAACTGATTAGTCTTTAAGTTTGGCTGAGATAAACTCGCGGTTGAGACGAGCTATATTTGTGACTGAAATGCTTTTAGGGCATTCCATTTCGCATGCTTGTGTATTTGTACAGTTTCCGAAACCCAATTCATCCATTTTAGCAACCATTGCTTTGGCACGGCGTATTGCTTCGACTTTTCCCTGCGGGAGGAGGGCCAGCTGGCTTACTTTCGCAGAAACAAACAGCATCGCAGACCCGTTTTTGCATGCTGCGGCGCAAGCTCCACAACCGATACATGCCGCGGCATCCATTGCAAGATCCGCGTCCTTTTTAGGAATAGGAATGGCATTTGCATCAGGGATACCTCCTGTGTTAACAGAAACGAATCCACCTGCCTGTATAATTTTATCGTAAGCCTGGCGGTCAACGGTGAGGTCACGTATGATCGGGAATCCTGCCGAACGCCATGGCTCAACCGTGATCGTTTCGCCGTCTTTAAATTTACGCATATGAAGCTGACATGTGGTTACTTCCGTATCAGGTCCGTGCGGATGTCCGTTAATGTAAAGCGAACACATTCCGCATATACCTTCACGGCAATCGTGATCAAAGAACACCGGTTCCTGGCCTTCGTTTATCAACTGTTCGTTGAGTACGTCAAGCATTTCGAGGAATGAACTTCCCTGTGATATTCCTTTGAGTTGATAGGTTGCAAATGCGCCTTTTTCTCTGGGGCCGTTCTGGCGCCAAACTTTAAGCGTTATATCTATATTTTTATCCATGGCTCTTATTAATTTTTATAATTTCTCTGTTGACGTACAACGAATTCGTAATCAAGAGGCTCTTTAAGCATAGCGGGGTCTTTATCTTCACCTTCGTATTTCCAGCAGGAAACGTAAGAGAATTTGTCGTCATGACGAAGCGCTTCTCCTTCTTCTGTCTGGTGTTCCGTGCGGAAGTGTCCGCCGCAGGATTCTTCGCGATCCAATGAATCATGTGCCATTAACATACCGATTTCGATAAAATCGGCCAAACGCAATGCTTTTTCAAGTTCCACATTCAGGTCGTCCGCTTTACCCGGTATTTTTACATTGCTCCAGAATTCTTTCTTCAATGCTTTCAGCATTTCGATCGCTTCTTTGAGTCCTTTTGCTTCACGCGCCATACCAACATGATCCCACATGATATGTCCGAGTTCTTTGTGAATACTGTCAACCGAACGTTTTCCTTGGATACTCATCAATTTATTGATACGTTCCCGGAGATTCTTTTCGGCTTCGTCAAATTCAGGGAGATTTGTTTTAAAATGAGGAACCTGTATCTGATCGGCAAGATAATTCTGTATTGTGTATGGAAGTACGAAATATCCGTCTGCCAGCCCCTGCATTAATGCGGATGCCCCAAGACGATTGGCTCCGTGGTCTGAAAAGTTGGCTTCACCGATTGCAAACAATCCGTTGATTGAAGTCATCAGTTCGTAGTCAACCCAGATACCACCCATCGTATAGTGAAGAGCCGGAAATATCATCATCGGAGTTTCGTACGGATTATCGTCGACAATCTTTTCGTACATCTGGAATAGGTTTCCGTATCGTTGTTCTACTACGTTTTTACCCAGGCGGTTGATCGCTTCAGCAAAGTCAAGATAGACGGCTTGTCCTGAACCGACTCCGTATCCGGCATCGCAACGTTCTTTTGCGGCACGTGATGCAACGTCACGCGGAACAAGGTTTCCGAAAGCCGGATAACGGCGTTCCAGATAGTAATCACGGTCTTCTTCCTTGATTTGTGTAGGTTTCAGTTTTCCCGCACGGATCGCTTCTGCGTCTTCTTTTTTCTTTGGTACCCAGATGCGTCCGTCGTTACGAAGCGATTCCGACATCAATGTCAGCTTGGACTGGAATTCGCCATGAACAGGAATACATGTCGGGTGAATCTGAGCCATACAGGGATTTGCAAAATAAGCGCCTTTCTTGTAGCATTGCCATGCAGCGGACCCGTTTGATGCCATTGCATTTGTAGAGAGGAAGAAGGTATTTGCGTATCCGCCTGTTGCAATTACGACGGCGTGAGCGGCGAAACGTTCGATCTTACCGGTTACAAGGTTGCGTGCGAGAATTCCACGTGCGCGTCCATCGACAATTACGACATCAAGCATTTCATATCGGGTGTACATTTTTACTTTGCCCAGGCCGATCTGACGGCTTAGTGCTGAGTATGCACCTAATAACAACTGTTGTCCCGTTTGACCGCGTGCGTAGAACGTACGTGATACCTGCGCTCCACCGAAGGAGCGATTGTCAAGCAATCCGCCATATTCACGCGCGAATGGAACGCCTTGCGCCACACATTGGTCAATGATCGCGTTGGATACCTCAGCTAAGCGGTAAACATTCGCCTCACGTGCGCGGTAATCACCTCCTTTTATGGTGTCATAGAATAAACGGTAAACAGAGTCGCCGTCGTTCTGATAGTTTTTTGCTGCATTGATACCACCCTGCGCAGCAATCGAGTGAGCGCGGCGGGGTGAATCCTGAATACAGAAATTAAGTACGTTGAAACCCATTTCCGCAAGCGATGCGGCGGCAGAAGCGCCCGCAAGTCCCGTTCCGACAATGATGACATCTAAACGGCGTTTGTTTGCCGGATTTACCAGTTTCTGATGATCTTTATAATTGTTCCACTTCTCGGCCAACTGACCTTGTGGTATTTTTGAATTTATTTCAGACATAACTTTAATGAATTAAAAGGTCCAACCATTATTAACAACTTCCGCCGCAAATGCTTTTTGCATAGAAGAATAGTGTTACGAAAGCGAAGCCAAGCATGACGAGGGTTGCAACAATATTGCCGATAAGCTTCCAGCGTTTCAGCCAGATCTGGTTGCTCCAGCCAATTGTTTGAATCGCGCTCCAGATACCATGTGTCAGGTGGAACCATATAGCCACATACCATATGAGATAAGCAATAACCACCCATAAGTGACTGAAATAGTAACGGACATAGGCTGCTCCATCCTGAGGATGGACCACAGAGCCGTCACCAAGTGTTACTTCATGATGTCCCAATAATTCGGCGAACATCATTTTGTACCAGAATTGGCTAAAATGGAGAACCATGAAACCAAGGACAATGATACCAATTACAAACATGTTTTGCGACGTCCAGCTAACGCCTTTTGCGCGTTTGTTAATTGCGTAACGGTCGTTACCACGTGCCTTACGATTTTGTAATGTAATCATAGTCGCATAGACGAAATGGAGGACGATTATGCCGGCCAGAACGACTGTCGCAGCAACAGCATACCAGTTTGCGCCTAACAGAGCGCAGATTGTGTTGTAAGCCTCAGCCGAAAAGACCGCCGCCACATTCATACATAAGTGAAACAGTAAGAATAGTAGCAGGACAACACCTGAAATACTCATTACCAGTTTCCTTCCGATAGAAGAACGAATCAACCACATAAGAATTAATTTTTAGTTATTTATAATGTATTTATCTTTGATATTATTGTCAGTTTTAAGCCGCAAAGATACTATAAATAAACAATAACAAGCAAGTTATTACGGAAAATTTTCCGTAATAACTTGCCTCTAACCATTGATGCAATTTTTATCCGTTTTTTATATGGGAGAGCCGTCTTGTTAATACGGATAATATGCCTGATTATAGATGGTTGTATCGGGGATGATGTCGGGGGTGCTGAATGTGGCATAGGTGCTTGCGCTAAAGCCTACAAAACCTGTACCACCATGTACGTTACTTGGCATAGAGACGGGCATGGAGAAATATTCGTCGTAGTCGTCCGAGTATTTGATGTTTAATGCCCTCAGGTAATAGTATTGCATTTCTGTGATGCTGATCAGGTAAATTTTGCAGTTGACGGAAACGCGTTCGATAATACTTTCTTTAGGTTCCATATAATTGTTCGTAGGCCCATAGAAGCTGGTTGTCATGGTGTAACTGCCGTTCAGGCGTGTGTCGTCGAAGACAGCGAAACGATTTTCCGTTTGAGCGAAAAGGTCATCATCGGTCGAAATGCGTCCGTCGTTGAGTACGATATCTTCTTGTGTGTTGAGGTAGGCAATGTTTTTATATGAAAATACGGATTCGACACCGGTTTCTTTCGATTTGTCATAAATGGTTTCTTCCAGGACTAAAGCCAAGCGATAAAAATTTTTCTCGTTTGGAAAATCGGTAAACGTTGTTTTGAGGCGCATCCATGAAAGATAATATAAATCTTCGTTTTTTGTGATGAATGTAGTCGTGTCGATATTGTCTATGGGAAGAGGTTTGGGGACAACATCCTCCGCCCATGCGTGATATTTGTCGTTTTCAGCGAATACTTCAATTTTTACGTTGTCTCCGGGATGAAAGCGCAGATTGGTTTTGTATCGTTTTTTTTTGATTGAACTTTCGTAGACGTAATTGAAATACGGGTCATCAGGAAGAGTGTTTGGGTCATGCGGCAATGGTTCTGTCAGTTGTTCTCTGAGTGTTCCGTTTATATAAATATGGATGATCGCGTCATGAATGGAATCGATGTTGTACGTTCCTGTTTTTGAGAGAATGATGAAATGTTCTTCATCGTCTATATCAATCATTGCGTTTAAAATGATTTGCGGGTTGTTGTGCTTGCTGTTGAACGGGATCTCATTTTGGCATGAGGTGAAAACCGTAACGGAAAGAATGAATAATAAGATATGATAAGTTTTCATCGATTATGAGTTTAAAATTTATAGGTATAAGTAAAAGAGGGAATGAACGGAAATATGGTCAGCTTTTTCAATATCGGTTTTTTTTCCGCATAACCTCCATAGTTTCCATCGTTTTCAGAGGATGTTGTTTTATAGATAAAGTGAGGATTCATCGCATTGTACGCATTATAGATGCCGAAATTCCAGATTTGTTCGCCATGTTTTTTCTTTTTACGGAAATTAATGCCCAGATTAAGGCAATGGCTTGCCGGTAAGCGGTAATTGTTTCTGTTTTTTATGTAATCGTCGGTCTGCACAGAGGGTCCGATGTATGAATCTTTTCCTTTCCAAAAACTATAATTATGATAATAAAAAATATAATCGTCCTGAGGAGGGGCGTATGAAGGAATGATGATAGACGTTTGTTCTTCGCTTACGGTAAATACGCCTCCGGTGTAAAATTCCCATGATGCGCTGATGTCGATACGCTCGGACAGTTTGTGATTGACGGCTACGTTGATGTGGTGCCGGCGGTCGTATTTGTAGGGAAACCAGGCACCCATATTGATGCCTTTTTTATCGAATTTGCGTTCGCTTTTGGCTAATGTATAGGCAATCCAACCGGTGGTGTTGCCGAGTGTTTTTTGTGCCATCAACTCCATTCCGTAAGAGCGTCCGCGTCCCATTTCGACTTTTTCTTCCCAATTGTGAGAGGTACCGAGAAAGGTGGCGCCGTCTTTGTATTCGATGATGTTTCGCATGTCTTTGTAATAAGTCTCTGCAGAAAACTCCCAACCTTTGAGCCCCGTATAGTAGGCGCCTAAGGAATATTGGTGTGAACGCATGGGTTTTATCCGGTCGGTCGCGGGTACCCATAAATCAAAAGGCAATGTGATATTGAAACTGGAAAGGAGGTGTATGTATTGGTTCATTTTTGTATAGGAAGCTTTCAGTGCAATGTCGTCCGAAAGTTGATAGCGTGCCGAGAGGCGTGGTTGTATCGAAGTGTAGGTCGTGTTTCTGACATTGAATAACGAAAAATGAAGTCCCGTGTTGAGGCTGAGGCGTGATGTTATGTTAAAATCATCCTCGGCATATACGGAGATTTCGTTTGCGTAGATGTGTGAATTGGATAAATTGCTGTATGTACTGTCGGATACTTCGCCATTTTCATTGTCTTTCACTTTTAGCGTCTCGACTTCCGGTTTGAAGTTGTGATACAGGTAATTCGTTCCGAATTTTACGTGATGTTTAGGAGACGGATAATATTCGAAATCCACTTTGAAGCTATAGTCTTTGATTCCGGAATTATATGTGGCGTGCATTGAGTTATCCATATTTTCTTTTGGATAAGCGGTATATGAATCCGTTTTGATGTTGAAGAGGTAGTTTGTGAAAGCAACGGTTGCATTGCTGAATAATTTAGGTGAAAAGATATGGTTCCAACGGGCCGCAACTAATGTGTTTCCCCAGTTGAGATGTCCTTTATCTTTTGTTTTGTAGCTTTCGCTATCGTCGTGGAACTCGGTGCCGAATTTATCGCGCCCATTATACAGACTGATAAATAGGCGGTCTTTATCACTGAACTTATGATTGATTTTCGCGTTAAAATCATAGAAGTAAAGAATACCTTTGTCTTCTTTGAAAAACGGCATGGCTATCAGATCGAGATAGGAGCGTCGGGCGGAAATATTGAACGAAGTGCGTCCTTTCCATATAGGCCCTTCCATTTGTAACTTGCTGGATAATAGCCCGACGCTGAAGGTGCCATGGTAATTGTACATATCGCCGTCGTTGGTACGAACGTCGATGACGGAAGATAGCCGGCCGCCGAATCGCGCGGGAAAACTTCCTTTGAATAAGGTTACTTTTTTTACGGCTTCGGGCGTGAAAACGGAGAAAAAACCTAATAGGTGGTCGACATTGTACAATGGAATACCATCCAATAAAATCAGATTTTCATCCGGCCCGCCTCCGCGGACATGTACGCCTGCGCTGCCTTGTGTTCCTGCCTGTACACCGGGAAGCATCTGAATTGTTTTCATTATATCGGCTTCACCGAGTAGTACCGGATTTGTTTTTAGGATATCGAGGGGTACATCGGTCGCGCTCATTTGTGTCGCTTTGATGCCGGACTCCTGCTGTTCTTTGCCGATCACGACCACTTCTTCCAATTGCAGGTTTGTTTTCAGACGGATGTTCAGGTTTTTGTTTTGGGAAAGGTTGATTTTTTGCATTTCTGTAGCATAGCCGGTATAGGAAAATCGCAGTTCGGTTTCGCCGGCCGGTGATGTCAGACTGAAAAATCCAAATTCGTTGCTGGCTGTGCCTGAGCCGTTTGTGGCATTATAGACGTTGGCACCGATTAAGACTTCAGACGATTCTGCATCAGTAATATAACCGGAGATTGTGACTTTTTGAGTGGTGGTTTCGTGTTTTTTGTTATTTAGGGTGATGTGTTTTTTGTTGATCTTCCAATCGATATTTGTTTGGTCAAAAATCAGATTCAATGCAGCGTTTAATTTTTGATTTTTGATTTTGACGCTTTTCTTTTGATTTAAATCAACTGTTTCGTTGTAGATAAACGAATAGGTGGTCGCTTGTTCCAATTGTTTGATAATCTCTTTCAGCGAAGCGTCTCTCATTTCCAACGTGACCATAGGTTTTTCCTGCGAATGGCCATGCCATGCAATCACCAGCATGGCCATTGTAAAAATCATTTTCTTTAGCATGTTTAGTTTCTTAGTGTTTTTGTTTGTTTATCGTGTAGATGTTTTCTTTTTTCTCAAATGTAAATTCTCCTGATTGACTTAAATATTCGAGTATATCTTCGACTGATTCGTTGTGGGTGAATTTTGCCGTTAATTTCAGCTCTTTGTTTATTTCATCCGAAATCTTGAATGTGATATTTTTTTCCCTTTCCAATATTTTGAGTATCTCTTTCAATGAAATATTTTCGAAATACATACTGCCGTTGATCCAGGTGCTTTGGTGTTCATTGGTTATTGGAAAAAGTTCTATATTGTTGGTTTTTTTATTGTATGCCGCCTGTTTGCCGGGCTCTAACCGGATGGTCTCTCCGGAATCAGAAGATATGGCAACGGCTCCTTCATACAGGCTTGTCGTTATGTTTTCGTCGTTTTTATAAGCCGATACGTTGAATTTTGTTCCCAGAACTTTAACTTCAATTCCAGATGCTTTTACAATAAAAGGAATCTGGCTGTTTTTTACTATATCGAAATAGGCTTCTCCGTCAAGTTTAATTTCACGTGTGCGGCCTTTTTGTATTTTTTCGGGATATGATACGGAAGATAAGCTGTTCAGTATTACTGTTGAGCCATCGGGTAATTCGATTTGTTTTCTCTCACCGTGTAATGTCGAAATAAATATATCTCCGGGCGCTTTATTCAGGTGATATACGCCGAATGTTATGATTGTCAGTGATATTATTACTGCGGCATATTTCAATAAGGAAAGGGATGAGATTCCCGGCTGTATTGTTTGTTTTATTTTATGGTAAGTAGTATCGGCCGAGTATCGCTCAGGCAGAAAAAAATCTTTATCCTTAATGGATTTGTAGTATGTATAGTCTTTGCCATCGAAGTCTTTTTCTATGATTTCTATTTCTGTTTGGGAAAGTTTTCTTTGCCGCAGAAATTTTTTTCTTGCGTGTTGTACCGTATCTTTATAATTCATCCGTTTATGCGTTTAATCATTAATATCTGAACTTGTATTGTATAATCGGCCTGTTGTCAAACGAAAGTCCGTTTGACTATAAAGAGTGCAGATATTAAATATATCCCTATCCGGTATCAGAAAAAAAATATAATAAGATTGTCTTTTAGTTGCATGTAAAGTAATTTGACGGCTTTATTCATTTGGTTGTCAACTGTTTTTGGTGAGATGCCTAAAATTTCGGCAACTTCGGAATATTTTTTTCTTTCTTCCCGGACCAAGCGGAATACTTCTGCACATCGGGGTGGCAGGTTATTTAATGCCTCGTTGTATTTTTCCCGTAGTTCTTTATCAATTAATTCGCTGTCGACTCCGTTATCTTCTATATGTATATCGGGAAGGTTTTCGGTTAATAGTTCGTGTTTTTCTCTGAAGTTTTTTCCTACATATCGTGCTGCTGCATGCTTGAGTGCGATAAAACAGTAAGCATCCGGATCGTTTACGTTTTTCAGGATTTTTCTGCTTTGCCATAATGCGATAAAAACGTCGGAAACGACTTCTTGTGCATAGTCGGGATTATTATTCAGGTAATACAATGCCTGTTGAAAAAGTCTGTTGTAATAATGATTATATAAAATACGAAATGAGTCGGAGCAATCGTTATCTGCGATTTTTATCAGACAAGTTTCAATCAGGTTCCTGTTTTTTTCCATTATTTCAGGCTGGCTGTTTTTGTTTAAGCTTTTTATCTACATGTGACGGCGCAAATGTATAAACATAATATCTTAACTTCCAAATAAATTATTTATATTTGTTTTTGTTGTCAAAAATTAAGACAATGAAATCACTTGAACATGAAGATGGAGGTTGTCCGAAAGAATTGGGTATGCCTTAATAAGAAGTGAATAAAAAGTGCTATCTTTGTCGCAAATGTTATTAATCAGAAAGAAAATGAAGAAAATTTTGCTTTTGTTGTCGGCAGCGGTTATGTTGTTTGCCTCTTGTGAAGGACCCAGAGGACCGCAGGGGCCTCCGGGAGAAAATGGAGGGTCCGAATGGTGGTTTGTAAAAGAATATACAGTAAGATCGGATCAATGGAAATTGGTCGGAGGCGAAGATGAGCTTAATTCCTATTTTCAATATGAGGTCTTGATTTCTGATTTGGACGAAGACGTTTTTTATGATGGGAAAGTGGAATGTTCTATGTACCTGGATGAAGACTATAGAATTCAGGCAAATTTAACTGAAGTAATTCATTATGGAGAATACAATCCCAATACCGGAAAAGAAGAACTTTGGACGGAAACCTATAAATGTGATTATGCTGTAGGAAGTATAATGTTCAAGGTGGAATACAGTGATTTTTATACAGGAAAAAGACCCGGCACCAAGAGGTTCAGAGTTATGCTTAATTTAAGCTACTGATGGGAAAAAATTGTTTTGAAATGATCGCCAAAACCCTTTACGGACTGGAGGATGTTTTAGCGGAGGAGCTTATTGCGATTGGTGCGAGTGATGTGGAAACGGGTAGGCGAATGGTTTCGTTTACAGGTGATAAGGCAATGCTCTATAAAGCAAATTTTTATTGTCGTACGGCGTTAAGAATTCTTAAGCCTGTCGCCGAGTTTAAGGCAAGTCATGCGGATGCGGTTTATCAGGAGGTGAAAAATATTGATTGGGATAACTATCTTTCGCCGGATAAGACTTTTGCGGTAGACGCGGTTATTTATTCCGAGAGTTTTAATCACTCAAAGTTTGTGGCATATCGTACGAAAGACGCGATTGCCGATTATTTCAACGATAAGTATGAAAAACGTCCCTCTGTAAGGGTCAATAATCCGGATGTCTATATCAATATCCATATTTCGCATAACGATTGTACGGTTTCGCTTGACAGTTCGGGTGAAAGCCTTCATAAACGCGGCTATCGCGTAAGTCAGGTTGAGGCGCCTTTGAATGAGGTGCTCGCAGCAGGTATGATTTTGAAAACCGGTTGGCGTGGAGAGTCTCATTTTATCGATCCGATGTGCGGTTCCGGGACATTGCTTATTGAGGCGGCTATGATTGCCCTGAATATTGCTCCGGGTGTTTTCCGGAAAGAATATGCTTTTGAACGGTGGCCTGATTTCGACCGTGATTTATTTGATGAAATATACAATGACGAATCGGCGGAATGTGAATTTCAATGTAAGTGTTATGGTTCCGATATCTCTCCGCTGGCGATTGAGAAGGCAGAGCAAAATGTGCGCAGTGCCGGCCTTTTAAAGTATATCGAGTTGAAGATCATGCCGTTTCAGCAATATTCCGAAGCGCCTAAGCCGGGTATTCTGGTGATGAATCCTCCTTATGGGGAACGTATTTCTGCAAATGATATCTTAGAGTTGTACAGTATGATCGGCGAACGCCTGAAGCATGTTTTCTCAGGATATAGTGCTTGGATATTAAGCTATAAGGATGAGTGTTTCGACAAAATAGGATTGCGCCCGAAGGAGAGAATGAAACTCATTAATGGCGATCTGGAATGTGAATATCGTTGCTACGAACTGTTTGAGGGCAAAAATAAAGATTATAAAAAAGAACAGAAAGAAGGCGGAGAGGATAGGAACCGAAAGTGGAGTGAAAGCGGTGGACGACGCGAGGATCGGGGTGATCGTCAAAGTGAAAGCGGTAGTTCACGAAGTTGGCGTAATGGGAGGGATCGTGATCATGATTCCGACGGTAGACGAGGCGAGCGCTCCAGTGGCAGTCGTGAAGAACGTAGTAATCGAAAAGGGGGATTTGAGAAGCGTGGAGATCGTGTCGGTGGACGGAAGGAGAATTTTGGTGGTCATCGCGAAGGGCGTGGTGAGCGTACCGGAGACCGTGAGAGACAAAGTGGTCGTGGATTTGGACAGGATCAGGAAGAAAACACGCCGTTTAGAAATAAAAAGTTTGCGGAAGAAAGATTAGCCGGAAAAGATCGTAAGCCTTACGGTCGGGAAAGCCGTCCGTTTGGAAAGGGGCGTTTTTCGGATAAGGAGCGATCATCAGATAGAGGCGGTTCATTTGGAAGGGATCGTTCGTCTGGAGAGGGACGTTCGTCGTTCGGAGATAAAAAACCTTTTAACAAAGACCGTAAACCATTTAATAAGGACCATAAGCCATTCGATAAAGAGAAAAGATCGTTTGATAGCGGCCGTAAATCATTTGATCGCGACCGTAAGCCATTAAAAAAAGAAGGCAAGCCTTTCGATAGAAACCGGAAATCTTTTAAAGATAGGGGGAATGAAGATTAAGTTCGCTTTATTGATCATGGCTGCATTAATTTCTATGTCTGCAATGCCACAGGAAAAAATCCTGGGTTTCCAGGAACTTATTCCGGGGGGAAAGAATAGTCACCGTTTTATACCACCGTCTGTAAAACAATTACAGTGGTGCGCAGATATGTATATCTATGTAAAAGGAGATAGTCTGCTTGCAGCGCTTCCTACGGATAAAGAGGAGCGGGTAGCTTTCACCCGGGATCAGTTGAATGAAATACTTGTGCCGGCCGGACTTCCGACGATCGGCTCAATGCCTGTTTTTTTTGTGCCGGATGAAAAAGTTCAGGTGATTGCATTTCAATATAAAAATAATCGTGTGCATTTCGATTTGTCGACGAATCGGATTGTTGCGAAATATGTATTGGATAAAGCCGGAAGCCGGTGGGAATATAATAAGGCAAATGGAAATATCGCATTCACGAAAGAAAATAACGTTTTCATTATTACCCCTGACGGAGATACGGAAGTCGTAACAACGGAAACCGATAGGGGAATCGTTTGCGGTACATCGGTACATCAAAATGAATTTGGAATTAATAAAGGGTTATTTTGGTCATCCAAAGGTAACGCTCTCGCTTTTTATCGTATGGATGAGACGATGGTGACGGATTATCCGATCGTTAACGTGAGGGAACGTGTTGCTAAGGTCGAGCCTTTTAAATATCCGATGGCAGGAATGAAAAGTCATGAAGTGACTGTCGGTGTTTACCGTTTGTCGGACAAACAGACGGTATGGCTTAAGACGGGCTTGCCGAAGGAAAAATATCTTACAAATATCGCGTGGAGTCCTGATGAGAAGAGTGTTTATATAGCCGAACTGAACCGTGGACAGGACACCTGTATATTAGTCCGTTATAATGCGGAAACAGGAGAACGTGAAGCGGAATTGTTTACGGAAACAAGCGAACGTTATGTGGAACCGCAGGAGGCGATACTCTTTCTTCCTGATCATCCGGAACAGTTTATCTGGCAAAGTCAGCGCAACGGATATAATCATCTTTATCTTTATGATGCTGATGGGAAAATGTTGAGGCAACTGACAAAAGGCAACTGGCTTGTGAAGGATGTGCTTGGTTTTGATGGGAACGGGCGTAATCTGTTTTTTACAGCAACTGCACCACAAGATGTTAATTCGACGGAAGAAGGTAGTCCGCTTGAAACATATCTGTGGAAATTGGATATGAAAACCGGAAAGCGTAAATGCATGAATACAAAGGCCGGGGTTCACTCTGTCAGTATTAATGCTTCTGCTGCTTATATGATTGATCAGGTATCTTCTCCTGTGATACCGCGTGATGTGGATATTGTAAGCCTGAAAGACGGTCATGAGGTAAAGTCGTTGTTGTTGGCAAAAAATCCGTTTGAAAAATATGATATGCCGGGAATAGCAGTTGGTACGCTTACTGCGGCAGATGGAAAAACAAAGTTGTATTATCGTTTGATAACTCCTCCGGATATGGATGAAACGAAAAAGTATCCGACAATTATTTATGTTTATGGAGGTCCTCATGCGCAACTGGTTACCGGGGGCTGGATGAATGGCGCCGGAGGCTGGGATATCTATATGGCCCGTCAGGGGTATGTGATGTTTACGGTTGACGGGCGTGGTTCTGCGAATCGCGGGTTTGAATTTGAGAGTGTCATCCACCGGAATCTTGGTGAAGCGGAAATGGCTGACCAAATGGAAGGAGTCAAATTTTTGAAGTCTTTGCCATACATTGATACTGAACGCATAGGTGTACATGGCTGGAGTTATGGAGGATTTATGACCACCAATCTTATGCTGACATATCCGGATGTTTTTAAGGCTGGAGTCGCGGGAGGCCCTGTTATAGACTGGCATCGTTATGAGATTATGTATGGAGAACGTTATATGGATCATCCGAAAGAAAATCCAGAAGGATATAAGAATTCTAACTTGTTAAATAAAGCCGGTGATCTGAAAGGGCGTTTGTTACTTATTCATGGCGATGTGGATCCTGTTGTTGTGTGGCAACATAGTTTGTTATTTATTAGGGCCTGTGTTGATACTGGTACATTTCCCGATTATTTTGTTTATCCCGGTCATCCTCACAATGTAATAGGAAAGGACCGCCCACATCTTTATGAAAAAATAACAAGGTATTTTGATGATAATCTGTAAACTATAAATAAAACAAGACAATGAATATTCTGTTATTAGGGTCAGGGGGACGCGAACATGCAATGGCCTGGAAAATCGCTCAGAGTCCGAAAGTTGATAAATTATACATTGCACCGGGTAATGCCGGGACACCGGCAGTAGGTATAAACGTAGATATAAAAGCGGATGATTTTTCTAAAATCAAGGATTTTTCGCTGAGAAACGAAATCAATATGGTCGTTGTTGGCCCGGAAGATCCATTGGTAAAAGGAATTTATGATTTTTTTAAAGCAGATCCGGAATTGAACGGTATTTCTGTTATAGGTCCCAGTCAGTCCGGCGCGCGCCTTGAGGGGAGTAAAGATTTTGCAAAAGCTTTTATGACGCGTCATCAGATTCCGACTGCGCGATACAGGAGTTTTACTGCCGAACAACTTGATGAAGGGATAGCCTTCCTGGATACATTGAAAGCTCCCTATGTATTGAAAGCTGACGGATTGGCGGCCGGAAAGGGTGTTCTTATCATAGATTCTCTCGAAGATGCTGTTGATGAACTGGATAATATGTTGCAGGGCATGTTCGGTGATGCGAGTCGTACGGTGGTGATAGAAGAATTTCTGGATGGAATAGAATGTTCGGTTTTTGTAGTAACGGATGGGACTGATTATAAAGTTTTGCCGGTTGCAAAAGATTACAAACGTATCGGAGAAGGAAATACCGGTCTGAATACCGGAGGTATGGGTGCTGTTTCGCCAGTCCCTTTTGCAGATGAAATGTTTATGCAGAAGGTCGATGAACGTATCATCCGACCGACTGTAAAAGGATTAAAAGAAGAAAGGATAGATTATAAAGGTTTTATTTTTCTCGGTCTCATAGATGTCGGAGGGGAGCCGATGGTTATCGAATATAATTGCCGTATGGGTGATCCTGAGACTGAAGTCGTGATGCTGCGTATCCAGAGCGATCTGGTAGATTTGCTTGAAGGTGTGGCTCAGGGAGATCTTGCAGAGAGGGAATTGCAGGAAGATCCGCGTACAGCTGTTACTGTTATGCTTGTCAGTGGGGGGTACCCCGAAGATTACGAAAAGGGAAAGGAAATAAGCGGTATTGGAAATGTATTTCCCGAAAGTGTTGTCTTTCATGCGGGCACTACTGTGAAAGACGGAAAGATTGTGACTGCCGGCGGACGTGTTATAGCGGTCAGTTCCTATGGTACAACTAAAGAAGAAGCATTGTCAAAATCGTTTGCCGGAGCTGAAGCAATACAGTTCGATAATAAATATTTTCGTAGTGATATAGGATTTGATGTTTGAAATAATAAAACCTTCTTTTATTAATTTCAGTCAGCCGTTGTAATTGAAACTTCTTATGAGGCATTATCGCAGTACAGATAAACGGATCAGAACATTGTCGGATTGGCCGTCTATGTTAATAACTTTTACTGTCTGTCTGCTATGTTGGAGTACAGGTTATATTTATTCCATCGGTTTCCCGTTAACGGTAGACAGTGCTGTTTTTTCATTTTGGGAAGCATTGTGCAAACTGCTTAATCATAGGTTTTTCATATATATTATTGGATTACTGCTATTGACTTTAACAGCTTTTGTTATGCAACGGATAAGTGATATCGAGATGCTTATTCGTGAGAGAACGCGTTTGCCGTTTATGCTTTTTATGTTATTAATCAGCACTAATGCCGGATTACTTCCGTTTAGGGAGGTTTCTGTCGTTCTTTTATGCCTCGTTTTTATGATATATGAATTGTTTAATTCTTATCAGTCGCCGGAGGCTACAGGAAAATTGTTTAATGCGGGAGTATTGGTTGGAACTGCCGGCTTATTCATGCCACAGGTATTGTGGTTTGTTCCGTTGTTATGGATTGGGATGTACCAGTTTCGTTCGTTGAGTTTCAGAAGCTTTATGGCTTCTCTTATCGGACTGCTGATAATCTATTGGTTTGTATTAGCCTGGTGTGTGTGGAAGCATGATTTTTCAATGTTTGTATCTTTGTTTTCGTCTCTGATGGATTTTGAACTCTTTTCAATTGCAATATCGTTTCAATACTATCAGATTGGTTTTATCGGCATTGTATTATTGTTGATTATGGCGCTTTTTCATATAAAAATAGATGCGTTTAATAATAGCGTGCGTGTGCGTCAGATGCTGTTTTTTCTGTTGAATATGTCGGTATGGTCCCTGATTCTTATATTCTTATATGGTAATTCCGCAGATTCGTTTTCAGCTATATTATACCTTCCTGGTTCAGTCTTGATTGCCTATTTTTTAGAAAGTATGCATAATCGTTTCCGGTTTATTTTATATTATTCCGTGCTTGTTCTTTGTGTTGTTTCTTTTGTCATGCGGGTATGGAATTTTTAATAGAATATGGTTATATTGGTGTATTTATTGCATCTTTTCTTGCCGCAACGATATTACCGTTTAGTTCGGAGGTAGTGCTTACAGGGGTTCTTATAGGCGGAGCGTCCTATTGGCCATGTATGATTGCTGCCACAACAGGTAATTTTCTGGGAGGTATGACCTGTTACTGGCTGGGAAAGGTCGGTAAAATAGAATGGATTCAAAAATACCTTCGACTTGATATAAGTAAATTAGAGCGTGTCCAGAACTGGATAAAAGATAAGGGTTCATGGATGGGTTTTTTTGTCTTTTTACCCGGTATCGGCGATTTTATTGCTGTTGCACTTGGCTTTATGAGAGCAAATGTCTGGGTGGTTGCAATATCTATGTTTCTGGGTAAGGCTTTGCGTTATTGGGTATGGATGGAAGTGGTTTATAAAGTTCAGGAAGTGGTCATGGGCTGATTTTTAATCAAAAGTTTTGAATTGGTATCCTTCTTTCTGAAGCCATTCTATGGCCCTGGGTAATGCTTCTTCTATGCGGCCTATGGCTTTGAGTGAGTCATGAAATACAATGATGGAGCCGTTGCGTGTATATCTTTTTACATTATTGAGTACCCCTTTGGCTGTCATATGAGGGCTGTAGTCGCGTGTGACGACATCCCACATAATAATCCGGAATAATTTTCGCAAGCGTAATACTTGTGGAAAGCGCATATGTCCGTGTGGAGGACGAAACAGATCACTATCTATATATTTAGCTGCTTCTGCTATATTCCGGATGTAGTTTTTTGACCAGAACCGGATTCCCTGTATGTGGTTAAAAGTATGGTTCCCGACACGATGACCACGTTTTAACAACATATTATATAATTCCGGATATTTGCGGACATTTTCCCCGACACAAAAAAATGTAGCTTTTATTTCATACTTATCAAGAACTTCAAGGATCCACGGTGTCATCTCCGGAATCGGACCATCATCGAAAGTGAGGTATACATTTTGGGGTTTTCCCTTTGGCGCCGGTATTTTCCAAAGAGCCCCCGGAAATAACCATCGGTAAATCCGGGGGGGCTGTTCTATTAGCATTGTTTACTGTCTCTTTTGACCGGACTGATATTGATTAAAATAGCTGTTATATTGCTCCATATATGCCTGGGCAAATTCTTTGTCGTATTGATAACTTACATTTAATAAGTTTCTTAATAATGCTAAATTATCATTCAGCAGAGGCATAACAGTTTCTCTTTGTGAAGGTTTGAGACGCAACATCCAGTCTACATTACCCATGCTTTTATCTATAATGCTTGAAGCAACTTCTTTAGCTTTTTCAGTTTCCCCCAATGCGAAATAAAGGGTTGCTATGGAATAAGCACTGAAATCATAGGGAACATTTTCTTCCGGAAAGACTTCGACACATTTGTCGAGAACCTGTATGGCACTATCGCGTTTGCCTTCGTTCATGAGAGCGTTTGCAAGATCGGCAAAAATAACGGAGCGCTGTGATTTACACATTCTCATCGTCGTTTCTTCGAGGTAAGTTCCTGGTTTATCTACTCCTCCCCATTTGAATTTATTCATGACATTGTCATACATTTTTTTAGTGTTGATTTCCAGATTTGTACCTTTTGTTTTTAGGGGAACAATCTGGGATGCCAGACCGGTCTTTTGCATATAGTCTCCTACATAACTATAAATATTGCCGGGCACTGTTATTGCATAATAAATAGGACGCTCCCAGTTATTCGTATTCAGTATATCTAAGGTTATGGCATCGACCTTGGATATAGCGTTCCTATCCCCAAGATTGATGTCGATCTGGTCCACAATATAGGGTTCGTATTCAGGATTTACCGTATGTTTTTTTACAATATTTGCAGAATCTATCTTGAGGACTAAGTTTGTAGATGGGAGATAGTCCAGCATGTTACTACCATATGCCATCTGATGTTTTGGATCATCGCTTTTTGCAAAGTTAAGAGCCGCTCCAAGACTTATCGGTTGATCTGTTTGGGAAAATAAGTAAATCATGTCACGTTTGCCTTGTACATAATCTTTATATTCCCATGATATAGGCAGCGGATTTGAATTATAGGCCTGCCGTTTCATTTGATTAATATACCAGTCTGTTTGCAGATAACTGGTGTTACATACGCGTACATCTGTACGTACCCCTTCTACTTCCTGAACATACCATAAAGGGAACGTGTCGTTATCGCCATGCGTAAAGATGATTGCGTCCGGTTCGCATGATTCAAGATAATTGCGTCCGAAATCGCGTGCTACGTAACGCCCTGAACGATCGTGATCGTCCCATGTCTGTGATGCCATCTGAAGCGGTATAAAAAGACAAACAAGCGTTGCTATAGCACTTGCTGCTACAGGAGGTAATTTGGCTTTCTCAAGGAGTTTGGCGATACCCGCAACTCCAATACCAATCCATATGCAAAAAGCATAGAATGAGCCGGCATATGCATAATCGCGTTCACGTGGCTGATAAGGGCTCTGATTTAGGTATAATACAATTGCAATTCCGGTCATGAAGAATAAGAAGAATGTAATCCAGAAACTTTGGATACCCTGTTCTCCTTTTTTGAGCACCTGATAAAGAATTCCAATGATTCCAAGTAACAACGGAAGCATATAAAAGACATTATGGCCTTTGTTGTGTGCAATGTCGTACAGCATATTATCCTGTGGCCCGACACGTAGTTCATCGATGAATTTTATTCCGGTAATCCAGTTTCCATGCATAATATTACCATATCCCTGCATATCGTTCTGGCGACCGGAAAAGTTCCACATAAAATAACGCCAGTACATGAAATTGAGTTGATAATTAAAGAAAAACCGCAGGTTTTCGGTAAAAGTAGGTTTCATTACTGTTTTTGTTTCGTTGCCGACGTTAACCTTAACCGGTGTTCCCGTAACTTCTCCCCATTCTTTATATGCTGCTATATGATTTTGATCGGTAGAGCTATGCATACGCGGAAAAAGCATACACGTTTCTTTGATAAATACAGGTCTTTCATTGTAAGATGTTATTTCGTAGCGATCTTTTTCATCCGGATTGTTTTTGATAATGCGTGACCAGGCCGGTGTGCCCTTTTTCATTACAGGTACGGAATATCCTCCTTTATTTTCACGTTCTAGTTCGGAAACATAGGTGCGTCCGTACAATAGAGGGGTGTCTCCATATTGTTCGCGTGCAAGATAGGTGCGGAGCGTAAAAATGTCACGGGGATTATTTTGATTCATAGGAGTGTCTGCGGTTGCGCGGACAAGTATTAATGCAAAGGTGGAGTACCCGATTACAATGACCATTAATGAAATAAGAATCGTATTCAAAGCTTTGATATTGATTTTCTTGTACCAGAACATAAAAATGGTTAGAGCAGCAATTAGAACTATACCAAGAAAATATCCGTCTCCGATGAAAGGTATCCCAAGAAGTGTTACCGACAGAATGAACGCGATTTTCATACGTTTCGTGTTTACATCCTGTCTCATCGTTTCCCATATTGCCCAGATTAATACACCCGCAATCGTTATTACATATGCAAATACACCTGAATTATAAGGCATTTTCAATGTGTTGACAAATAGCAGTTCGAACCATCCGCACACTTCAACAAGTCCCTGAACAACACCATACATCATAATTGCAATCATGGCAAAAGAGATGATTAAAGCATAAATAGTGCCTTTAAGTGTAGGATTCGGAAATCTTTTATAATAATATACAAGAACGATAGCCGGTATACAAAGTAAGTTAAGTAAGTGGACTCCAATGCTTAACCCCATCAGATATGCGATAAGAATAATCCAACGGTCGGCATGGGGTGCGTCCGCATAGTCTTCCCATTTCAGAATCAGCCAGAATACAACTGCTGTAAACAGGGAGGATGACGCATACACCTCTCCTTCCACTGCACTGAACCAGAATGTATCGCTGAATGTATAGGCAAGTGAACCTACGAGTCCGCAGCCAAGGATAAGTATTGTTTGTGATAAAGTCATATTTTCTTTATCTTTAACAAGCAATTTGCGGGTAAGATGTGTTATTGTCCAGAAAAGGAATAAAATAGTCAATGCACTGAATAAGGCAGACATTGAGTTTACCATTTTTGCAGCGTTAGCAGCATCTGTCAGATGAGAAAAAATATTTCCGATTAACATGAATAATGGAGCTCCGGGCGGATGGCCAACTTCAAGTTTGTATGCTGAAGTTATGAATTCACCGCAATCCCAGAAGCTGGCTGTCGGTTCAATCGTCATTAAATAAACAGCAGCTGCGATTGCAAAAACGATACAACCGAGAACATTATTTGCTAATTGAAATTTTTTCATTACTATATGTTATTTTTGTTTGGCCGCAAATTTACGAAAATACACTGACTTAGCAATGTAGTTATTATTTTTATTTGTTATAAATGTAAAAAATAATTAGATTTTTAAGGTGTATATTAAAAAAGGTGTGCCTGATGACACACCTTTTTTATGGTAAATTAGCTTTAATATTTTCCGTTATGGTTTTTAGTTCATCCGGTGTGAGCCTGAGTTTCGGATTACCAAAAAGCATGTCCGACTCCTTGTCTATCGGTATCAGATGTATGTGTGCATGAGGAACCTCAAGTCCTACGATTGCGACGCCGACACGCAGGCAGGGAATTGTACTTTTGATTGCAGCGGCTATTTTTTTAGTAAAAACCATCATTCGCCCGAGGACCTCATCGTCAATATCGAAAATGTAGTCTGTTTCCTTTTTGGGAATAACGAGCGTATGTCCCTTTGCAACAGGATTAATATCTAAAAATGCGTAAAATTCCTCGTTTTCCGCAATTTTGTAACTGGGGATTTCTCCTGCGACTATTTTACTGAATATAGATGCCATTTTTGTTGAGTTTTATATTGTATTTACATCCCCAAGGAAATTTCAAGAATTTCAAAACTCATTGTTCCGGATGGTACTTTGATGTCTACAACATCGCCGACTTTTTTACCCATGAGCCCTTGTGCTATCGGAGTGCTGACGGCAATTTTATTTTCTTTCAGATTAGCTTCCGAGTCGGAGACAATCGTATAGGCCATTATTGCTTTTGTTTTTGCATTTTTTAATTTGACCTTATTCATTATCTGTACGACATCGGTTTTTAGCTGAGATTCATCAATGAGGCGAGCATTGGAAATCATGCCTTTTAATTGTGCGATTTTAGCCTCGAGAAGTCCTTGCGCTTCACGTGCTGCATCATATTCGGCATTTTCGGATAAGTCGCCTTTGTCTCTTGCTTCTGCTATTTGCGCTGATATTTCAGGGCGTTTTACAGATTCTAAGTAATTAATTTCGGCTAAAATCTTATTATAGCCTTCCTCTGTCATGTATGTAACAGCCATAGTATATTCCTCCTGTTTGCGTGAATGTAAAAAAGAATCCCAGCTAACATTTGATAGCTGGAACTCTTTATTTCTCATAATTTAAATGCAAAGATACTCTTATTTTTTTTATAAGGCAAGTGATGGAGTATGCTTTATAACATATTTCTACATAGCTGCTTTTATATCGTTTTCAATGGTATCAACCGATTCAATACGTTTAACCATTACTCCTTTATTATTTAAAAGAAATAATGCAGGAAGTTGGCGTACATTGTATATTGCAGCAATAGACGAATAAATTGATTGGGGATCACGCACACATGTCCAGGGTATATTTGCTGCCGCATTTTTCCAGAAATGTGCATCATTATCGAGTGAAATCTGATATATCTCGAATCCTTTATCTTTATATTTATTATATAATCCGTTTAACTCCATATTAAATGATGGTGACCATTCGGTTTGATATGCGGTGAAATTTACCAATACTGCTTTACCTTCTGCAATATCACTTAATTTGATATCTTTTCCATTGATATCCGGTAGTTCAATGTCAATAAAGCTAACTTCTTTTGCATCAGGAATATCTATGGATCTTTGTCGTTCGCCGCGCGTGACTTTTAATGATTGGAGGGCCAGACTCTCCAGTTGTTTGGCTCGCGGGCTTTCCGGGTAAAATGTTTTATAACTTGTGGCTACGGCGCCATAGGCTTTTGAATCTGTCTTATCGTATAAATCAAAGAACCACAGACCATCTATTTGCTGGAAGAGGGCAAAATATGCAGCAGGGGACATTGGGGCTCCGAAGATGTATTTTTTTGCTGTTTCTTTATATGATTTGACCGCTTTCATGATGCTTTCCTGATAGGTAGTATCCGGAATTAAGTTCATGCCATAGCTGTCGCGCAGTTTTCGAAGTTCTTGATTTGCATCAAGTTGAGCAAGGGTTATCTCTTTGAATGCTTTACTGTTTTCCGATCCTTCAACAGAGTAAGAGGTTTCAAAGTTATGCGCGTCAGCCGTAAATATGATTGTTTCAGTAGAATCGACCGAAAAATGAATGGACTGATTTTTTAGTTTCAGGCGGTAAAAATCAGGATATTTCGGACGGGGCTGTTTAAATAAAAATTTTCCGTCGGATTTAAGTTTTACCGAGTCGATGGTTGTATTCGAGGATAACCCCGTATTTACAAGGTACAGCGTTTGCCCGGCAGCACCGGCTACTACACCCTTAACTGTAAAAGTGTTGGATTTCTGGCATCCGCAGAATATGATGGATATGAAGCAAACTGTAAAAAGTTTGTAGAAGAGTTTATTGTTTATCATGACAGAAAATGCTTTTTCAAAAAAATGTTGACGTTTGCAAAGATACGAGAAAAAATAAATAATAGATAAGAATAGAAAAAAAATTGTATATTTGCCGGCATTAAAAACGTTTCTGCCATGATGTATGAGGATATTAAGTCTATAATAGACAAAGAAGCTAATGCAGTTTGTAATATACCTGTTACAGAATCTTATGAAAAAGCTGTTAATTTGATAAATAAGTATGTCCACAATCTGGGAGGGGCGCTGATTGTCAGTGGTATGGGTAAGGCCGGGCAGATTGCTATGAATATAGCGACGACTTTCAGTTCTACGGGTACGCCTGCATATTTTCTTCATCCGAGCGAAGCGCAGCATGGAGATTTAGGTGTCATGCGGAAAAATGATATCATGTTACTGATGTCCAATTCCGGAAAAACGCGTGAATTGGAAGAATTGGTGAATTTATCCAGAGGATTGGTGCCGGATGTGAAATTTATCGTTATTACATCAAATCCGGATAGTCCTCTCGCCAAAGAGGCTGATGTTTGTTTACTGACCGGTGCTCCGGAAGAAGTTTGCCCGCTGGGTCTGACCCCGACTACTTCGACGACGGTTATGACTGTTATGGGAGATATACTCGTTGTTAGTGTAATGAAGAAAATAGGCTTTACGAATGCTGATTATGCTAAACGGCATCATGGAGGTTATCTTGGCGAAAAAAGCCGTGAACAAAGCAGGCGTTAAATAAAAAACAGATGCGTAAGGTTATTGGTATAGGAGAAACTATTCTCGATATTATATTCGAAAATGAAAAACCTCAGCGCGCGATAGTTGGAGGCTCGGTTCTGAACGGAATGGTTTCTTTAAGCCGTCTGGGTGTTCCTGTTACATTCATTAGTGAAGTGGGAGATGACCGTGTCGGGGATATCGTTTATAATTTTATGCATGAAAATGGGATGATCACCCATTATATAGATCGTTTTCAGGCTCGCAAAAGTCCTGTTTCGCTGGCCTTTCTTGGTGCAGACCGGAATGCAGAGTATATATTTCATACGGATTACCCGGAGAAAAGGTTGAATATTCCGTTTCCGGAGATAAATGAGGATGATATATTTGTGTTTGGTTCGTTTTATGCGCTGAATCCTTTGTTCAGAAAGCGTTTTCTGGAGTTTTTAGAAGAGGCGAGGAGGTGTAAGGCATTGATTTATTATGATCCTAATTTCCGTCCTTCACATAAAGCTGAAGTATTATCATTACGTGCTTCTGTTGCGGAAAATTGCAGCTATGCAACGATTGTACGCGGTTCGAATGAAGATTTCTATCATTTGTATGAGATGGCCGATATGAATGATGTTTATTCGGAAATTATCAGGCACTATTGCGATTGTTTTATAACAACGCACGGGTCTGACGGAGTAAATCTATATACGGAGAATGTATGTGCACACTTTAATTCAAAAAAGGTAAATCCTGTAAGTACTATAGGTGCCGGTGATAATTTTAATGCCGGTATTGTTTACGGGTTGTTGAAATATGAGGTAGGATACCGTGATGTTCCTTCTTTGACCGAAATGGATTGGGCGAAAATCATACAGTGTGGAATAGACCTGTCTTCGGAAGTGTGTTGCAGTTATTCAAATTATATATCATCAGAATTTGCACAGAAATACAAGTGACCTAAAAATAAGATAACGATGAAATCATACAGAAAAGAACTCTGGTTTGAAACAGAACGTCGCAGGCAACTGATCAATATTACGCCTGAAGTGGAAAAAAATCTTAGAGAAAGTGGTATAAAAGAAGGATTACTTCTTTGCAATGCCATGCATATAACAGCGAGTGTTTTTATTAATGACGACGAGAGCGGATTACATCATGATTTCGAGGTCTGGTTGGAAAAGCTTGCTCCGGAAAAACCTTATAGCCAGTATCAGCATAATGGTTTTGAAGATAATGCCGATGCGCATATCAAACGAACTTTAATGGGTCGGGAAGTTGTTGTCGCCGTAACAAATGGTAAGCTTGATTTGGGCCCATGGGAACAGATTTTTTATGGGGAATTTGACGGTAAGCGGCGTAAACGCGTATTGGTGAAAATAATAGGAGAGTAAAGATTGTAAATGTCTGTATTTTAATAATTAAATCTTACTATTTATGGAATTGAAAAAAGTAATATCAATCGGGATGATCTCCTTTGTCCTGGCTGCGTGTGGTAAAAGTTCCGTAGAACCGCCAACCCCGGTGGCACCTCTCCCGACTCCGGAACAGATCGAATGGCATAAAACGGGAATGTATGCATTTGTTCATTTTGGCCTTAATACTTTTAATGATCTCGAATGGGGGTATGGAAACACGCCTGCCTCGACATTTGATCCGGAGGATCTTAACTGTGAACAGTGGGTGTGCCTTTTTAAGGAGATTGGTTTGAAAGGGGTTGTTATAACGACAAAACATCATGATGGTTTTTGTTTGTGGCCGACGGAAACGACTGAATATAGCGTGAAAAATTCTCCATGGAAAGATGGAAAAGGAGATGTTGTACGTGATTTATCGGAAGCATGTAAAAAGCATGGTCTTAAATTAGGTATTTACTTATCTCCATGGGACAGGAATAATGCCGGTTACGGAAAGCCTGAATATGTTGAGACATATCATAATCAGATTCGGGAACTGGTTACTAATTACGGACCTCTCTTTGAGTTTTGGTTTGATGGAGCTAATGGAGGAACGGGTTGGTATGGCGGTGCGGATGAACGCCGTTCAATAGATTCTAAATCTTATTATAATTATGAAAAAGCACGTGATATAATCAAGGAAAAGCATCCTTCGGCAATGATTTTCGGTGGTACTGTTCCGGATATCCGCTGGATTGGAAATGAAAGTGGCTGGGCAGGTGATACACAATGGAGTATATATGATTCGGAGCCAGCCCTCGGATACGAATATAAAGGGAGTCAATGGGGGAATGAAAACGGCCCGAAGTGGCTTGGCGGTGAAGTGGATGTCTCTGTGCGCCCCGGATGGTTTTATCACGCCCGTGAAGATCATCAGGTAAAAACATTGAAGCAAATGGTCGATGTTTATTACAATAGTATCGGACATAATGCGAATCTTATACTTAATTTTCCGATTGCACTTAGCGGGCGTGTGCATCCGATAGATTCGGCGCGTGCTATGGAGTGGGCCGAAACGATACGAAATGATTTAAAAGAAAATCTTCTTGTGGGTGCGACGGTTAAGGCGAGTGATACACGTGGCAAAAACTTTTCGGCGAAAAATGTGCTTGATAATGATTGGAATACTTGTTGGGCGACCAGCGACGGTATTGTAAACGGAGAGCTTACTTTTTCATTTAATAAACCGACATCGTTGAATCGTGTGTTGATACAGGAATATATACCATTAGGGCAACGTGTACGTAAATTTGTTGTTGAAACGGAGCAGAATGGAAACTGGGAAGAGGTGAACGCGGTTGATTCCACAACTACGGTGGGTTATAAACGAATTGTACGTTTTCAGACAATTGAAACTAAGCAACTTCGTATACGTTTTATGGATGCGCGCGGACCTATATGTATAAATAATGTTGAGGCCTATCTGGCTCCGTCATTAATGGTTGAACCGGTTATTCGTCGTAATGAAGAAAGCCTTGTAACTATCAGTTCCGATGATGCCAGTACAATTGTTTACTATACAACGGATGGAACCAGGCCTACAGAGTCGTCTGACAGGTACGAAGAACCGTTTGAATTTGAACGTAAGGGAGTTGTAAATGCAGCATCCTATGATAAGTTGTCAGGTAAGTGGAGCCCGGTTGCTGTTGCGGATTTTAATATCCCGGCATCACACTATGAGGTGTTGTTTCCGACAGATGAAAAAGTGCGTGTAGTATTTGACGGAAATGGATACACAGCTTGTCGTATACCGGTGGAAAAAGCCGAATTGGTCGTGAAATTATCTGAGCCAATGGATATTTCCGGGTTTTGTTATACGCCGAATCAGCGTCGTGATGCGAATGATTATATTATTGCGTATCAGTTATATATAGATAATAAAAAAGTATCGGACGGAGAATTTTCTAACATTGTGAATAATCCGGTCATGCAGGAAATTCGTTTTTCATCTGTTAAAGGACAGGTGATCCGTTTTGTGGTTAAACGCGTGGCGGAAAAATCGGCTGTAGCAGGTATTGGCGAGTTTTCCGTTATAACGGAATAGTCTAAGAGAAAATAAGAAAAAGACTGTCGCTTTTGATCAAAAGTGACAGTCTTTTTCTTATGGTTTGGTACATATTGACTTCGGATTTGGTATCAGAATTTTACGGACACGCCACCGCTGAAATTATTATAGCCTGTACTCATTTCTGCAAAAACCCCGAGCCAGTTTGTCAGATAATAACGACCTCCGACATGAAAGTAGCATTCGAATTTTGCTTCATCGTCTTCTATCTCGTATGTTTTTATATTGAAATTGGGTGCGAAACCAGCGTATGTGTCAAGTCTGTCAACAAACTGGTAATGAACATTCAGTCTTACCCCCACAATATATATCTTTTCTGTTTCATTTCCCAATTTATCCTTATGAAACCCGCCGAAGATGCCGCCCCCGAGCGTACACTCATCTACGAACAGTTTAGACAATCCGTATTCGTAAAAAGCCGAAATAGCGGTTCTGTTATCATTGCCAAGACTTACGCCTACATTAACCCCAAGCAAACTTGTACCCTTTTCGAAGGTGTATAAATCGGTATACTGCGCTTTTGATGCAAAACTGCATATCATAGCAAATACCACAAATAATGTTAATTTGTTAATAGTCATATAGATTCTGTGTTTAGGTTTGAAATTGAAAGAAGCAAAGGTAAAAAATAAATTCTGAATAATTGAAGTTTTTTCGTCGGGTATTTTTTTCTTGTGAGAAGGACTTTTTTTGAAAAAACAGAATCAATTAAGTTTTATCACGTCTTTTTTATTTGCATTATTTTTTAATCAGAAATTGAAGATAGCGTAACTCCGGGAATACGAAACAAAAATAGATTTTCGTTTTGTGTTTTTTGCGGTTTGCGTTATCTTTGCGCTTAAAACAAATAAGTTATGGCTTTTTTGCGAATGACCTCTACTCCGGATACAGATGAAGATCTTTTGTAGCTGTATAGAAACAGCGGCAAAACTGATTATTTTGGTAAACTTTATGATCGTTACATTCCGCTTGTATATGGATTGTGCCTCAAGTATTTGCGGAATGAGGACGAGGCGCAGGATGCTGTTATGCAGCTTTTTGAAGAACTGATCCCGAAAGTGCTGAAGCAAGATATTCAAACATTCCGTACATGGTTGTATACGGTTGCCAGGAATCATTGTATGCAGATCTTGCGGGAGAAGGAGCGTGCCATGTATGTAGAATTTCAATCTGATTTTATGGAATCTGATGATATTCTTTATCTATTAGATGAAGAGGAGGATAATAGTGAGCGGATACAGGCATTGCAGTATTGCATGGAAAAACTGCCTGAACAGCAGCGTAGATCTATTGTTCATTTTTTTAATGACGGATTATCTTATGCAGATATCGTAGATGCTACAGGTTATCCGCTGACTAAAGTTAAGAGTTACATTCAGAATGGAAAACGTAATTTAAAGATGTGTGTAGAAAAAGCTTGTGAAATCTGATGAAATTAATTGAATATATAAAAGGGCGACGACATGGTCGAGAGGCACATCTCCTTGAAAAGGAATCGATGCGGGACCCGCTATTGTCTGATGCAATAGACGGTTTTGATTCTGTGGAGGGGAGCCATATAGAGCGTATTGAAGAAATGCGCCACCGGATATCGAAGCAATCCCATCGCACAAACCGTTGGCTTGCTTATGTGGGAATTGCGGCATCTGTTCTCATTTGTGTGACGATCGGCGGTTATTTTATTTTCAATGATAAATCAGATAATCTCATTGCAAAGAGTGAACCTTCTGTTGAAGAAAGGGCTGCTGATAAGCAGATTCATAAAAATGAAATTGTCTCAGAAAATAAATCTGCTGATTACAGCCGGGAACAGGAAGCCGGACGTGATGTTTCCGGAAAAGAGAGTGAGCAGGCAAGTGACAAACAGAGGAAAACAACCGTAAAGGATATTGCTGAAAATGCTACTGCAGTAAATGAGGTTATTGTTCCTCCGGTGGTTGCTTCTGAAGAAGCATCATCTCAGTTGGTAGCGGAAGACAAGTTTCAACAGGAGAGGATGCTGGCAGAGGCTGAGATTGCTGAAAGCCAAGCTCAGAATGCAGAGATTCACGATGACATATCACTGGAAAATCAGACTACAGAAAAGAAGAAGGCGCAGGAGTTAAAGCAACCTGCTACCGGTCTGGCGCGAGCGGCAACAGGTCAGGAAAAGAAAACTGCGACCAGGCTGGAAACTCCCGAGCCCAAAATCGGCTGGAAAGCATATAAAAAGTATCTTAAGGATTCTTTACGTCGCCCTGATGGTGACTGTTCCAAATCAAAAGGGACAGTTGAAGTGACATTTCATATAGATGAAAATGGCAATCCGTACGATTTTGTTATCGGAAAATCTCTATGCCCTGATGCTGATACTGAAGCAATACGTCTTGTTAAAGAAGGAGGCTTATGGACATGTAAGAGTTTTAAGCGTATGACCGTAGAAGTTAAATTTTAAATAGCTTCTTCCGGGATATTTTCGGCCGGTTTCTTTTTGGTAGGATCAAAATGTATGTGCAGAACTACAATTTCGGAATGAGTACCTATCCTGTAAGGAGGACCTGCGCAGCCTACTCCGGATGATACGAAGAATTGTGTGTTGCCTTTACGATAATAACCATAAGGACATTCATATACGAGATGTAAAAGTAATGAGTATGGCCAAACCTGCCCATTGTGAGTATGTCCGTGTAATGCAAGGTCAATGTGATTCATCGCTGTCTCGTTCATTCTGTTGGGTTGATGATCGAGTAAAATTACCGGTTTTAATGTGTCGACTTGTGACATCAGGCTTTTTAAGGATGCACGGTTCCAATGATTGATATAGTCATCACGCCCGATCAGATAAAAAGATGAATCAGGGGAGGTTATTACAGAATCAACCAACAGAGTTATACCGGTCTTTTCTATCCATCTCAGTTTTGCAAATCGATTAGCACGATATTCGTGATTACCTAAGGTCATATACACTCCCAATGGTGCTTTAAGTTGCTGCAGATCGTCCTCAATATGTTCTTTTTCTGCAAAACGAGTTTCATAATCAATAATATCCCCGACTATAACGATCATGTCCGGATTTTGTTCGTTGCAAAGTTGTACGATGTGTTGTACTTGTTTTTTACCTATCATTTCCCCTATATGCCAATCACTTGTCATTACAAGTGTAAGACTGTCACGCCCTTCTGCTGTTTTGGGAATTGTGATATAAACATGCTGAACAGAAGGATATCGTACATTTCTGTATCCGAAAATCATTAATCCGGTAATTCCTATCGTTATGACGAAGAATAATATTATTTTGGTTTTATCCCAATAAAGGTTGACAAACATGGGATACCAGGCCCATCTTTTATTTATAAGGCGGAAAAATTCAAGAATGAGCAGTGCAATAGTAATATACATCGATGCGATATACCAGGTATTGCAAATGAGCATCAATGGTACGAATATTTTGTCCGGAAGGTAGTTGTGAAATACATAACCGGTAAAGAATATGGCTATTTCAAGTACAAAAACAAGGATAAACGGTATCTGCACGCTCTTCTTTTTGGGAAGAGCCTGACGTCCGCGCCACAGAATATATGAACTAAATAATATCTGTCCGAAAATCGATTGAAGGAATACTTTCATGTTTTTCGGGTTTATCCGCAAATATATAAAATCTTTTTATCACTTTGCAAAAGAACATTCGAAAACTACAAATTCGCTATTTGTTCCGATGCGAAAGGGCGGTCCCCATAACGACAGACCGGAGGATACATAGAAATGCGTGTTACCTTCTTTTTTATAGCCGTAGCTTAAGTCAAAAAGATAATTGGTCAGAAAATTGAGTGGAATGATTTGTCCGTCGTGCGTATGTCCGCTGAATTGCAGGTCAAATCCTGCCTGTTGTATCCCGCTTAAGTGTTGAGGCTGATGGTCGATGATAATTGTTGGTTTTGACATGTCGACGAGTCTGGTCCAGTCATTTGTCGTTAATCGATTTCTATTGCTGTAGTCATCGCGTCCGATGATTTGAAGTCCGCAAGGCAGCATTATAGCCGAGTCTCTCAATAGCTGTATCTTTGTTGTACGGATAAAATCAATGCAGTTATCTATTCCGCTGATATATTCGTGATTACCGGGAGTCATGTAAATGCCCATCGGTGCATGAAGACGGTTTAGATCCCGGTCCATCTCCTGAGATATGACGGGCGTTGTACTGTTATCAATCAGGTCTCCTCCGATCAGAATGATGTCCGGATTTTCGGCATTTATCCGGTCAATATTCCTTTTCAACCGGCTTTTATCCGTACCGAGCCCAAGATGCCAATCACTGATCGCGACTATTTTTAATTTATCTTTGTTTAGAAGATGCTTGTCGATCAATATGTTGATAACTTGTTTATTCGGATGTTGATAATTAATATAGCCGTAGACTAATACTCCTATTGTCAAAGCTAAAGCAGTCACGAATCCATAGGAGAAGGAGCTGTTGAATACTTTTATCAGATCGGTACAGGCAAGGAATATGACCATATAGAGAGTAAATACGAGCCATCCGGAGCCGATCTGAAAAAGGGTATGACTGACGGGAAAGGGGACTTGTTTTGCGTCACGCAAGGCGAACGAAGCGAAAAGAAGCAGTGCGCAAACCCAGTAAAGCGTGCTGTATGTACCCCGAACAAATAAAGAAAGATGTCCAAGGGTCTGGAGTCCCCGGACAAAAATATAGATATTGCCAAGCAAATAGCTGACTAACATCAAAATAAAAATTAGCGGCATTCTGTATTTGTGTTTTAGAAAATCCTGTCGGATTGTTATGTTTGATTTGTTGTAAAATAAAAACGGGCATACTGTTTATTTATTGTATGCCCGTTTCCTTATAAGGATGATTTATGCCTCAATCGGCTTGTATTTCGGGACTAATGTTTTCATAACCGCCCATCCGATGAGGTAGGCTATGGCACAGAAGCAGAAAATTATGAAATATCCTGCAGGTTTGCCTTCGAAACCTAAGAATGTCATATTCGTTTCGCCTGCATAAACGAATAGGTTGCCAGCTGTTTTTTGAAGGAGCATTGAGCCGATACCGCCTGCCATGCCACCAATGCCGGTAATTGTCGCAATCGCGCTTTTGGGGAACATATCACCTACGGTCGAGAAAATATTAGCAGACCATGATTGGTGAGCTGCACCTCCAAGACCAATCAGAATAACCGGAAACCAGGGAGAAATGGTGCCCATTGGTTGAGCCATCAATACCACCAATGGAATAAATGCAAAAATCAACATCGCCTGCATGCGCGCCGCATACGGATCTTTGCCGTTTTTTTTGATAATGATTGAAGGTAGTTTTCCTCCGTAAATTGACAACATGGTGATTGCATACAATGTAAAAATCAATGCGATACCTAATCCTTCCGATGTTTTGATGCCGAATTGCGTATTCAGATACGAAGGTGTCCAAAAAAGGAAAAACCACCATACGCCGTCGGTCATAAATTTGCCGAAAGCAAATGACCAGGTTTGTTTGAATTTAAGACATTCCATAAATGATAGTTTTCTTTCCGGTTTCGCCTCAGATGCTTCTGTGGTATTTGTTTCCGAATCTCTATCCGAAAGAATGTAGTCCAATTCAGCTTTATTTACATGTGGACTGTCTTCCGGTTTTTTGTACATAAATACCCAGAATCCCCTCCATATAAATCCCAATGCACCAATAACGATAAAAGCCATTTCCCAGCCGTTGCCTACACCCAGTCCTTTAAAGTATTTCGCCAGCAGTGGAATAGTCAGCGGAGCTGCCAGTGCGCCGACCGATGCTCCGGCATTAAAAATACTGGTAGCATA
>JAITVS010000256.1 GCA_031285685.1 Tannerella sp.
ATGTTCCGCTTAGCTGAAACTTATCTGATCCGCGCAGAAGCTTATGGCCGAAAACATGGCGTAGCGGATGCAAGAGCCATAGAAGATATCAATACGGTTCGTCGTCGTGCAGCATACAAGTCTGGCGAAAGTCGTGCAGAAGTAATTGCCCGCCTTTACCCTGGTGCGGAAAATCTACCGGATACAGAGCAGCAATGGCCTTATACGGTAACCGCCGATATGGTAAATGCGATGACAGTCGATGTATCCTATTGGGATGGAGTTTCTGAAAACTCACAGGCCGAAATGTATCCTCAGGTAAATACCACAGGTATGTCGGATGATTTGTTCCGTTTTGTTAATTTTATACACAACGAATATGCCCGCGAATTGAATTCGGAATACACCTACATGGAAACGATTCATCATGCCGGCACACAAGCCGACCGGATCATGTATCACTACCAGATTGGTGCTCCGTCAAATATTGCAGTATGGGATGTCGCCGACAATATTGTTGCCGGACAGGGACAAACCGGAACAGGAAAAGGTTCTTTCCAGCCTTTCCACACTTTCCGCCCATGGCCGCAGACCTTTTTGGATATGTTGACGGATGAAAATAACGTATTGCTGACAGACGCCGCAAAAGAAGCCTATCAAAACCCCGGATACAGATGATAGGAAAACAGTAAAACCGTAAAGATAGAAGCTGTCTTGAAGAACATCGGACAGCCTCTTTTTTATAAGGATTTGCCGGAATCATTTCAAATAATAAGATTACACATGCAGAGATATACACATTTTTTTACATTAGGCGCAATCGTAAGCTCTTTACCGGCGCTTCCCGTTTTTTCACAATCGAAATCACAGGCACCGGAAAAGAAAATGAACGTTCTGTTCCTCATTTCAGACGATATACGCACCGAACTGAATGTATACGGCAGCGAAATGGCGCAAACACCGAATCTCGACCGGCTGTCGAATAAACGAACTGCCGGCCGTAAAAACAACTTTAATTCAAATTTTGAACCTATGAAAAAGTTTATTTTTCTTATTTGTTTTGCAGCCCTGGGCGCTATAAGCTATGCCCAGGATGCACGTGAACTGTTGTATAATATCGAGATACTGAAACCGGATCATGCCCGTAAACCGAAAGTGGAAGGTTTTGCCAAAGAACGGATTGAAGACCGGTTCGACCGTGGCGTAATAGCCGTAGCTGATAATAACAACCATGTATACATCAGCTGGAGGCTGCTTAAATCCGACCCAGAGAACATCGCTTTCAATGTATACAGATCAGTAGGAGGCAAACAGACAAAACTCAATTCAAAACCGATTGCAACGACAACCGACTTTGTGGATAAAAATGCAGCAAACACAGCTGCCAACGCTCAGTATTGGGTAACACCTGTAGTAAGAGGAAAACAGGGTATAGCTTCTGCAAAAGTCGACGTCGTTATACGTAAGTCGGAAGGCGAACCGGCTTATATTTCCATACCATTGCAAAACGAAGTGGTACCCGGCAGGCGCAGGTTAGGTATAACCGACCTAAACGGCGATGGCCAGTTCGATTTTGTGCTGATACAACCCAATGTAAGTAAAGACCCGGGAAATCGTCCCGATTCGTCAACAGTAACCTACAAAATTGAGGCCTACCTGCATGACGGCACTTTCCTATGGCGTAACGACCTGGGCGATGGCATTGAACCGGGTGTATGGTATTCGCCTTTTATCGCATATGACTTTGATGGCGACGGAAAAGCGGAAATTGCAGTGAAGACGATGCCCACAGGCCTTCGTAAGACTGACGGAGCTGTGTACGATGGCGAAGAATGGATCTCAATATGGGATGGAATGACCGGACGCGAAATCACCAAAGCGCCCTGGCCGGCCCGTACCGAACGCCTCGGCAACTACAACCGTCAGAACCGTAATCAATTGGGAGTAGCCTACCTGGACGGAAAAACACCGTGCCTGATCGTTGCCCGCGGAACATACAAAGCCATGCTTGCCGATGCCTATCAATATACCGGTGGCAAACTTACTAAATTGTGGAGTTGGGACGGTGACGAAGAAAATCCGATCGTTCGAAGCCAGGGTACCCATACCATGCTGGTTGCGGATGTGGACGAAGATAACCGGGACGAAATAATCCTTGGGCCTGCTGTTCTCGACGACAATGGAGTGCTTTTATGGTCGGCGGGCCTCGGACATCCCGATAAGGTATTTGTTACGGACATTGACCCGTCGCGTCCGGGCTTAGAAATATTCTTTGCTGTGGAAGCATTGCACGACAAGGATGGGTTGGGCGTCTGTGTGCGCGATGCCCGTACCGGAGAATTAGTCTGGAGCATCAATCGTCCGACCGTACATGTAGGTTCGGGGATGGTAGCCGATATAGACCCGTTGCGTCCCGGCCTGGAATGTTTTGCAAGCGAAGACCCCAAAGGGCATCGTGCGATGGGCATAAAGGGCAATGACAACAAATATCTTTTTGATGCCAAAGGGGATATGTACGGTGAAGGCGACGAGGTTCCCCCGACAAACGATTGGCTCTGGTGGGATGCGGGTAAAGTACGCCAGTACATTGAGCAAAAGAAAGGAAGCGATCCCGTCGTAATGAAACTCGGTCAGGGAGAAATCCAGGGCGGTTTCAAAGGCCAACTCATCATGGCCGCCGATTTAATAGGAGACTGGCGCGAAGAGATCATCACCGCATTACCCGGTGAGCTGCGCATTTATACGACCACCATTCCCGCGAAAGACCGCCGTAACACATTGTTACAGGATAATACCTACCGGCAAACAATCACCGTTCGCACGATGGGCTACCTGCAATCGCCCGTACCAAGTTTTTATCTGGGAGAATAAAAAGTAAAAACGCCGGCCTGTCTTTTCTTTCCGACAGGCCGGTTACTTTTTCACTTCCTGTTTTTTCTTTTCAGACATGCATAAGTACAATTTTCCATATATTTGTACATTATTTTATTTAACTGTACTATATATTTGTGTTCTTTTGTAACCTTAAACAATATATTAATCGGAAAATACATAAAACGATGAACAGGAAAACGTTAATATTAACTTTTTGGTTTATATTTTTCATTTTATGCATGCAATCGCTGCAATCACAACGCTATTATAATCAAAACGCCATACAAAAGGAAAAATCAGGAAGAGGAACTGTTGCCGTACGCATTTCAGCCGATTCTGTTTTTGTTAGTTGGCGATATTTAGAAAATGATCCCGAAAATATTGTTTTTGACGTATTTCGCAACGGACAAAAAATCACAAGTCATCCCGTTGGGCAGACAACTTTTTTGTATGACATTTATGCAGAAGCCGGCAAAGCGGAGTTAGTTGTAAAAACAAGTGACGGAACAATTGACGGGCAAATGGCGGTAGGTCACGACGGGACAGGACTATATACCACCCACATGGGGCATGGAGATGCTATGCATCTGACACAGTTTTTTTCCAACGACAAACGGTTACAGGTATGGAGTTGCCACGAAAACAAACACGACGGAACAACACTCCGTGATGCCGCCACCGGAGAAGTGATCACCACCGAACTGAAAAATTCTTCCGTAAACATGGGAGTATGGTGGGATGGATACCTCAGCAGGGAGCTTCTGGATAAAAACCTGATTCAGAAATATGATCCGGAAACGAAACAATGTTACGTTTTTCGGACATTCGAAGGAGCCGTTTCCAATAACGGAACCAAAGCAACGCCCGCCATACAGGGCGACCTGATCAACGATTGGCGGGAAGAAGTTTTATTGCGTACTCCGGATAACAAATCGCTTCGGCTATTTATCAGCACGAAACCGACATTCTACCGGTTCCATACGTTCCTGCATGATCCGGTATACAGAATCAGCCTGGCAACACAAAACGTCGCCTATAACCAACCGGCACAACCCGGTTTTTTCAGAGGAACATGGATAAATAAAAAGTAAATAGAAATAAACCGGAATGACCATGAAACGAAACAATATAGCACTTTTCGGTTGTTGCTCTGCCATTGCCGTGTTTGCATCATGCAGCAACAAAGAGAAAAAGAAAGAAATGCCGCCACCCAACATCATCTTCATTCTGGCCGATGATATGGGATATGGAGACCTGGCATGTTATGGAAACAAACAGATCAAAACACCCAACATTGACAAGCTGGCAGAAACCGGTACGCGATTTACGCAATGCTATGCCGGCTCCGGAGTCAGTTCACCATCGCGTTGTGCCCTGATGACCGGCAAAAATACGGGAAACACCACGATCCGAGATAATTTCTGCCAGGCCGGAGGAATCGAAGGTAAAAAAGGAGAGAACATCATCCGGCGCATGCATCTGCTACCGGAAGATACCACGATTGCCACCGTACTGAGTGATGCGGGCTACCGCACATGCCTCGTAAACAAATGGCACCTCGACGGTTTTAATCCGGAAGCGACACCTCTCAACCGGGGCTTCAATGAGTTCTACGGATGGCTGATAAGCACCTCCTACTCCAACGACCCGTATTATTATCCGTACTGGCGTTTCAATAACCACGAGCTTGGCAATATCGAAGAAAACGCTAACGATAAACATACAAAACATAACACCGACATATCAACGGAAGATGCGATGTGTTTCATAAAGCGCAACAAGGACCGGCCGTTCTTCCTGTATCTCGCATACGATGCACCGCACGAACCTTACAATATTGACGAAACAACCTGGTATGACGACGAAAACGAATGGGATACGAACACCAAACGTTATGCATCCCTCATCACCCACATGGACGCTGCTATCGGAAGATTAATTGCCGGATTGGAACTACTGGGGCTGCGCGAAAATACATTAATTATATTCACTTCGGATAACGGAGCGGCTGTTCAGGCACCACTCGAAGAATTAAACTGCAATGCATCACTGCGCGGACGAAAAGCACAGCTTTATGAAGGAGGCATACGTGTTCCGTTCATTGTCAATATGCCGGGAACAGTTCCGGTGCAAACCCTCAGTAATATCATTTATTTTCCGGATATGATGCCTACCCTTGCCGCTTTTGCCGGAGCTAAAACGCCTGAAAACACAAACGGGACAAATGTATTGCCTCTGTTCACCGGACAAGACATGGATACCGACAACCGGCTTTTATACTGGGAGTTCACCGGAAAACAGCGTGCAGCGCGACGGGGCGACTGGAAAGTCGTTTCAATCCGGAAAAACGAACCGCTGGAATTGTATAATATCAGAGAAGATATGACGGAAAGCAACAACCTGGCGGAAAAATACCCGGAAATTGTAGCCGGATTCGAAAGAGATATGGAGCAAATAAGAACTCCTTCTCCCTACTGGCCTTTGGAAAAAGAAATAACACAATAATAACTTTTTAATTTACAGTACTATGAAGAAATATAACATACTGCTTTGCTTCTTCTGCGTTGCTTTCGCTTTACATGCGCAGGATCTGCGCGAACGCAACTATTATTACGAAATACTTGAACCGGGACATGAAGCCAAACCCAAAATAGAAGGCCGGGTGGAAAGCAGGGTTACGGAATATCTGGACAGGGGACTGACAGCCGCCGTAACAAAGGATGATAATGGGCTATATATCAACTGGAGATTACTTAAAAGTGAAAACGGAAATATTTCTTTCAATTTATATCGTACCGTTGACGGAAAAACGAAACGGCTCAACTCTTCGCCCATATCCAAAACGACCGGTTTTACCGACACAAATCCGGTAAGCGGAAAAGCCACATACTTTGTAAAACCCGTTATTAAACGGAAAGAACAGGAAGCATCCGGCTCACTGGAGGTGGATTTCAGCACCATAAACAAGTCCAATTATTATTCTGTTCCCCTGAACGATAAATCGGCCAAAGCAGGAAAGGTTGCCGTAGCGGATCTGAACGGAGACGGCATTTATGACTACATCGTACGTACTCCTTCGACCAATACGGATCCGGGATTTCAGAAAGGAGACACACTGGGTCGTACGTATAAAATAGAAGCATACCTGCATGACGGAACATTCCTGTGGTCTTACGATATGGGACAGGGCATCGAACCCGGAGTATGGTACTCTCCGTTTGTTGCATTCGATTTTAATGGAGACGGAAAAGCAGAAATCGCATTGAAAACAGCTCCTGATACGATCAAACGTGATAAAAACGGACATGTAGGCTACGGAGAAGAATATCTTACGATTCTGGATGGTATGACAGGAAAAAAAATTGCACAGGTAGACTGGCCGGAACGAAACGACAGGTACGGTAATCTGAACAGGCAAAACCGTAATCAGATCGGAGTCGCTTACTTAGACGGCAAAACACCCTACATACTGGC
>JAITVS010000288.1 GCA_031285685.1 Tannerella sp.
CATACTTTTCAAACTGTGCAGCTTCGGTGGTGCCTGTTGTAACTGTTAGTCCGACAAAAGGTTCCTATAGCCTGATAAACAATAAAGTCCATTATACTCCGAATACGGATTTTAAAGGAAAGGACAGTCTGACCTACAGTGCGACATGTGGAGGACAAGTCACGACGGCAAAGGTTTATTTTACGGTAGTAGAATATCCGGATAACATTGCAGAGGTAAAGTGCTGGGTTGATCCGGAGGCTCAGGATTGGATAATTAATAGATCTGATTCTGTCGGTTTGGTACGGACTGTAACACAGTTTTTAGTAGGAGATATGAATGATGACGGTTTTCCGGATATCGTAGCCACTCATGGCCCCTATGTTGCCGGTGACGCCAATCCCAGAAAGGACGCAGATAAAATTAAAATCTTTTATGGACCGGAATTTACTACGGTTGATTCAATCACCGGACTAGCACCCGAAAGCCAGTCTTTTGGAGCAATAGGGAAAATAAAGGTCAGTGAATCACCGGAGGTTTATGAAACCCTGATCTTTTACAGGGACAGGCTGACGCTTAGCTTATATGCTTTAAGGCCTGACGGAACATCGCCCTGGGGAAATAATCCGGCTTGTGTTAAAGGAATGATTGGTTTGGCTGACTTTAATGGGGATGGCTGGACGGAAGTCTATGTAGGCAATAAAATTTTCGATGCAGCTACCGGTAAATTACTTGCCGACGGAGGTAGTAATAATACAGGTAAAGCAGCATTGGTGCAAAACTACTCCGATTATGTTTCTTATTCCCAGGCCGTAGACATACTGGGAGACCCCAATCTGGAACTGATAGCCGGAAACCAGATTTATAAGGTTGATATTGATCGTACGGTAGCAACAGCAAAGACACTGGAAGTGATATCATCGGTAACTCCTCCTTCGGGAGCCGGAAATGACGGTGTGACAATCGTTGGCGATTTTAATAATGATGGTAAACTGGAAGTACTGGTGCGACAAAGGCAAAATGCAGCTCTGACCGGCAATACGATTCATCTGTATTTATGGTCCCCGCATACGGGAACAAGTACCGGAACAATCTTAGCCAGAACAACCGATAACCATCAATTTTTCGGAATACCATTTATAGGAGATATTGACGGTGACGGCAGGATTGAGGTCGTGACATTAGGCTCGAACGGACAGGTTGCCAATCAATTGGGTTTCAGGGCCAGGAAGTATAATGCAGCAACAGGTCAGTTTACTGACTTCTGGAATATCACGCATATCGATCAATCCGGTTCGACCAGAATGACTTTATTTGATTTTAACCTGGACGGTATTGCTGAAATCGTTTACCGTGATGAATACCAGTTACGTATCATCAACGGTAGTAAAAAATCCCATATTACCGGAGCAGACACAACGGCTGTCTATACCCTAAGTTCATTCAAATCGTATAGTGAAACATCGTTTGAGTATCCCGTAATTGTCGATATCTATGGAAACGGTTCCTCTGCAATCCTGGTAACGTCGGATACGGGTGAAACAAGAACCAGTAGTGCAGCTTCTGCAAACAAATATACCGGCGAGGCATATATTGATATTTTTACCAGTGACCCGATAACCCCCTGGGCTTCGGCACGTAAAGTGTGGAACCAGTATTCCTATAATCCGGTAAATGTAAATGAAGACCTGACGATTCCTGCGATTCCGTCGAGCATTGCCACTGTCTTTCCCGGAAAAGACGGAACCTTGGGAACAACAGACGACGTCCGTCCGTATAATAATATCTTACAGCAACAGACCATCATCAACAAATCCGGTGTACCTTTCTTTATTGCCCCGGATATCTATCCGGAAGCTTCGTTGGTAAGCAGTACTGTAACCGGTAATTCGGTATTTATAACCATCGGGATCATCAACAAGGGGGATGCAGCCATCGGCACCCCGGTTTATGCCACCCTATATAAAGACGATATCCTGGCTGCCAATAAGATATCCACAGGCAGTTATGACGGTTATATAAATCCCGGTGATACGGGATATGTAACGGTAAATATCCCTGATATCACCTCTTACTTACCCCTTCTTCATATAAATATCCGTGTAAACGATGACGGCACAAATTTCCCTTACCAGCCGGAGTGTGATGAGACCAATAACGTGTTCCCGCTCCTGAATCCGGCCATAAACCTGATGATGAAGAAAGACGCCGTTCTGCAGATTGTACCTCCGGTAAATCATAACGGCCTCTATTCAAATCCCGTTTCAGTACTCTATAGCGAAGATGTAGAGTATAAGATAACAGCAATAAATGCGAATGAAGTAACCGGCACAGTGATCATCCGTGACACATTACCCCTTTATCTGGACTATAAATCCTCTCTTCCTTCAGTTACACCGATCCTGACCGGAAGCGTACCTCCCCGCGAAGTATTGGTATGGTCAATAGCAGGAGTCGGGTCCATGTCGACTACATCGGTAACCGTAACCGCTACTCCCCGTGAAGGTTCCTGTTCTTCACAACCGATGTTTATTAATCGTGCCTGGGTAACCGTAAGCGACAGCATAACCGTTCCGACGAATGACACGTACCATCAAGGCGCCAGTATCAGTGTTGCCACTTTCTCTTCAGGATTGGGAGGAAAGATATACAACGCCGCCGAACAGGCGCTTGATTATAGAACTACGCCAAGATCCGGTATTGTAATAGTTCCCGATGAAGGTTACCGTTTTACAGGCTGGAGTCACGATGATTACGTCTCGTTGCGAGGTGAAGCCATTGCCGGTCAGGAAGGTATCATGCATTACGACACCCTTACGGTTTATGGTCACATTGAATTACAGGCAAACTTCGAATTAGAAGCATATCCGATCCGTTACTACCTGAATGGCGGAACCGATGCTCATAACCCGGGCATATATACGATAAAATCTGCTCCGATTACCTTAAAAGGGCCGGAAAAGTTGAATGATGTCTTTTTAGGCTGGACCGGCTCGAATGGAAATGTACCTCAGGAAACACTGACCATCAGTTCCGGCACTACAGGCGAGTTGGCATTTTATGCAAACTAACAGGTAACATTCATTGAATCAGGGTTTATCCGGATATTAATATTCCGGATGGTTTTGCAAATGTTTTTTATTGTAGTCTTGTAAATTCTTTCGAATTAAAAACAATTATTTCCCCGGATTCCAAAATTCTGGCAGATACGGTGTTTGTTTTAAACGGATCATCATAGGTTAGAACCACATAATGGTTGTCAATAAAATAGCTTCCGGTATAAACTGATGTAGACAACTCTGTTAATTCATCATCGTTTTTGGTGCTGCTAACAGAATGATACATAAAAGTTGAAGATCCGAATTCTAACGATTCAAGTATTGATGTACGTTCATCATTTACGGAATAAGTCCATTCCGTTCCTTCAAGAGCCTCGGTCTCGTTCATATCACAGCCGGAAAAATAAATTCCGATAAAAATAACTAAAAGTATTAGTTTTAAATTTCTCATTCCCATTTTTAAAAAAGTAGATATCGGGTGCAAATAAAAGGATAATTTATATTTTTCGCAAATTGCAATTAAGTTTTAACAATGCACTGTGAATAACAAATAAAGAGAGAGAATTATTTAAACCCTCCCTCTTTGACGTTGACAATCTTTTTATCTTATATTTGAATTAAGTAGATGTTCATAATTAGTTTATATAATATATTTTTCTTTACTTCGCCTGTTATTATATTAGATAGTAAAATCAATAATGGGAAAGATAAAGAAATTAGAATTAACAGATGCTGAACGTGTGCATTTGGAGAAGGGCTTTCGCCATGGTGGCACCCACTGTTTTCGGATGTAGAATGCGAGATGAGATGTACTTTTCATTCTTGAATCCGGACAGTATGCGGCAGAGTCAATATAATCCATTAAAAGTCTCCCTCTCGAGCTGCAACCGGCCCTCTCCTATGAGAAAGCCAGCAAGAGGCATAACAATAACAGGATGTTTTAGTCGCTTCGTTTGCTGTTTATTTCCGATTGCCCTGTTCCTTATAACTACCTAATAGGATTTTCCTTGCTTCTTCAAAGTCCGTCACGTCTTTTTCACGCCCGTCCCGGTTCCTCACAGCCAGTCCGATGGCTTCTTCACACCTTGGGGAATCCATTAATCTAAGTAACTCATAGTCTTCAATCCCTTCTTTAAGAAGTTCCCACCGTATAGAACTCACAGGGCCGTCTTTACCCGGATAGATATAATAATCGTCGCCCTGAATAAAATTGAAAACGGGATGGTTGTACGGGTCTTTATCCGACCAGCTGTTATAGGCCTAGCGCAGGTATCCGTCTACCCCGTAATGGGCCGATAACCAAGGTATCATCCTCGTTTCGATAGCCGGGGAATAAGTAAAACTGTTAGGGTGTGCAGGTTCACCACACAGGTAATAAGTTGTTGTCTTTTGCGGATCATTTTTCCGGTTTCTTAAAATGAGTGAATCGTTATCACGGTCATGGGAATATTCGGGTAAATGGGTATAGAATATGGAAAAGGAACGTGCCAGCGGTTCGGTATCAATTCTTCCGGCAATGGAAAATTGATTTAAAAAGACCGGGGCGCTACCGGATACCAGATCCAAAGTCGCATTGATCGTTTCCCGCGAACTTTCATCAAAACTCAGGTAGGTTTTCTCTAACCATCCTTTCTTCTTAAGATGATTTTCAAAATCGCGCAGGAATGTTTTCCAGATGCCTTTGTACTTCTCATTGGGAGAATCAAACCTGAGCGTATCGGAAACGCCGCTTTCCGTATGTGTGAACATAATTTGCGGATGGCTCATCTGGTCAAAGGAGGCGAGTGAAAAAGCATCAATCCGGCGGTCGATGCCATGGCGGAAACAGGTTTCAACGAAACGGTCGAATATGGTGTAGTCAAAATTCCAGTTTCCCGAACGGTCGCGTAGCCAGACAACCATCGAAGGATAGCCGATATAGGTTTGCGGGCGCCTTTCTCCCCATAGCCAGCCTATTTCCCACGGATAGGGGACAATAGTCGTAGTAACTGTCTTTGCCCCCCTTGAGGCCAGGTCTTTCAGATAGCAGTCGATCCGCGTCCAGTGTTCTTCACCCCATGGCTCCAGATCACCGGCTACGGCCACAGCATTAGGGTTGAACCACAGGTCTAAAAAGAAACTGTAATCTTTAGGACAGGGCAATGTCTGAGGCAATACGTTTACAGCCAGATGAATTGTTACATCCCGGTGTTGATCGGTACAGAGAACCAATTTCCCTTGATAGGTATCCGGTGTTGCCGACTCCGGAATTTCCAATGTAAACCAAACGGGTTGTGCCCTATAGGCGGGGACGTCTACTTCGGGGAGCTCCATCAGAGGGTCGGCTATCACGTCCGGAGACCGGTTTCCGCTCACCTCATTACCGTAGACTTCTTCGCTGGACGCTGTCCAGATATACTCGCTGCGGGCGCGCTCGACAGGAACATAACGGATATACCTGACCTTAATATTCTCCGCGCTTAGTTTATTACCCTTTTCAGAGCTCAAGTCATGCACTTTTACAGTAAGTCCTGTAATGTCATTTACAGAAGCAACTGATAGTTGAAAAGATTGTTGCTCATTACGTACCCCTGAAATCAAATGGACAGCAGAAGTATCAATAGGATGGATATCGAATGGTGAAGGCGATTTATTTTCTTCGCGCTTTAATGAAGGAAACCTGGGAACGCGTATCAAAGACGAGGTCGACAGGTTATTTGTCGGTATCCATATATTCAGGCTGTCGGACGGCAGAGCGGCTCCCACAACAAATTTTAACCACTGAGGAACTTCAGCAATGGGATCCATTACTCTCATATCGGTATTTTTTTTCTCGTTTGCCTGGTTACAGGCGAGTAATCCTATGAATAAACAACTAAAAAGTATACTCAAATAAATTTTCATTTTCATTTTATTTTAAAATCATTTTAAATTTATATCAATCTGATCAGGCCAGGTGCTGATCTCATTTTAAGGTTTATGTCGTAAGTCATTGTTTCGTTGTTCATTCCACACGGCTGGGGTGGAAAAAGCCACGAATTACACGATCTTATATGTAACCTTTTATCCCGTCAATTTTGATCCAAAACTCCCGGAATGATTTCCGTTCCCGGTTTGGGTAATAACCGGGCGGTTTCTTTCACATTTGGATACAGGCCGATATTTGCCTCTACTACCATTTCACGCCTTACCAGATCGTGCCAACGGTCTCCCTCGCAGGCAAATTCCCACGCCCGCTCCTCGATGACGGCTTTGTCAAATTCCTGTTGGCTCATACCAGTGGGATATTCGTCAAGGCCGGCGCGTTTGCGGACGGCATTCAGGGCATCCAAGGCTTTGGTGGTCGGTCCGTTATTGACATAATTAGCTGCTTCGGCATAGATCAACAATACATCTGCGTAGCGGAGAAGGGGTCTGAATCCTTCATCGCTGTTACCTACCCTGTTGCCTCCGTCCCGGTATTTGGCGATGTGGGGTTGTGTACCCGCTTCGAGAAACGTTGTCCCGTCGGCAAAAATCGAGGTAAAAGTAGCATCTTTCCGGGGACCATCCGGAAAGACGTCGTAGAACCGGGTTTCGCTGAAATAATCGCTCCAACCCCCTTCGCCATTTCCCCAGTAACGGACGGCCAGTCCCATGTGGCTTCCGGCAGCGCCCCCTTCGGCAATAGAACCGTAAAAAGTAAAAATGAATTCGGGAGAAGTCAGTTTATTTTTCTGTGTCCACAAATCGGCAAAATTCTCTTCTAGTTCGTATCCGTATTCGTTCTCATCTATGATTTCGGAGGTTTTTTCCATGGCTAGCGAATAGTATTCCTGCGGCTTGTTAACCGGCCATCCTGCCATCGTCAGGTAAACTTTAGCCAACAGAGCTTTTGCAGCCCCACGGGTGGGCCGTCCTTTTTCCGGAAATGAGAGTGGCAGTTTCTCTTCCGCGATTAGCAAATCCGGGATGATTGCCTTCGTATATACCTCCTCGACAGAGGATTGTACAATATTTGCTATATCGAACTGTGTCTCATAAGTGGTGACCTGTATCGGTCCGAAAAATCGCACCAGATAAAAATAAGCTAACGCCCGGAAAAACCTGGCCTGCCCTTCCATCTTATCAAAAGTTTCCTTCCGCACATCTTTTGCATTACCCATATTGGCAATAAATGCATTGGCATTAGATATGGTTTGATAGCCCTTTGTCCAAAAGTCGCGCACGGGTGTTTCGACATCAGTGGGGGTAAGATAATCGAAATTTATATAGACGGAGGCTTTCGAGCTGATGTCTTCAGCCCCAGATCCTAATATCAGGTCGATCCCATAATCAAACCCCGACCAGCCGGAATAAAGGCCTCTGGCAATACCGGTAAGGGCGGCATTCAATTCATCTTCTGAAGAGTAATAGTTTGTTGGAGATAACTCGGATGGCGGATTTTCCTGCAAGTCAACACAGGAGATAGGGAATAGAAATAGCAGGCACCATTTCGCAAGATTTGTTATTATGTTTGCTGTCTTCATAATCAATTTCTATTTTTTAGTTTGTATTTAACGGATGTTCGGTTAAAATGTGATGTCCAGCCCGAACGTATATCTCCGCTGGGAAGGATAGCCACCCATGTCGAAACCAGAAAAAGCGCCGGTGTCGCCAATAGCATAGTGGGGGGCATTGTTTGCTTCGGGATCATATCCTGAATAGCTGGTAAATGTAAACAGGTTCGTTCCGGTCGCATATAACCGCAGTAAGCGGATCCCAAACCGGGAAAGGAACTTTTCTGGCACACGGTAGCCTATGGTAACATTTTTAACCCTCAGGTAAGAACCGTTTTCCACCCATTGACTGGAATTAGATTGGGCGCCAAGTATTTTATGTCCTGGGACATTGGTGTTTTCATTTTCGGGGGTCCACCGCCGCAGGAGGTTTCTGCTTAATCCATCATGATCCCCTTCTGTCATATATCGTCCCAAGTTTATAATGTCATTTCCTTGCACGCCGACCAGTAACACGCCGATGGATATATTTCCTACACGCAAGTTATTGCTCCAGCTATATGTGAAATCGGGTAATGTTTTGGCAATTGTTACCATGTCGTTGGTGTCTATTACCTTGTTCCCGTCCGCGTCATAGTATCTGGGGGATCCCGGTTCCAGCCCATAAGCGGCCGCTTCTTCTTGTTCATTGCTTTTCCATACGCTTTCATACCGGAATCCCTTAACCAGCCCGATCGGTTGGCCGACTTCAAGGCAGATCGCATCATCGTAGCCCCGCATTCCAGGATTCCCGAGGCTAAATTCGGTCATCCCGTCATTGAGTGAAAGTACTTTGCTCCTGTTGCTGGCGAAGGTAAAGCTGGTAATCCAATCGAATTTCCTGTTTTGAACCGGTGTGCCTCCTACTGCCAATTCCACGCCTCTATTTCGTATTTTACCGGCGTTAACGACTTGTGTGGATTGTCCGGATGCCAAGTATAACTGCCGCTGAAATAACAAATCTTTCGTGGTCTTGTTATAGATATCAGCCGTCAGAGTGAACCGTCCCTTGAATAGTGAAAGGTCGACACCCGTATTCAGTTGTGTGGTTGTTTCCCACTTAAGATTCGGATTACCTGCTGCTTTGGACAGCATGACGCCGGGGGTTAACGAATTTCCCCCATCGAATGAATAAGATGCGGCGCTTCCCGTAGTCAGCAGATCCAGTGACTGGTAAGGTGAGATGGCCTGATTCCCTACAGCACCATAGCTGAGCCTGAGTTTAAGGTTGTCGAGTATTTCTATTTTTTCCATAAATTGTTCGTTGGAAATATTCCATGCAATTCCTGCGGAAGGGAAATAACCCCATTTGTTGTTTTTGGCAAATACGGAAGAACCGTCACCGCGCATGGTCATGATCAGTGAATATCGGTCGGAATAGGTATAACTCACCCGTCCCATAAATGACAGAAGCGTACGATTGTATTCATACGACGACGGGGAGAGCGCATTTTTCCCCAAGCCGAGATTTTTGTATGACTTTTCGTTTGAATTAAAACCCGATGCAGCCGCATAATTATTGGTGTATTTGATGTATTGTTGCTCGGCGACAGCTGTTATCCCTATCCGGTGTTTTTCGGCAAAATTATCTTCATAATTCAACATTTTGGTGTTTTGGATAGTCGTCCATCGATAGTCAATAATATACGCTGTCCGTATTGAATTGTCATCAGTTCCTGTTATTTTTTCATTATAATACCAGTCGTTTTCTCCGTCGTTTATCTGGTAAAAAAGGCAGGGTTGGAATTTTAGCTTTTTCAGTATTTTGATTTCAAGCTCAGGGTTAAGCGTCACGGTATTCCAGGTATAGAGATTAACCGGTTCCCGCGCCAAAGCTACCGGATTGTATTCTGTGTTGGAACCGTATCCACCTCCAGGTAATGAATAGCTTCCGTCTTCTTCGTAAACGGGTCTTGTGGGAGCATAATTCAACGCCGCATAGACTGGGCTTCCGTATTCACCCCGGCGGTCCAGTTGTGTGGGATTGTCTTTGACAGAATCGAAGAATGAATTGAAATTGAGCTTGACATTTTGCAATAGATCGATTGAAAGCTTGGAACGGGCAGAATATTTCCGGTAACGGGAGTTTATAACGATTCCTTGCGTTTCTGTATAATCGCCGGCAATATTGTAGGAAATATTATCCGATAGCCCGTCGATGTTCAAATGATGATTTTGCGTATAGCCTGTCCGGAATATCTCATCCTGCCAGTCGGTACTGTTATTCTTGTAATATTCAGGAGCCGGCGAGGCCCCCGCCTCTCCGGTAAATACTGGGGCAAGTCCCCGCGCCAGCCGGTTTTCATTGATATAATTCGCATACTCTTCCCCATTCATCAGGTCCATCTTTTTCGCCAGGCGTTGGAGCGTATAGAAACCGCTGTAGGAAACCGCCGGCTTCTTGGTGCCTCCTCTTTTGGTTGTAACAAGGATAACACCTCCCGAACCTCTTGATCCGTAAATAGCGGTAGAGGAAGCATCTTTCAATACTTCCAGCGACTCGATATCATTGGGGTGTACATCAGCCAGATTCCCGCCCTGCATCCCATCTATTATCACTAAGGGTTGACTAGTTGCCGTAATGGAGTTGACACCTCGTATGCGGACGGATATGTTAGCATTGGGCGATGCGTCGTTGTTAATGATCTGCACTCCGGCAACCTGTCCCTGGAGCGCTTCATCGGTACGCGGAGACGGGATTCTCCGGAGTTCTTCCGGCTTTACTGAGCTGACTGCACCGGTTATATCACTTTTACGCATAGTACCATAGCCTACGACAATGACTTCTTCCAGTTTCTGAGAATCTTCTATCAATGTGATCGCAATATGCCGTTGGTTTTGAACCGGAATTTCCTGGGGTATATAACCAATATATGATATTAACAGAACTGCATTCTCTTTTATGTTTAATGAAAAGTTACCATCAGCATCGGTACTTATTCCATTTGTCGTACCTTTTTCTACGACATTGGCCCCGATGATCGGCTCTCCGGTTGTTTCCTTAACCGTTCCGGTTATTTTCCGGGTGGAAGGTTGCTGTACAACAGGATCGGTTATCGGGTCTTTTTCTTTTTTCATAATGGTAATTTGGCGATCGGATATTTTATATGTATTATCCGTGCCTTTCAGTAACTGTTCGAGAATATCCTCAATAGTTCTGTCTTTTACATGAACGCTTACTTTTCTGTTTGCATCAAAATTATCATTCATATAGAAAAAGATAAATTCGCTGTTTTCTTCTATATAGCGGATTACGTTACCGGCCGTCTCATTTTTCATGTTGAGGCTGAAAGTCGTCTCCTGCGAATAACTTTTTGCTCCGAAGCAGACTCCGGTAAAGAGGAATAATAAAAGAAAAGTAGCTTTCATGATACGCAAAAATCTGATTTTTCCGGCTATAAAGCCGGAGGTATTAAAAAATTTCATATTTTTGTAATGGATTTAAAATTAATAATCGGTTGATTGTTAGTTTAAGCCGGATAATACCGCAAATATTATCCGGTTTTTTTGTGATGGATTTGTTTTAAGAATTCATAGGCATTTTAATTTTTAGGGTTTAACATATAGATATATCTTATTTTCGGAATAATCCGCCTGTAAGGAGGCTGCATCGGTCAGCGCTTCTATAACTTCACGAAAGTCGTTTTTCAGGTCTAATTTTCCGGTACACACAATGTTTCCTACTGTTTCGTCGTAGGAAATGGTTTCTCCGTAATATTTATTCAGATTTTTTACAATCTCTGCTATTGTTTGGTCTTTATACTGGTAATACCCGTATCTCCAGGCTAAATGGTCAAGATTAGTTACCTCATGTACATTCCAGTTATTATCTTTATGTATCAGCTGCTGGTTAGGTTGCATGGCTTGTTTGGATTTGTCGGGCAGTATCACTTCTACTTTTCCTTCTACCAGTATAATATGATGCATTTCATCCTCCTTATAGGCGCTGACGTTGAATTGTGTACCTAATACCTGAATATTCATATCCTGTGTTTTTACAATGAAGGGCTTATTTTTATCAGGAGTAACATCCAGGTATATTTCTCCTTCTACGTATATTTCTCGCTTATTGCTTGTGAAATTTGCCGGATAAATAACCGTTGAACCTGCATTTACCCACATTTGAGTGCCGTCGGCCAATGTGACGAATGAGCGCTTTCCTTTTGGTACGATCAGTTGGTTGTAAGCATCTTTTATCTCTTCAGCTTTCTTTTCTTCGTCAGCATTCGAATTAATTTCAATGTATCCTTTCTGATAATTTACCGTTGCTTCTTTTCCGCTAAGGCTGATTTTATCCTGATCGGAAATAATCAGGGTGATATCTTTATTCTGATCGTTTAATATAGAAGCATTGGAGGGAATCAATGAATGATAGTCAACTCCCTCTTCTTCAGGCTGCGGAATAAGTTGGTATGATATTATGCAGAGTGCAAGAACGGCTGCAGCAGCTGCAATACTTCTCCCGATCCGGAGGCGACGGGTCCGTTGTTTTTTATAAATATTCTTTGATTGCTCAATTTGATTCCAGAGAGAAAGTTCTTCTTCGGAAGATAATTGATTTGCTTCCTTCTTTTTTTGTACTCCGGCTAATATGGTACGCGCCACTTTCAGTTCACGGGCAAAATTTTCATCTTTATCAGCCAGTTCGTCCCATAATTTCCGGCTTTCTTCGGTTGGATTATTTTCCGCACTAAGGAATTTCTCGTCATGCAGTAGCTGTTGAGCCGTATAATGTATATATTTTTGATCCATATTGTTTAAGCCTTTATACATATGACAAACAAGATTTGACTTTATACCCCATTAATTTTATTTTTTTTGAAAGATATAGAATAAAGTAAAATCATGCTATATTTGCAGACAGGAACCTGCGCCTTTTATCATTGGATCTATTATGGAAGAATTGTTAAAAAAATGGGAAGAGTTTCTTGCCGGTGACGAAGAGGCGTTTGCCTGGTTGTATAAAAATCATACAGGTCTTCTTTACGAATATGGCATGCGTTTTACGGCAGACGACGATCTTGTGAAAGATTGCATTCATGACCTTTTTCTTACGCTCTATAAAAACAAAGGAAGTATCACAAAGCCACGCGATGTGAAGGCGTATTTGTTGGTTTCGTTAAAAAACCGGTTGTTGAATGCTATGAAGCATTCTTCTTTTTCAGATAGTGTAGAAGATCGTGATTATGTCTTCAATCTGGTTGATTCCGTGGAAGATGAATACATTGAGTCGGAAACGAAAGAGGACATCAGACGAATGGTTGAGTTAGTGCTTTCCAAACTCTCTCCCCGCCAGAAAGAAATCATCTATTATCGCTATATTCAGGAACTCTCGATGACCGAAATTTGCGAAATCATGAATTTATCGTATCAATCGGCGCAAAACCTGATCCAAAAAGCGTTTCACAAAATATCTACAGATGAAGATATAATAAAAAGTAAAAAGCTTAGAGCCCAGATTATAATTTTATTTCTTAGCTTTTTCTGAGATATTTTCAATATATCTGTATTGGTTAATTATATTTCGATTGCTTTTTTATTGCAATATGTTTGTTTTTAACATTTTGTTTGAATGGGATATTTGTTCTCATATAATAATTATAATTTTAACTTGAATATGATTTTAAATCTATATATTTGCAATACATTCGAATAATTAATAAATTGTTTTACAATTAAAAAATCAAAAATTATGGCAACAGTAAATATTTACTTATCGTTTGACGGCACGTGTGAGGCCGCATTCAATTTCTACAAATCCATATTCGGTGGTGAGTTCAATTATATGGGACGTTTCAAAGATATGCCTTCACCCGACCAACCGATTCCCGATCCGGAAAAAGATAAGATCATGCATGTAGGCTTACCTATCAGCAAAGAAACAATGTTGTTGGGTTGCGATATGCCGGAATCCATGATGGAAGAGAAATTTGTAGCGGGTAATAATTTTTCAATTTGCATCAATACCGAATCCGTGGAAGAAAGCCATCGTATATTCAATGCGCTTTCAACAGGTGGAACTATTACCATGCCATTGGAAAAAACGTTTTGGAGTCCGTTATTCGGTATGGTAATTGATAAGTTCGGTATCAGTTGGATGGTGGATTATATGGAGCCAGTATAAAATAGTCATGATGCAGCAACTCGAAGTTAAGCTTACTGTGAAAAAAATACGCTGTTAATATATTTTATCAGACTTTATGCAACATTTTTGATGTTTTTCTCGTCTTTATTCATAGACAATCAATGAATAAAATTAAAGTTATG
>JAITVS010000030.1 GCA_031285685.1 Tannerella sp.
TCTTTTTTAACTCCTTTAGCTCAAAATAATCTAATATACCTGCTGGTAAGAAATTGTCTATTATATCCATAACGCAAAGATAAGCCTTTTTTCTTCCACTGGATTTTCACATTGATCCCGAATTTACATTGATCCCAATAAAGCCTTTTTCCTGAAAAAGAAAACCCTACAAGTTATTGAACAAGTAGGGTTTATCTTAACAATTTGTTGCGGAAGGAGGGGGATTCGAACCCCCGGTACGGTTACCCGTACGACAGTTTAGCAAACTGTTGGTTTCAGCCACTCACCCATCCTTCCAAATGGTTTAAGCTGAACTAATCCTTAAAAGCGGTTGCAAAGATATAGATTATTTTCAAATATCCAAAAAAATTAATCAAATACTTTTTTTGGCTTTATATCAAAATATCATTACATTTGCCTAATTTTTCAAAAAGCTATAATAATAAAGACTATATAATATTTATGTACAGAACAAAAACTTGTGGTGAGTTACGTCTGAAAGATGAAGGACAGACTGTTGTTTTAGCCGGATGGGTGCAAAAAACACGTAACATGGGGGGTATGACATTTGTTGACATACGTGACCGTTATGGAATAACACAATTGGTTTTCAGTGGAGAAGTAAATGCGCCTCTTTGCGAACAGGCGAATAAACTGGGGCGTGAGTTCGTTATTCAGGTGACAGGTACAGTAAAAGAGCGTTCCAGTAAAAACGTTCATATCATGACCGGTGAGATTGAGGTAATCGTTTCGGATTTAAAGATTCTGAACGCAGCTATTACTCCTCCTTTTACTATTGAAGACGAAAGTGATGGAGGTGATGATATTCGTATGAAATATCGTTATCTTGATTTACGCCGCAATGTTGTACGCAAAAATCTGGAAGTAAGACACCGGATGGCATTCGAAACACGCCGTTATCTGGATGAAGAAAAATTCCTTGAGGTTGAAACACCTGTTCTTGTAAATTCAACACCTGAAGGTGCACGTGACTTCGTTGTCCCTTCACGTATGAATCCGGGACAGTTTTATGCTCTACCCCAATCACCGCAGACGCTGAAACAATTATTAATGGTTTCCGGTTTTGACCGTTATTTTCAGATTGTCAAATGCTTCCGTGACGAAGATTTGCGGGCGGACCGCCAACCTGAATTCACGCAAATCGACTGTGAGATGTCGTTTGTGGAACAAGAAGATGTTTTACAGACATTTGAAGGTTTAATCAAACACCTTTTTAGCTCTATACGCAATGTCACGTTCAGTGAAAATTTTCCGCGTATGACATGGCATGATGCCATGAAATATTACGGATCAGATAAACCGGATATCCGTTTCGGAATGAAATTTGTCGAATTGATGGACATTATGAAAGGTTCCGGATTTCCCGTATTCGATACTGCTGAATATATCGGCGGTATATGTGCGGAAGGTGCAGCGATCTATACACGTAAACAACTGGATGCTCTTACCGATTTTGTAAAAAGGCCTCAGATTGGAGCGAAAGGGCTTGTCTATGCACGTGTTGAAACCGACGGAAGTGTAAAATCAAGTGTGGATAAATTTTATTCACAGGAAACACTTCAGAAACTGAAAGCTGCATTTGATGCGCAGCCCGGAGACCTTATTCTTATACTTTCAGGCGACAACATGAACAAAACACGTAAACAATTAAACGAATTACGCCTTGAAATGGGCAACCAATTAGGATTACGTAATAAAGATACATTTGCATGCCTCTGGGTACTGGATTTTCCTCTATTGGAATGGGATGATGAAACTCAACGTTATTACGCGATGCATCATCCGTTCACTTCACCTAAACCGGAAGATATACCTTTACTGGAAAGTAATCCCGGTGAGGTTCGCGCCAATGCTTATGATATGGTAATTAATGGTGTGGAAGTCGGAGGAGGTTCTATCCGTATCTACGACAGTCAGTTGCAAAACCGGATGTTTAAACTACTTGGTTTTACAGAAGAAAAGGCCCAGGCACAATTCGGATTTCTTATGAATGCGTTCAAATACGGAGCGCCTCCTCACGGCGGTATCGCTTTTGGTCTGGACAGGCTGGTTTCGCTATTTACCGGACTTGACTCCATACGTGACTGCATCGCATTCCCAAAAAATAATTCCGGACGCGATGTGATGCTTGATGCGCCATCCGTACTTGATGATATGCAACTTAAAGAGCTTAATATTAAAGTTGATATAGAAAATCAGACTTGATTTCCCATGATTAGAATTAAAGACATCCTGAATGAAATAGAACGTCACGCACCGTTAAGCCTCCAAGAGGATTTTGACAATGCAGGCATTCAAATCGGTGACATTCACCAACAAGCTACCGGAGCACTTCTTTGCCTTGATGTTACGGAAGAAATTGTTGATGAAGCGATCAATGCGGGATTCAATCTTATCATATCACATCACCCGCTGGCATTCAAACCCTTCAAGTCTCTTACTGGAAAAAATTATATTGAGCGTTGCATGATAAAAGCATGCAAAAACGACATTGTCATCTATTCTGCCCATACAAATATGGATAATGCCGTTGGAGGAGTCAATTACAAGCTGGCGGAAATGTTCGGATTGGAAGAAATTCGAATTTTAAGTCCTCAGAAAAATAACCTGATAAAGTTGGTAACTTTTGTTCCGGAAGATGCTGCGGAAACTCTTCGGAAAGCTTTATTTAAGGCTGGAGCCGGACACATTGGAAATTACAGTTCCTGCAGTTTCAACGCAGAAGGAAACGGTACGTTTTTAGCGATGGGGAACAGTCATCCTTACCGGGGAGAAATAGGAGAACTGCATACCGAAAAAGAAATCCGCATTGAGACGGTATTTCCGGCCTATCTGAAATCTTCCGTTATCAGTTCTTTATTGTCTGTACATCCATACGAAGAGCCGGCATTCGACCTGTACAAACTGGAAAATGCATGGAAACAGGCAGGAAGCGGCATCATCGGTAATCTCCCGGAGTGGGAAGACGAACTGATTTTTCTTCAACGTATAAAAGACGTTTTGAATGTAGAATGCCTGAAACATTCGTCGCTTACAGGACATAAATTACGCACAGTGGCTATTTGTGGCGGTAGCGGGGCTTTTCTCATCAATGAGGCGATTGCGTCCGGTGCTGATATATTCATCACGGGCGAAGCTAAATACAATGATTTTTATGATGTTGAGAATAAAATTCTACTTGCAGTAATAGGACATTATGAAAGTGAAATTTGCACAAAAGACATATTCTTTCATATTATATCAAAAAAATTCCCTACCTTTGCGGTTCAAAATTCGATAGTAAATTCAAACCCTATTAAATATTTATAAGCATGGCAAAAAAGACTGAAGCCAAAGCAGATAAGAATGAGGCTGTAAAAGCAACAAAGGATGTTAATTCTAAAGAATCAAATAAACCAGAAGTTGCTGAAAATAAAGCAGAAGAAACAACCAAAAAAGCTACATCCAGAAGAGCTGCTGCTGATAAAAAAGAAACAAAAGAAATTGCTCCTGCAGAAGAATTTTCTGTAGATGTTGCTTCTTTGAAAAATAAAGATGTTAAAGATTTTACTGTTGAAGAAAAATTATATATGTTATATAAACTTCAAACAGTAGTTTCGGAAATTGATAAAATAAAAACCTTACGTGGTGAACTTCCATTGGAAGTCCAGGATTTAGAGGATGAGATTGCCGGGCTGAAAACACGTCTGGATAAATACCAGGCAGAGATACAGGAACTGGATGAAAATGTTTCGGCACAGAAAAATAAAATATCCGAGTCCAAACTGCTCGTTGAAAAATATAAGGGGCAATTAGATCAGGTACGTAATAACCGCGAATTTGACAACCTCTCCAAAGAAGTTGAATTTCAAGAACTTGAAGTTGAATTTTCCGAAAAGAAAATAAAGGAATTCAATGTTGCAATAAAACAAAAGAAAGAAAGTATTTCCGGCAGCAAAGAAATTCTTGATGGGCGTAAAATCGACCTTGAACAAAAGAAAAAGGAACTCCAGGAAATTGTAGCTGAAACACGCCAGGAAGAAGATAAACTACGCGAAAAGGCAAAAGCTATCGAAGAAAAAATCGAACCGCGCCTGTTGAATGCATTCAAGCGTATACGTAAAGGTGCCCGCAATGGTTTGGCGGTCGTTAATATCGAGCGTGATGCCTGTGGCGGTTGCTTTAACAAAATCCCGCCTCAGAAACAATTAGATATCAAACTTCATAAGAAAATCATTGTTTGCGAATATTGTGGACGTGTCATGATTGATCCGGAGCTGGCAAACGCAAAAGAAGTATAAATTCCCAATAAAGGGTTGATACATAAAGTACAGACATATATTGAGACAAATCATCTGCTGACCTTTGAAAAACCCGTCATTGTGGGTTTCAGCGGCGGGGGAGATTCTGTCTCATTATTGTATATACTCAACCGGTTAGGATATAAATGTATCGCAGCGCATTGCAATTTTCATCTTCGTGAAGAAGAATCCGATCGCGATGAAAATTTCTGTCAGAAATTCGCGGAAAAACATAATATAATATTTGAGAAAATCAGCTTCGACACAAAGTCATATGCTAAGAAAACGCATGTTTCTATTGAAATGGCGGCACGTGATTTGCGTTACAACTGGTTTGAATTAATACGTGAAAAATATAATGCACAGGCAATTGCGGTTGCACATCACCGTGACGATAGCAATGAAACAATGCTTCTGAACATGATCCGGGGCACCGGAATTCGCGGATTATCCGGTATACGTCCTAAGAACGGATACGTTGTACGTCCCCTACTCTGTGTTGGCAGAAATGATCTGATAGAATATTTAAAAGCAAAGCATTTATCCTATATTACAGATAGTTCCAATCTGTCGGATGAATATGTGCGCAATTTTATCCGCCTGCGCCTAATCCCTTTAATGGAGGAAGTAAATCCGTCTGTCGGGACAGCACTTGCACGCACAGCAGAACACCTTGCAGATGCAGAAAAGATATATGTGCAAACGGTAGAAAACGCAAAAAAATCATTCATACAAAAAACGGATGACAATGAATTCCGCATATCGATAAATGAGATAATGCGCCAACCGGCTCCCAGGAGCATACTGTATGAAATACTCCGGTCATTTGGTTTCACACGCCAGATTTCAGAAGAAATTTTTCGTATTTTGACCGGCGAGTCCGGAAAAGTGTTTAACGCTCCCGGTTCTGATTTTAAATTATTGAAAGACAGGGATTATTTTATCATCTATAAACAACCAGAAAAAACTCCGGAAATATATAAAATAGAAGAAAATAACACCGACTGCAGCAATCTACCAATCAATATCTCTATTCATAAAATTAAAGTGGATAGTTCTTTTGAAATAGACAGATCATCCTATACGGGGACATTTGACTATGATAAAATAAACTATCCTCTTTTATTGCGGAAATGGAAGTCGGGTGATTGGTTTATTCCGTTTGGAATGAAAGGGCGCAAAAAACTAAGCGACTACTTTTCCGATCATAAATTCAGTATTCCGGAAAAAAACAAGACCTGGTTATTATGCTGCGGAGAAGATATTATCTGGATTGTAGGTAAACGTATTGATAACCGTTTTCGAATTGATAATGATACAAAATATGCCCTCATCATAAATTTTTCTCAAAAAAATAGCAATATATAAAAAAATAATCTCTACCTTTGCACAGTCTTTATTTCACATACAGTGAACATAAATTCGACACCAATAATTCCAAAAACATATATTATTACCACTATCAAAAAGGAAAAAGTGTATTTATATACCAATAAATCAACAATTTATTATTCAAAAAATATTTTACTATTTAATTTAATATGCAAAAATACAACATTCTTGAATTAAACGAGAAACAACTGTCCGAATTACAGGATATCGCAGAAACGCTAGGCATTAAAAAAGCAAATTCCCTACCAAAAGAAGAATTAGTATACAGAATCCTCGATGAACAGGCCATTTCGTGGGCTGGTATGCAGGTCGAAAAAGAAGCCCGCAAAAAAGAAAAAAGGGCACAAAGGGATAACGAACAACAAAATATGGATAAACAAGAATCTTCGCCATCCAAAAATCAGGATGACAATTCGGATAATACTAAAAAAAATGCGCGCAGAGGACGCCCACCCAAAACTAAAAACGAACAAAATAATGAAGCTACAACAGATACTACACCCAAGCAAACAGATGATACATCAGACGATGTACCTAAAATGAAAAGAGGGCGCCCTAAAAAAGAAAAAACAATAACTATTCAAGCACAACAAAAAGAACAACAACCTCAGAAAGTTCAGCTCGTAGATTCCCCTAAAGAAAAGGAAACACCTGCTAAATCGGTTATTAAGGATATTTTTTCATCGGTACAGGAAACAGTACCAGCACCAATACCAGCACTGGAAAAAAAGAATAATACAAACGTAAACGATTCGCAAAAAACACACGAAGAGCAAAAGAATATAAAGGAGCACGAAAAACAACAGAAGCCACAACAGGAGCCTCCTAAACGTATTATATTCAGACATAACAGCGATACTAATTCTATGTTAGATCAGGTGATACCAATACCGTCCAATCCTGAAAATAAGCAGCAGGCGCAAACTTCCGGTTCTGCCACAACTGAAGCCGGTAATAATCAAAAACCTGTTCAAATTCAAGCTCAACATCAGCATCAGAATCAACACCAGAATCGTCCTGTAAAACAACAATTTAATAACAACAATAATCAAAACATGAATCAACGTCAACTTCCTCCGATGCAGGTAGAAGCTGAAAAGACTTTCGATTTTGACGGAATTCTGACCGGATCCGGTGTTTTGGAGATAATACAGGACGGATACGGATTTTTACGCTCCTCTGATTATAATTACCTGTCTTCCCCGGATGATATTTATGTTTCACAATCACAGGTAAAGTTATTCGGACTTAAAACCGGTGATCTTGTAGAAGGCCCTATCAGACCTCCTAAAGAAGGAGAAAAATATTTTCCACTGGTTAAGGTTGATAAAATAAACGGATGTTTGCCGGAAGAAGTACGTGATCGTGTACCATTTGACCACCTGACTCCGCTTTTTCCCGATGAAAAATTCAAGTTAACGGAAAAAAGATCTCACAAAGTATACGACCAGATATCAGTACGTGTTGTCGATTTATTTTCTCCTATCGGAAAAGGACAACGAGGACTTATCGTTGCTCAGCCGAAAACAGGAAAAACAATGCTGCTGAAAGATATAGCCAATGCTATTGCAGTTAATCATCCGGAAGTATATATGATCATTCTGCTTATCGATGAGCGTCCGGAAGAAGTTACAGATATGGCACGCAGTGTAGATGCGGAAGTTATCGCTTCTACATTCGACGAACCGGCGGAACGCCATGTAAAAATTGCAGATATCGTATTAAACAAAGCGAAACGCATGGTAGAATGTGGGCATGATGTTGTGATTCTTCTTGACTCTATCACGCGCCTTGCACGTGCATATAATACCGTTCAGCCTGCATCAGGAAAAGTACTTTCCGGTGGTGTCGATGCCAACGCATTGCAAAAGCCGAAACGTTTTTTCGGAGCTGCACGTAATATTGAGAACGGAGGAAGCCTGACAATATTGGCTACAGCATTGACAGAGACGGGTTCCAAAATGGACGATGTTATCTTCGAGGAATTTAAAGGTACAGGAAATATGGAATTACAGCTTGACCGTAAATTGTCCAACAAACGGATCTATCCTGCTGTTGATATCATCGCATCAAGCACAAGACGTGATGATCTTTTGCAGGATGATGCGACTGTCAACCGCATGTGGGTACTCCGTAAATACCTGTCGGATATGAATTCAATCGAAGCGATGGAGTTTGTCAAAAAACATATGATAAATACCGTAGACAATATGGAATTCTTGGCATCCATGAACGGATAAATACAGTAAATCCTTAAAAAATTGTCCAAGTATGCTAAAAGTTATACTTGGACAATTTTTTTATTATCATTTATAGCTATAGTCTCAGCAATACTTTCGCATTATCAATAGCCGCCTGCGTTTTCTCCGATCCGCTCAGCATACGGGCTATTTCATCCACACGTTCATTATTATCCAGGCGGCGGATACGTGTATAGGTGCGCTCTGTGGAATCTTCCTTATAAACATAATACTGGGCTTTTCCTTTAGCCGCGATCTGTGGTAAATGCGTGATCGTTATCACTTGCATTTTAGCGCCTAATTCCTGCATGATACCAGCCATTTTATCGGCAATTTCTCCGGAGACACCCGTATCAATCTCGTCAAAAATAATGGAAGGAAGTGCGGCATAACCGGCTATCATCGATTTTATACATAACATCAGACGTGAAATCTCACCTCCCGAAGCAGTCTGTGATACAGGCTTCAGTTGTTCGTTTTTATTCGCAGAAAACAGAAATACGATATCATCCATTCCATTGGAAGCCGGTTTGCCTTTAGGTGCAAAAGATATCTGAAAACGGGTATTCGGCATACCTAATAAAACCATCCGTTCCGTCAGTTGTTTTTCAATTATTCCGGCCGCTTTTTTGCGTAATCCGGATATTTCACAGGCTTTCTTAACCAGCAACTGATGCGATTCTTGTTGTTGCTTTGTCAGTTTAGCCAGTTCTTCATCAAATGAATCAATGGTATGAAGTTGAGATGCAAAATCATTTTGTTTTACGATCAGTTCTTCAACCGAAGAAACCCGGTGTTTTTGCTGCAGGGAATAAAGCGTATTCATTCGTTCGTTCACCCATTCGAGACGCTCCGGATCAAACTCGATGTCATCCTTGAGAACATCTGCTTCCGAAGATAAGTCATTGATATCGATGTACGACGAACGTAACCGCTCCGCATATTCTTTTGCTTTAGGGAAATAGGCAGACAACTGTTCCACCGAAGATAATGCCTCTTTCAGGGAAGACAAGACAGAGGTATTTTCTCCATTCAGCAGACCAGTGACTTTATACAAAGCCATTTTTATTTCTTCCGTATGCGACAAAGTATCCAACTCCCGCTCCAATTCTTCCTGTTCGCCGGATTGCAACTTTGCCGCTTCGAGCTCTTCAAACTGAAAACGGATATAATCTTCTTCATTCTTTGTATTATGCGCCTTCTCTTGCAATTCTTCCAATGCTCTGCTAACAGATAAATAATGATCATATTCCTTGCGGTATGCAGATAATAAATTTTCCGTATGCGCCATAATATCAACCACATTTAACTGAAAATGCATATCCGCCAATAAAAGGTTCTGATGTTGCGAATGCACATCTATCAAACTATTTCCCAGCGACTTAAGCACAGATAACGAGACCGGAGAATCATTGATAAAAGCACGCGATTTACCTGAACTGAATAATTCACGCCGGAATAAGCATTCCGTCGCATCATATTCCAAATCATTTTCCTTGAAAAACGATTCAAGGCCATAAGTAGAAATATCAAAAACAGCTTCTATAGTACACTTATCGCTTCCTTTCTGAATGCTTTTCGTATCTGCACGCTCACCTAAAACAAGTGATAACGCACCAAGTATAATGGATTTGCCGGCTCCGGTCTCTCCTGTTATAACAGAAAAACCATCATCAAAACGAATATCTAATTCATCTATCAACACATAATTCCGTATAAGCAAAGACTTTAGCATAATTAATTCTTTAATGATTCGAAGCGCGAAGACGCAGTCGGATACAACTCGGAAAACAGCTTATATCCCTCCTGCTTTTCCTGCGTTGTCGCTTTTGAATAGATTGAAACAACTTCATCCAACTTACAATCACTGAAAAATTGCAGCAAGATCGAATTTGGACGTGCACTCTTTAATTCTTTCAATGCAGGCAGAGCTGATATAAGATTAGTACGCCCCCGATCCGGATTAGCAGCCATCTCATCCAATCCTTTGCGGTGATATGTATACCACATTGTATGGAAACCATTTCCTTGATTTTCAGTTAAAGCTGTCACTAATGCATGTCGATTTTTTTTACTGGCAAAAGAGGCCCATCCGCCCCATGAAGGTTCCGATTGTGCAAAAGTTACGATTTGTTGGGCCTGCTGAAAATATGGCTGCCCTCCGTTCAGAGAATAACTGTCAAAGTCAAACCCAAGGATCATATATACATAAAAGATGATCGTTGCCGTTAAATTACTATTCAGCATATTTTCCGTATATTCAAGAGGTTCGAATTCCGTGTATTCAAAATCAAACTCCGTATCACGATAATTGAAAAGGGTTGTTGTATAACTGGAATTATATACAGGGCGCCGGGCCTGTATTTGTATTTCACAACTAAACTTATTCTCCTCCATTGAATTTACAATAATCGTAAAGATACAATCGACCTTCTCATTCTGGGCAAATGTTGCAGTAGTCCATTTTCTGTTATTGATAAACTCCAGTAATGCACTTTGTAACGTAATGAAGATTTGCTTATTAGAACCTTGTATCCGATCACTGTTTACGGTTAACACAGCATTTAATTCCTGCGCACGGACAGAGCCCGAAATACAAAAAAGGAACACTAAGAATAACATAAAATGTCTCATTCGGCTGTAATATTTAATATTTGCATACTCATGATAAACATCCGGATTTCTATACCAAAATGGTTTGTGATTTTACAAGATAATCAATAATCTTTTCTGCCACTTCCGATTTTGACATCAGGGGTATATCAATTTCAACTCCCTTTTTATCAATTAACGTCACTTTATTTGTATCATGCCCGAAACCCGCTCCTTTTTCCTGTAATGAATTTAATACTATCACATCAAGATTCTTACGATGCACTTTCTCTTTAGCATTCAGAATACCATCTCCTGTTTCAAGAGCAAAACCGATAAGCATTTGATGAGAAGATTTCATCTTTCCCAATGCTGAAGCAATATCTTTATTTCGCACAAGCGGAAGTACTATATCACCTTTTTGTTCCCGCTTTATCTTTTCTTCCTCTTGTTGCTGCGGCTTATAGTCGGCTACAGCAGCACATAAAATTGCAATATCACACGAAGAAAAAGCTTCGACCGATGCGTCATACATCTCATCAGCCGATTCCACATCTATACGATGAATGGAAGGATGTGAATCTTCGATTGAAACCGGTCCGGCGACAAGAGTTACATCCGCACCTCTCCTTGCACATGCTTTCGCCAAAGCAAAACCCATTTTTCCGGATGAATAATTACCTATAAAACGGACGGGATCAATCTTTTCGTATGTAGGACCCGCAGTTATTAATATCTTTTTTTTTTGAAGGTCTTCTTTTGACAAAAAAAAAGACTCTATAACTTCCACGATATCATCAGGTTCCGTCATACGACCTTTTCCTTCAAGACCACTGGCCAGAAAACCGCTGGAAGGTTCGATGATATGATTACCAAATGAACGCAGTTTATCCAGATTCTGTCGCAATGAAGGATGAGCATACATATCAAGATCCATTGCAGGCGCGACAAATACAGGCGCCTTGCAAGACATATAGGTGGTAACAAGCATATTATCGGCAATACCATTCGCCATTTTTCCGATAGTTGCCGCTGTTGCCGGAGCTATAAGCATAACATCAGCCCACAAACCAAGATCTACATGACTATTCCACGTACCATCACGATTGGAAAAAAAATCACTGATGACAGGATTGCGGCTCAATGTCGCCAATGTCAGAGGCGTTATAAATTCTTTACCTGCAGGTGTTATTACAACCTGAACTTCCGCCCCTTTCTTTACCAGTGCACGTATCAGATAAGCAGCTTTATACGCGGCAATACTACCTGTTATCCCGAGAATAATCTTTTTTCCTCTCATCATATCATTATTCGTCTTTCATCCTGAGGCGTATTTCCGTTAGTTTTTGCTTTGTATTAAGCGGAAAATCACCCTGCATGATCCAGCCGTAATAACCCAGATCTTTTCTAAGTACATCCTTTACCAACTGCCCTTTATACTTTCCGAAATTAATCACTTCTTCATTATTTTCGTTATAAATCATCCGGCCGGCAAAATCAACATTATTGTTAAAACTCGAAAAAGAAGACAGTGCTTCTACATCGTTTTCAAGTTCCGGATACCTGTCCAATTGTGACATAAGCACCTCATAAGTAGCCCTTGTGTCACTTTCGGCGCTATGAGCATCTGTCAGATCCTTTCCACAATAAAATTTATACGCAGCAATCAGATTCCGCTGCTCCATCTTGTGAAAAATAGTCTGTACATCAATAAATTTTCGCTTATTCAGATCAATATTAACGTCAGCACGCAAGAACTCTTCCGCCAGCATGGGTATATCGAATCGGTTCGAATTAAATCCTGCCAGATCGCAACCTTCAATCTGTGTTGCGAGTGACTTTGCCAATTCCTTAAATGTAGGACAGTCCTTTACATCTTCATCAGTAATGCCATGTACAGCCGTAGCCTGCTCTGGTATCGGCATCTGTGGATTTACGCGCCGCGTCTTACATTCTTCCCGCCCATCCGGCATAATTTTAAGATAAGAAATCTCCACAATACGATCTTTCGTAATATTTATACCGGTAGTTTCCAGATCAAAGAAGACAAGCGGGTTTTTCAAATTAAGCTGCATTATCAGGTAATACTAATCGTTTAACATCATTGGCATCAGCAACATAAGCAAATCCTCATTTTCCTCATTTTCAGTCGGAACCAAAACACCGGCACGTGACGGATCTGCAAGCTGTAATACAACATTTTCAGAAGATATATTTGCAAGTATATCAATAAGATAAGATGCTTTAAATCCGATACTTAAGGGGATTGCCGAATATTGACATACTATTTTTTCTTCTGCAGAGGTAGAAAAATCAATATCCTGAGCAGATACGACCATTTCATTTTCAGACAATTGAACTTTTACCAATCCGCTTGCCTGATTAGAAAATACAGACACACGTTTCAACGCAGCAAGAAAAGAAATACGGTCGATTGTTGCCATATTCGGATTATCCGACGGTATTACCGCATCATAATTAGGAAAACGTCCTTCAATAAGACGGCATACCATCTCAAATACGGAAGTTTTGACGTACGCATTGTTTTCATCAAAAGTAACAATTACATTATCCGTATTTTTAGAAAGCAGATTTTTAAGTAAGTTTGCCGGTTTTTTAGGTAAAATAAATGAGGCACGCTCTTTTGACTGAATGGAAAGATTGCGCAAACGTACAAGTTTATGACCATCTGATGCCACAAATGTCAAATTCTCCGGTTGAATATCAAAATATATACCATTCATCACCGGACGAAGCTCATCATCAGCTGTTGCAAACAATGCGCGATTAATCCCGCTAAGAAGAATTTGCGATTCAAGCGTCAGGGAAACGGCTGTCTGATTAAGAGGTTTTTGCTGTGGATAAGCATCACCTTTCTGTCCCGGCAAATTAAACTTACCATTCTCATAATCAACATTAACGGTCATATTATCATCGTTGATTTCAATAGCCAATGGTTGTTCCGGTAATTCTTTCAGTGGATCAAGTAAACGCTTGGCATCAATAGCAAAAAGACCCGAGCCTTCAGGACTTACGACATCCACAGATGTAACTAATCTGGTTTCCACATCAGAGGCCGTAATTGTCAATTTCTCTCCTTCAAGGTTGAAAAGGAAGCTATCCAAAATAGGCAATGTGTTTTTGGAAGCTATAACTTTACTTATTGATTGTAAAGCTGAAAGCAATGCCGAACTTGATACATTAAATTTCATATTCTTCTATATTCTTAATGGTTAATAATTATCTAAACAGACGAACAAAAATAATCATTTTTTTTGTTACACCCTATTTTTATCTACCTAAAATAAAACAAAAAACTCTTTTCCTTCTT
>JAITVS010000111.1 GCA_031285685.1 Tannerella sp.
AAATTTTCGGTGATTACCTCAGGAAACACCGTCTTTAATACTTCCCAATGTTTCATCAGCCAAAGGTAAGCAATTATACAACCAAGTCAGTTACTGCAACCGGGTTTTCGGACTGACCCTGAATAATCCTGTACAATAGCATTTTTTTTGATTAATTCCTTTTGCCAGTCCGTATTGTAGGCAGGAGCCGGATTACTTTCGTCATAAACCGGTTTTCCTCCGTCGGCCGTGTAAGCATCATTGATGAACTGAATGAAGTCATCCCGGTCCAATGTCTCAACCAGGCGTGCAGCCGATTGTATTCCTGCATACATAGATACATTCAGGTTATTACGTCCTTTGCTACCGTTTTTCGTTGTAATAAGTACAACACCGTTTGCTCCGCGTGATCCGTAGATAGCTGAAGATGAGGCGTCTTTTAATACTTCGATGGACTCGATATCGTTCGGATTCAGGTCACTGATATCCGAGCTCATCAATGGGAACCCGTCCACTACATATAACGGTTCGTTATTGGCGTCAATTGATCCGCTACCCCTGATCCGCATGGTTGGCGATGAACCCGGCTTACTGTTTGACAGTACCGATACCCCTGAGATGCGTCCTTGCAATGATTGCATGGGGTTGCCGGCAGACGTTAATAGTAATGATTCTGATTTAACCTGGGCTACGGCGCCGGTCAGGTCGCTTTTCTTTGCCACACCATATCCGACAACAACCAACTCGTCGAGCATTAACGTTTCTTCCTGAAGTACGATTCGAAATAGCGTCTGATTGTTGATTTTAATTTGTTGTGTGGTGTATCCGATGTAAGATATCTTGAGGGTGCCCGATGCAGGTGCTTTGTCCAGAGCGAATTCTCCGTTCATATCGGTCGTTATTCCGATCGTAGTACCTTCGATGGCAACCGATGCTCCGATGATCGGATAATTTTCTGCGTCAACTACCGTACCGGTAATCTTATTCTGGCCCTGGGCAACAGACAAGAATCCTGCTGTCCACAGAAAGAGAAATGTTAATACCTTTTTCATGGTGCAAAAATTTTAATTGTTAATAAAAAATGTTGATTACAGGGCAAACGCATGAAAAAGTGTTAACTGGCTCCGGTAGCATCAGAAAAGGGTCGGGTTGAAAAAAATGTCGCAAAATTTTTATACCCCCCTCTTCACAATGCCTGTAAATGTGATTTGAAAATTTCATGTGTTTGCCCTGATTGATTACTGGTTTCCTGCGGATAGTTCTAAAAAATCATGCAAAGCCAATGGTCTCATTAGGGAAACAAAGTGCCGGTTCCGAGAGGATTGAACGTTCCTTCGCTACCATAATAGTCTGTCCAACCGGTATTTTGATCCAATTTCGTACTTACCTGCAATACATTTTGCTTGATTCCAAGGAAGTAATATTTGTTCAGATGGGTAATGTAGAAAGTCGGCGTGCCTGTACCGTCTACCTGGTCATTTTCTACTCTTATAAGATTTGTGTCGTAGAAATTATCCAGGGCGGCAATCTGAGTGTTCCAATCCGCATTTGAGGCATCCGGATTGAGGCTGATAGTTGTACGATCTCCAATATTACTTGTTGCCGCCGGATTGAACGGGTCATTCGCTGCTCCGGCGCTACCATTGACATATACATCAGGATTTACCGCCAGAATGATACCATGCCTGCGGGTTTTGTTTCCACTGATAGGCTCTACATTCAGGCGCGTACAAGTGCCATAACTATCGTCCCACAATAGCCAGCGACGCATATCTTCAAAGCGTTTACCTTCGTAAGCCAGCTCAATCTGACGTTCATAAATAATGGCGGACATTAAAGCATCGCCCGCAGGAGATCCTAAGCCACAATCACCCGTATAGCCTAAACGTTCACGAACTTTCTTCAGGTACGTAAGCGCTGTAGGGTCATCCCCGTTACCACAAGCCGACTCTGCAACGTTAAGTACAACTTCGGCCATACGGATCTCCATATAAGGGCTTGAACTTTGGCTAAATACTCCGGAATTAAGCGTGGAACTATTATCTGCATTGGGATTGGTGCGCTTCCGGACGAAGATACCCGTACCAACATCGCCCAAATATTGAGCAGAATTACCCGGTTTACCGCTAAGTGCAGTCGTATTGTCTTTATACCACTGGTAATTCCACAACGTATAATTCTTATTTGCGCCGTACGGCCAGCGCACTCCATTAAATGCAAATGTACGGTAGAAACGCGGGTCACGGTCTTTGTAGAATTTTAGCTCATCGTAGATAAATGAACTTTCCGACGGCTTTTTACCGTCAGCCATAGGAAATAAGTCGACCATTTCGGCTGTACTGCCAATACCTCCTCCACCATTAATTTCTTTAGGACGTGCACTTTGTTCCCAATTGTTATTAAATCTGAGTTGATCGTTCGACTGATTGTTATGTAAAGTAACCAATACAGCTTCTTTCGAACTTACGTCACTAAACATTAACTCCCAATTTTTCGCCTTGTCTGTTGACGCGTCGATTAAATCTCTGCCTCCGTATTTCGTCAATTCGTCATAAGCGGCCTGATTGGCTTTGTAGGCTGCATCCCAGTGTGCTTTGTCGTTACTGCGATTGAACAATGGACTTGCGTAACAGAGCAATAAGCGTCCTTTAAGCGCCATGGCGGCACCTCGGGTTACACGTCCGTAATTTATAGCCGGATCGCTCCAGATGGAAGGTAGTTTCGAGGCGGCCATATCCAGGTCTTCACAAATAAAAGCAATACAATCTGCAGTTGAATTGCGTGGAACGTTCAAAGTGGATTCTTCCACGGTTCCATCACCCAATGTCGGATTTTGTGCTTCCTTTATAATAGGCACTCCACCATAGGTGATTACTAAACGGTAGTACAACCAGGCTCTCCAAAAGTACACTTGTCCTTTAAGCAGATCTTTTTCCGGCTCCGATAATGTACCTTTTTCAATGTTATCAAGAAATAGATTGCAACGACGGATATTGATCCATACACCATTGCTGTTGTCTGGTGCGTTAGATCCGTTGAAATAGCAAGGTACGTTACTTGTAAGAATTTCCGAGAGACCAACAAATGGTGTCGAGCCACCATACTCTAATGTCGATTTGGAATGATCGTCGGCCGATCCGGTACTTCCGCTTAAGGCTGATACGCCACCAACTTTAGGCTCAACTTGCCGATGAATATAATCAACACTTGCTTGCGCCATGCTGAAATTGTTATAGATTTCATCATTGAACCCGTTATAGTCCTTTTTTTCCTGCAAGAACTCATCGCTACAACTGCTCAACAGGAATAGTACGCCGATAGCAAATATTCCTGCGCTCTTATGATTATAATTTATTCTCATATTTCACTGATATTTATATTTATTTTTCATTAGAAAGAAAGATGCAACCCCATAGTCCAGCTACGTAAGGTAGGGAATGTACCATAAACCGTCAAAGGATCGGTGTATTGATCCGGATACGGATTGTAAAAACTGAACAGATTGGTTCCGGTCAGACTTAGTTTACAAGACTCAACACCGACTTTACCCAACCATTTCCTGGGTAATGTATAGCCTAAAGAAACATTACGTAAGTACATACGGAATGCGTCCACCTGCCAGAAATCAGAATCATCTTTATTCAGGATATGTTTCATATTCGGATATTTACCGGTCAGGTTTTGTTCTGCAACAACTCTGCCCTGATCGTCCAAGATATCTTCGGCTACAAACATGTCTTTCCAGAATGACGGCATGCTGGCGCCCTTCAGGTCATCACTATCTGAAAAAGCATTGGTGAATAAGCTGCTGGCATATCCACCCCATGAAGCAGAAATGTTGGCGTTAAACGTAACACCTTTCCATCCGGCTCCTAAAAGTAATGATGTGCCATAAGGGTTGCTTTTTCTTTTGGCGAGTTTAATTTTATCTTTATCATCTACAATTCCATCAGCTTCCTTATAAGAACCATCCGGATTCTGATCACCGCGAATATCGCGGTAGATCAACATCCCCGGCTTGATTTGATTCGGATTCAGATCCCGGTATTTGGTAATACCGTATTTCGCAACATACTCATCAATTTCAGCTTGCGAACGGAACATTCCCATACAATCGTATCCCCATTGTCCCATATCAGTAGGCCCATCCGGGTAAACATCTTCAAAAGTCAATACCGTTGGCCAGTCTTTTTTACGATAACGGGCATCACGCCACTGTCCATTAACCTGAACGGAATAATTAAAGTCGGATACCTTGTCGCGCCAACCCAATGAGAGTTCGATACCATAGTTGTCTACCGCATCATAGTTTTCGGCAGCCGATTTAGCACCGACAGTAACAGGCATGCCACTACGGGCGACCAGCATGTCGGTTCTTTTATCCAGATATGCATCAATTCCTGCCGATAAACGGCCGTTCAGGAATCTCATATCGAATCCGGTATTATATTTATAGTTCTTATCCCAATGGGCATCGTAATTCGGAGCAGCTTCGGTCTTAAGCGCCCAACCAAGAGAATTGCCGGGTGCCGTACCGAATATTGCACCATAATTAAGTTGATAAGTATATCGTTGTCTCCACAGCCAGGCTGCCGTATTATCTTGTCCCAACATACCGAATGATGTACGGATTTTCAGGTAATCCATCCAATCTGACTTAAACCATTCTTCTTCCGAAACAATCCATCCGACAGATACCGAAGGGAAAACACCCCAATAGTTATCAGGGGAGAATTTGGTAGAAGCGTCGGAACGGATCAGGAATTCAAACAGATAACGACTGTCGTAGGCATAGTTGACACGGCCGATATAAGACAAGTCTCCACTCTCACTCCGTTGCGTTTGACCGTCGATTCCTCCGGTAGTAGTGTTCGTTTCACCATTGGCTAATCCGCCGCTTAATGGAGATTCTTTTATAATACGTGAGAAGTCGTAATTCATTTCACGCTTTTCGACAGCGAATAAAGCACTCACAGAGTGTTTCCCGAAATCACGGGCATAACTGGCTTGAAAATTCATCTGATAGTTGTCGGTACGGTCAAAATCGCGTAGCACACGGTTACCATTGTCTACCGACTGCAACTTTATATTCGAAGGTAGTGTCAGATTATCATCAGGAGCGCCTTCATCAATATACAGGTGATTTCCCGATCCGCCGCGTGTAGTAAAGTAATAGGCATCATATTTAGAACCCAATTGGCGTCCTTCCGTATTACTGATCGTCTTGGCATAATTAAAACGCAATTTCAATCCTTTTAACGCTTCCAGCCAATCAAAGTCATACTCTAAACTGCCGTTAATCGTCATATTTTGTGACTTTGTTTGTTTCATATTTGCTAAATCTTCGATAGCAAAGAAGTTATAGCGGGCATAGTTGGAATTGCCCAATATTGAAGGATTACTATTGTCTATCCCATTTCTCAATAGCCAGAGTTCATTTCCGTTGTCGTCGGTTATAGACCAAGGCATATAGCGAGGGGTGGTCAATAACGCCAGGTAGTCATTGTCATCTTTTTCACCGCCAATCTTGTTGAAGGTCGTTTTCCTGTCGGCATAATCACCGGAAACAGATAATCCGACTTTCAGATGACCGGCCAACGTGGTGTTCATTCCGGCACGGTAATTCCAACGACCATAATCCGATGTACTCAGATTACCCTCTTGCGATTGGTAGGAAACACTACCAAAATAAGAAGAACCTTGACCACCGCCGCTAATATTAACGTTATGCTTGGTGCTGTAGGCAGACGACCATGCTTTTTCCAGCCAGTCGTAGTTTATCCCTCTCATCGCTTCCAGTTCGTCCGCCTGGAAAAGATCGGTCTTATGGTTGCTGATAGAACTGTTGCCGCTACCACCGGTAAATCCATTGAAAAACGTACCATATTCGTAAGCATTTAACATACTTGGACGTGAAATTTCGTTATTGACTGTTACTGAGCCGCTGTAACTAATACGGGGAGATCCGTTGACATTACCCTTTTTGGTGGTAACAATGATGGCTCCTTGTGCACCACGCGCACCATATACGGCTGCTGCAGCATCTTTCAAAATAGAAATGGATTCGATTTCGTTCGGATCAAGATTGTTGAAAGCCTCTCCTGCGGAAATACCGTTACGTGGGTTATCCTGCTGGATCATTCCGTCAATCACATAAATCGGCGCGGTGCTGGCACCGGTAACTTTCGTGGAAAACGGGTCACGGATGGTAATTGATGCGCCAACTCCGGGACGGCCGTCACCCCCACTTACACTTAAACCGGCTACTGTACCTGCTAACATGGCTCCCATATTGCTGTAAGGCATCTCTTTCAGTTCGTCCGGATTAACGGTTGCAATTGAACCGGTCAGGTGTGCTTTCTTCTGCGTGCCGTAACCAACTACTACCACTTCACTCAGGGCTAGCGTATCTTCTTTCAGGACGACTCTTATTTCACCATTCGCAGGTAAATTGACAACCTGAGAAGTATATCCGATATAGGATATCTCAAGTTTTCCGTCGGCAGGAACAGATAATGTGAACCTGCCATTCAGATCGGTAATTGTTCCGGCGGAAGTACCGGTCACCTTGATATTTGCACCAATAATGGGTTCTCCCGTCTCATCAACAACTGTTCCCCTGACAGTTGTTGCCTGCCGGGTCGCTTGAAACGCATTTTTTTCGGATGTGGCTAAAATAGTTGAAGCGCTTACCAAAAAAAGACATAAACAGAAAGTTTTCATCCACTTTTCTGCCCAGATTTTCTCTCTAAATAATAAATAAATTTTCATGGATCAAAATTTAAATGTGAATACAATATAAAAATAAAATAAATTGTTAATTTATAAATCTCCTGGATAAAAGATGTACAAGTTAGTCTTGTTATCACAAATTGATAATTACAGTTATTCGTGTTTGTATATATTCCATCCGAGATATGTTTCGACTGCGTCATAGATAATGTCCTGTACATTGCCGCGGCACATGGCTACATGGTGCTCAAAACCGTTTTTACACATGTATTTCATCAGATTCTGAAGATTCGGCACTTCCGTTACCGCAATACAACCGTCCATTCCATACGGATCATCTGTAATATAGCCTTCTCCGAGATAGGATTTGATGGAACCTTTGGTATCATCGGTAGAGATTCTGAAATAGGTGAAAGGGCCTGCCGTCACTTTTCCTTTCACTGCACCGAAAGTCTTTTCTGTTCCCATCGTGCGGCTCAGAACACCTAAATTTCCAAGTTCGAGCTTGTTGTTTACAAAACTTTTAGGAAAGTTTCCGCAATGTGTACAGACGCATTTGTTTCGGTCTTCGGCAAAATTATTGTTCCAATCCAGGAGTGCGGATGCATTACCGGATGCCAGTGTCAGTATATACATGGATATGGCTCCGGCAATGTCTGTTTCACAGGCACCGGGTATCAATTTTTCGCCCAACATACTCATTGTTACACAAGAAGCACAGCCGTAGTTTGCCTGAAGCGAATCCCAGCATTGAATCGCAACGGCATCGATATCGTTTGCTGTAATCCATTTTTCAACAGCCAGGCCGAATTTTGCCTGTTTTGCCAATTTTTTTTCATATCCGTCCGGAATAGCGGCATACCCGTGTATTTCTCTGATACGGTTAAGTAATGTTTCATCAGTATCTGTAATTGCATCAGCCATACTCAAAATTTCAGATAAGTCGACCGGTACTACTGTAATACCTGTACGCTGTAGAATTTTTTCGGACGCCCGTACGGTCTGAAATCCTGCCGGGCGTGCACCTATCGCTCCGATACGTGCGCCGCGGATATTGTTTACCACACGGCATATCCCAGCAAAACGATTTATATCCTCCAATAGCAGGGGACTGTTTATGGAGTAAGTATGTAATGTGGTATCTGTAAACGGGATACCGTATTGATACAGGTTATTACAAACGGATAACTTTCCACAAAAAGCATCGCGGCGATGATCCAGGTCGACTTTGTCATTTTCATCATCACATGCTTGTACAAGAATCGGAACATTCAGATCTGCAAGTTGAATTGCATTAATGATGCCGATTTCGAATCCGAAATTCGGTAGCGTAACAATGATGCCGTCAATCCGTTCGCGGTTCTTTTTGAATAATTCCGCACATTTGACACCGTCTTCGCGCGTTTCCATACTTCCGGAACCGGTAACCGTATCCTCTTCATTGAGAATTACATAGTCATAATTGTTTTGAGAGAGTAGATTGAGAAGTGTTTCACGAACATCTTTAGCTAAAGCAGAGTTAAAATAACTGCGTGTTGCCAATATAATTCCGAATGTCATCTTTTTGTTTTTCATGATGTGCATTTAGTATGATTAATTAGTTGTTTTATGTATTTTTTCGATTGCATCCAGCCAACCGGAATATAACTGTTTGCGTGTTTTTTTGTTCATTTTGGAAGATGTGATTTTATTTGTTTTTCTCAGGGTCGTAACATCTTCAAGCGATGTCCAGATTCCTCGCGCCAGACCATTCATGATTGCTGCTCCCAGAGCAGATGCTTCTTCTACGCCGGAACGATTTATGTTTGTATCAAGCATATCGCTCTGGAATTGCATCAAAAAATTATTTCTGGTAGGTCCGCCGTCAACACGTAATTCTTTCAATGTTATACCGGCCTGTTTTGTCATCAGGTCTATAAGGTCTTTTACCTGGTATGCAATGGCTTCGAGTGCAGCTCTTACCATGTGAGCTTTTCCTGTGCCCAGTGTCATTCCGTAAATCATGGCCTTTGTCTGAGGATCCCACCACGGAGCGCCCAAACCTGCAAAAGCAGGGACAAAGTATACTCCTCCGTTATCCGGAATACTTTCTACAAGTTCTTCGACTTCATCCGGATTGTCAATGAGCTTTAATTCATCTTTAAGCCATTTGATGGTGGCGCCTGTACAATGAATATTGCCTTCGTATGCGTAATATGTATTTCCGCATGCAGAGAAGCCTACCGATGTGACCAGGCCTTTTGAGGCTTTAAGTGTTTTTTTCCCGATGTTGATCATGACGGACGAACCGGTACCATATGTGCATTTTCCCATACCGGGTTCGAAACACATTTGTCCGGCAAGCGCACCGTGTGAATCTCCAAGTATTCCGGCTATTGTTACAGGCTGCGGGCATATTCCTTCGAATGAGCTTGTACCGAAAATAGAGTCACATGGGCGGGCTTTGGGCATCATCGAACGCGGAATAGAAAATAGGGCCAGTAATTCATCATCCCAGTCGAGCGTATGGATGTTGAAAAGAAGAGTACGCGACGCATTTGTATAGTCTGTAGCATGTTCTTTTTTTTCCGTGAGTTTCCATAATAACCATGAGTCAATTGTGCCGGCTAATAATTTACCCTGTTCTGCAAGGGTGCGTGCACCTTCGACATGATCAAGTATCCACTGAATACCACTGGCAGAAAAATACGGGTCAATGATTAATCCGCTTTTTCTTTTGATCAGATCCGAATATCCTTTATTAATCAGATTCGTGCAGATATCCGCTCCGCGCTGGCATTGCCATACGATTGCATGATAAACAGGTTTGCCGGTTTCTTTATTCCAGACAACAACCGTTTCACGTTGATTGGTTATGGCTACCGAATAAATGGCATCAGTTTCTATTTTTTTACATTCCAGAATCTCTTTTACTGCTTTAAGGGAATTTGTATAAATTTCTTCGGCATCATGTTCCACCCATCCCGGTTTAGGATAGTATTGTTTATGTGCGATGGCGGAACGATAAATCATTCTGCATTTATCATCGAACAGAATAGCTTTGGTTGCCGATGTGCTCTGATCAATAGATATGATATAGTTTTTCATGTGTTGTTCTGCAAAAATTCAGAGCTGTGTTGTATATACCTTCTGTGTCGATTCCATAATGATGAAAAATCTCCAAGGGTTTGGCGTGTATGGCATTTTCGTCGGGTATACCCAATATCTTTACGGGAACAGGATAAGTTTGTACCACTGTTTCCGCTACGATTGATCCTAATCCTCCGAAAATGCTATGTTCTTCTACAGTTATAATTTTACCTGTTTCACGGGCTGCTTTTATAATTGCTTCCGTATCTGCAGGTTTTAAGGTGTGCATGTCAATAACTCGTACGCTTATACCTGTTTTTCTGAGTTTTTTGCCGGCTTTGTAACAATGATAGACTGTTTCTCCTGTGCCGATAATCGTCAGATCGTCTCCATCCATCAATGTGTTGGCTTTACCGATCTGAAAATCGGAGAATTCATCCGGATATACGTCCGGAACAGCATTACGTCCTACGCGGATATATACCGGATGCTTGTAATCGGGCAATTGTCCTACTAATAATTGGGTCTGCCTGACATCACTCGGCATAATAATATGCATGCCCGGAAAAGTGCGGAGTACTGCAATATCATGCAGACTATGATGTGTGGTACCTAAGGCTCCGTAGCTGACACCACCGCTGACACCCAATATTTTTACGTTATTTTGAGAGTAGGCAATATCAACTTTTACCTGTTCGAGGCTACGGGCAACATAAAAACAGGCAGGGCCACATACAAAAACCTTTTTACCGGCCATTGCCAATCCGGCGCTTATACCTATTGCGTTTTGTTCCGCAATTCCGACTTCGACAAATTGCTCCGGAAGTTCTTGTGCAAATTTATCAAGTGTGACAGATCCTCTGGCATCGGATGTGACGGCGATGATATCTTTGTCCTTTTTTCCAAGTTCCAGTAATGTATCTGTGAAACTCGTACGACATGGTCTTGTTTGTTTTATGTTCATTGTAGATCGGAATTTAAAGATTGATGAATTCTGTCTATACAGGCATTCAATTCGGAAAGGCTTTCATTGTATTCTTGTTCGTTAGGTATTCCGTGATGCCATTTTAAGATATTTTCCATACATGGAATGCCTTTTCCTTTTGTGGTTTTTGATATGATAAGATGAGGCTTGCCGGATTGATAGTCAATTTTACCGAATGTTTCAATAATGCTGCGGATATCATCCCCATTGGTTTCGAAAACTTCCCATCCGAAAGCTTTCCAACGTTCTCCTATCGGTTCTAATGACATAACATTTTCTGTTTTATCGCTTATTTGCAGCCCGTTTCTGTCTATAATGGCAACCAGATTATCTAATTTATAATGTCCGGCTGACATCGCAGCTTCATAAATGGAGCCTTCACCTTGTTCTCCATCACCCATTAATACAAATGTGTTATAGGTTTTTTGATCCATTTTAGCCGCAATTGCTAACCCTACACCGACCGACAAGCCGTGTCCCAGTGCTCCTGTGTTCACTTCTATACCGGGAACCTTGACGGTCGGATGCCCGGCTAAAGGCGAATTGTATGTGCCGTAATTATTCAGTAGTTCGGGGTCAATGAATTTCTTTTCTTCGAGCGCACAATATAATGCTTCCACACAATGTCCTTTGCTCATAATAAATCGATCCCGGTTTTCCTTTTCAGGATTTTCAGGGTCTACGTTTAATGTATGAAAATATAGTACGGTAAGCATATTTATAGATGATAGTCCGCCACCTATATGACCGGTTTGGGCATTGTATACAACATCCAACAACCTTCTTCTCATTTTAGCTGCAGTGTATTCCAGGTAACTTGTTTCTTCTTTTTGTATCATTCCGACTTTCTTTTATTGTTGTATGTTTTTGCAAAACGAAAGAAATAGAAAGTGCAAAGATAAATAATCGAAAGGTAAAAACAAATAAAAACGTATTTTTAACATATATTTTTTAAAGAAATAAAAATATACTATTAAAATAAATTGTAATAAGTTTATTGTTAATTGTTTGTGTCGCTATCGGGAAGGTGATGGCCGGAAAGAAATTTAGGTTTGTTTTATTCGGCAATAATATAAGCGATGTCGTTGTTTTTAAATAATTCTTCGTTTTCCTTCGAAATGCTGGAATCTGTAATGATAAGGTTTATGAGAGATAAGGCGCCGAGGCTGGCAAAAGAGTTGACTCCGATCTTAGTGGAATCGGCGACTAAAAAGACCTCATTGGCAGATTCTATCATGGCTCTTTTAACACAAATGTCGCTGATGCTGGGGTAGGTTAGTCCCGATTTGAGAGAGATTCCGGCGGTAGCTAAGAATAATTTATCAACATTCAGGTTATAGAAGAAATCTGCGGCTTTTTGTCCGGTAAGAGACAGTGTCGGAGCCTTAAATTCACCGCCTGTTACAACTAGGTTAATATTAGGATGCGCTCCGAGTATTAATGCTATATTTAAAGCGTTCGTTATAACGGTGATGTTTTGAAATTCAACGATAAGTTTGGCTATTTCAGTCGTTGTAGAGCCGGAATCCAGTATGATCGTATCCCCATTTTCTATGAATGATGCTGCTTTGCGGGCAATTATCATTTTTTCTGCTATATTTTTCTGATTTTGCAAAGTGATATTTTTTACACCGGTATCGATATCTATAAGTATAGCTCCTCCATGTTCCCGTTTGACAAGTCCTTCTTTTTCCAAACGCTCGAGATCCTGACGTATGGTTACTTCGGTAACTTTAAATATACGGCTCAAGTTTAACACCTTAGCATGTCCGTCTTCACGAATCAGCTCTAAAATTTTTTCTCTGCGTTGGTTGGGTAACATGTCATTATAAATTATTTTTGATACGATATTGAACTAAGTCTGCAATTGAGCATATTTTGAGATTATGTTCCTTTGCTATTTCAAGAAGTTGGGGTAAACGGGCCATTGTGCCGTCCGGATTCAGAATCTCGATTAATGCGCCTCCCGGAGTTAATCCCGCCAGACGGGTCATATCGACAAGCGCTTCCGTATGTCCGCGACGTTCAAGAACACCATTCTCTGCTGCTTGCAGAGGAAATATATGTCCCGGGCGTGCAAATTCATCCGGTTTCGAAGACGGATCCATTAATGCTTTGATTGTTGCTGCCCTGTCACGGCTGGAAACACCCGTTGTACATCCGTGACCTCTCAAATCAACAGACATAGTGAATGGGGTGCCTAATAAAGAAGTATTGACGTGAGCCATCATTTCCAGCTGAAGTTCTTTACAGCGGGATTTCGTCAGCGGAACGCACATAATTCCGCGGCCATATGTCAACATAAAGTTCACAATTTCAGGAGTAATTTTTTCACCGGACACAATAAAATCACCTTCGTTTTCGCGGTCTTCGTCATCTACAACAATAAGAATATTACCTTGACGTAGTTCTTCCAATCCTTCTTTAATCGTATTTAATGCCATATATATTTTTGTTTTCTTTCGTTTTTTTGTTAAAAAGAAAAAAGTATGACGCAAAGATAGAATTAAAACATGGAATGAAAAATAAAAAAACGGGAAAAATTCGCAGAAGGATGCCTGGTTGTATTGTAAAACGTTATTCCGGAAAAAAGAGTGAATAACATCAGCATAAATAAAAATGACTATATTTGTGCTTTAAAGAATTTGTTAAAATTAATACTATGAAACGAGCATGATTAATGTATTGCCAACCGAAGGTCAGCCTTAGTTAAAGACGATGAACAAAAGAGCGAGTTCTATATTACCTTAGTGTTAATAATTAATTTTTGTACATATGAAAAATTTAATTTACCTGTTTGGGATTAGCCTTATTTTTGCCGCCGGATGTTCCGGGCCTCAAAAGATGAATCAGTGGAAACCGCAGGATGCATCAGTTTATTCTGTTGAAGACGGAATCTTAACATTAGAAGAGGGAGTCCTTTATTATAATGGTTCCGGCGCAACCAAAGGGTTTACTAATTTTGAGATGAGCGGTTTTGCTAAGACGGAGAAGGAGGCTGTTGCCGGAATATGGTTCCATTGTGGTCCGGACAAGAAGGGTTATGAAGTTCTTATCCATAATGGCTCATTGGATAATTCGCGGAAAACAGGAAGTCTTTCGGCTGTCCGGAATCTGTATAAAAGCATGGCAAAGGATGGAGAATGGTTTCCTTTCAGTATTGCTGTTCGTGGAAAAAATATTGCGGTGCAGGTGAATGGTCAGGATGTCGTTTGTTATACGGAACCGGTTACTCCTTTCCGGACGGAAGAGCATCGCGACAGAGTATTGGGACAAGGTAATTTTTCGTTGGTTGGCTATCAGGGAAAAGTCGTTTTTAAAGATCTGACGGTGACCCGGCTTCCGGATGATGCTGTGAATCTGGGTGATACACTTGCTGTTGTTGATGAGCAGACGGATCCGATTATTCGTTTACAACAACGGAATTTTCCGGTGATTGATTTTCATGTTCATCTGAAGGGGTGGTCGATGGAGCAGGCTCATGCTCTTTCTATGAACTACGGAATAAATTATGGTATTGCTCCGAATTGTGGAATCGGCTTTCCGATTACGGATGATGCCGGAGTACGGCTCTTTGTCGATTCAACAAAGCAGATGCCTTTCTGTTTCGGCATGCAGGGTGAAGGTCGTGAGTGGCCTGCAACGTTTTCCCGTGAATCGCGTCATTTATTTGATTATGTGTTTACTGATGCGCTGACATTTCACGATCATAAAGGCCGTCGAACCAGACTGTGGATTCCTGAAGAAACTTTTGTCGATATCCCGGCAGAGCAATATATGGATTTGATTGTAGAGCGTATTGTATCTGTTCTGAACACTGAGCCGATTGATATTTATGTAAATCCGACATTATTGCCGGTTATCATACGGGATGATTATGACCGGTTATGGACGAAAGAACGTTATGATAAGGTTCTTAAAGCGTTGAAAGAGAATGATATTGCGCTGGAAATCAATGCGCGCTATAAAGTTCCGAATTTTGAGATTATAAAGGCAGCAAAAGCCGCAGGTATAAAGCTTACTTTTGGAACAAACAACAATACGCCGGAAATCGGAAAACTCGAATATTGTATCGAAGCGATAAAAGCATGTGAACTCACAGAAGATGATTTATGGTTTCCGGTCGAAAGAAGATCTTTATAAAAATTTATCGAATGCCGGAATGTTCTTTCGGCATTTTTAATTAATTATCGTGAATAGATGTTCTCCGCCTTTTACCTTTTGAGGTTTTCGGTCCGGTAGAATGACTGTTGCGGAACATGTTGCCGGGATTATTATTCTGAGTGTAACCTTGTCGCCTTCACGTTTCCATTCGGAGTAAATCGGACCCTGTTGTGAACCGACCGACGCTTTTACCCAATCCAGATCCTGAACAAATGACGGTTTTATAATAATCTTTTCAAAGGCCGGTGTTGTTGGGTCTGTATTGATTCCGGCCAGGTATTTGTACATCCATGCGCTGATTGCTCCCATTGAGGGATGATTAAGGGATGCATCACCTATGCGGCGTGTGACATCCCATGTTTCATATAATGATGTCGCGCCGGTTTCTTTTATCCAATAACCCCATGAAGGCATGGACGTTTTGGTCGCCATATGAAAAGCGGCATCCGCGTTGCCTGTTTCAGACAGGGCATCGGGAACCATCATACTTCCGATGAAACCGAAATCAAGACTGTAATCATTTTCCTCCATTGTTTTTCGCAGGTTTTCAGCCAGACGTTCGCGGTACTCTTCGGGAACGATATTGAAATACAGGGGCAACGCATACGATAATTGTGTTTTATTGGAATATGAAATCGTTTGCGGGTCGAAAAAGTGATCGTTAATGCGTTTTTTCAGGATGTCGGCTTTTTCACGGTATTTATCGGCTTCGTTTTTATTCCGGCCGGTAAGTTCTGCCATCCGGGCCATGATGATGTAGTCGTGGTAGACAAAACTGGTTGCCATAAAATCAACCGGCGTTTGGGCTTTATAGAATAACCAATCGCCTAGCCCATGATTGATCAGCCCTCGTTCATCTGCTGTCGTTTCTATGTATTTAAGATATCGTTCGGCTGTCGGATAGGCTTCTCTCATGGTTTCTATATCGCCGGAATATTGGTAGAGTAGCGACGGAACGATGAATATAGCCGCATCCCAGATGGGGCCGGCCCAATTGGAATCCCATTTCCATGAAGTAGGAGCGATCCCGGCGACATTGCCGTTTTCTTCCTGCGTATCTATCATATCTTTTACCCATTTTGCGTATATATTCCGGCTGTCATAAGTAAACATACCGGCTTCCTGCACCATGAAACCATCGGCCATCCAGCCGTTTTTTTCACGTGTCGGGCAGTCGGTCGGGATTCCGAATAAATTACTGAGATAGGAACGGTTGCATATTTCATGGATGTTGTTTATCAGTTCATTGGAACATTCGAACGAACCTGTTTTTTCCACATCACTATGCATAATAACTCCCGTAAGCGTGTTTTCATCTATTTTCATGGGCTCGCTTAATGTTACTTCAACATAACGGAATCCGTGATAAGTAAACTGTGGGAGGTATTCTTCCATTCCTTCGCCTTTCAATATATAAACATCCGTTTGTATGATTTCGCGATTGTTCCGGGGGCGCAGGTGCATATTGATATTTCTTTGGTCGATGTTTCCTTCTTTATCAAGCATTTCGGCATGGCGTAAGGTTACAGTGGAACCTCTGTTGCCGTTAATTTTCAACAGGCAAACTCCTGCAAAATTGATCCCCATGTCGAAAATATACGTCTTATCGTCTTTTTTTGTTACGGAAACAGGCGTAATCAACTCAGAGATGCCAATGGCCGGCATTTTCATCGCTTCCATCAGTGGAGCGGGACATTCTGTCAATCGCACGGTTTTCCATTCGGAATCATCAAAACCGGAAGTATTCCATCCCGGTTGTTCTATTCTTGCGTCATAGGAGGCCCCCACATGTATATTGTCGAACAACAATGCGCCTGTCGATGTTTTCCAGCTTTCATCGCTAAGTATGATATCTTTATTACCATCAGTATAAGACACGTGAATTTCACAAATCATACGCGGGCGGTTACGCCAGGGAGCTTCATGAAAATTCCATACAGTTGGCGTTTGTTCATTATACCAGCCGTTTCCCAGTTGTACGCCAATACTATTTTCTCCTTGTTCGATCATGCTGCCAATGTCATAGGTCGAATATAGAACCCGTTTGCTATAGTCGGTAAATCCCGGCTCTAACATACTGTTACCGGCTTTTTGCCCGTTAAGAAACAATTCATAATAACCTAATCCGCTTATATAGCAACGTACTGATTCAATATCTTTGTTGATTGTGAAGTTTTTACGGAACAGGGGGGATGGTTCGTAATTCATATCATGTTCGTCTGTTATCCATGATGCTTTCCAGTCGGCTATCGACATTTTTCCCGTTTCAAACCATGTTGGTCCGGATGTTGTTTTATTGTTATCCAGCCATGCTTCAACCATCCACCAATACCTTGTATGCGGTTGTAATACTTTCCCCTCATAATAAGTCATTTGCTTATCTGATAATATTTTTCCGGAATCCCAGATATCAGCATTTCCTAACATCAGCGCCTCAACCGAAGATGCGACTAAAATCCTGTATGCATTTTGTTTACAGGCTGACTTCGATTCTATATTCCACATAAGCCGCGGTTTTTGTATATCAATGCCAAGTGGCTCTTTTATAAATTCACATTTCAGGGATGTGATGTCTTTTGGTGCTACCGTGCATAAATTGAAGACAAAGAGGATAAAAAGGCCCAGGTAAATATTTGAGACTGATTTTTTCATGGCTATATGTTTTGTATTTCTGCAAAGTTATAAACTATTGCCTGTAAAACAAATAGGACTTTCTGTTTTTTGCAGAAAAGTCCTATTTGTTTTTATTTATTGCAGTAAAGATTTTAGTCTATTCTTATTTTCTGCCCGGTGTGATTATTTAATGTTACAATATAGATGCCTGGTGAAAGATTTATCTTTGTCTCTCCGGCAGCCTGTATTGTTTCGGTATGCAATAGCATGCCGTTAGCCGTATAGATATGTACAAGGCTACCGGGTTGGGTTGTCCGGATGTACAATTTGTCTTTCACTGCCCAGATTTTATCACCCTCTGCCGTTGCTTTTTCGATGATAACGTCATTTTCACGTCCGCTGTGAAGGAAGTTGGCGTAAAATTCCAGTTTTCCTGTCGAACCGGTCGGTATAACGATCTGTTTCTGTGGTTTGTCACCATTCGATCCTGTCCAGCCGGTGAACACGTCACCTGCTTTTTCAGGTGCATCAAGAATGATTCTGCTGGATTCAATCGTATAGACGGAAGGATTTTTTTTGCATTTCTGCTATCATTCAGATAGTACGTTATGGCGTACTCTTCCGTTTCAAAGTTGGCATGTAGGTTCACGTTGCCATAAACAATCAGTGTATCATAATGCATGATGCTTTCCTGTGCCGGAATGCGTTCTCCCCGCAGCGAGATATAATCATCATGGCTCCATCCGGTGAATTGGTATCCTTCATCCGGAACGATGACAATTTCCGGACGCGGCGAAGTCTTGTAATCCAAAGCTTGTTCTGCGGCATTATAAATAGTTCCGCCAAAGCCGGCGGAGAAAGTTGCGAAACCGACGCATGCTCCCTGATGATAAGTATAGTTCGTCGGAACAAGTATGGTATCACTTGCCAGAACCCATGCCTGATTATTAAACATCGGCTGGGACGAACAGCAGCCCGCGTGAGGGGTTGCCTCGATGACAACAGAGGTTGTTCCCATGGATGAGATGCCGCCTATGGTCCATTCCAGCGTCACCCGCGGCGGATTAGTGCCTGCTGTGCCGGGTATAATGGATGGAGTAGACGATACAAAATTTAAATGAGGCGGAAGTGTGTCGCGTATAATTACACTTCCCGTACCGGTATTCACATTTGTGGCCGTTATGGTGTATTCGATGTTTTCGTTAAATAACACTGATACCGGATTTGCATGTGTTCCGTTATGTGTTGTGCCATTAAGCTTTGCCTCTTTTTTCATCAGCAAACTCAAAAACGGACTCAGTACTGTGAGCTCATTATTCGTATCATCACACTCCGGTTGATAAGCCAATCCCGCTCCGTCGTCATTTACATGTATAATCAGATTGAATATCGGCTGAAATAGGGTTATATCCGGGATTTCAACCGTCAGGTATCCGGTATCTTTCGGACTGATATAACCGGTAAGCGTACCGGTTGCTATTTTATTTGCTGCCGATATGGATTCTTTATAAAGAGTTGCATAAACCGGTGAACCAAGCGCTGCCGAACCCTGATTTATAATGCCGATTGTAACGCTTACGGAGTCACCTGTAATACTGTTGCTAATCAGCGGGGAGCTTAATGTTGCATCGGAAACGGCATAAACTGGCACACCATCTTTGTTCAATAAAGTCTGCTGCTGCATAATATTATTATAGGGGCGTACATCGTCCGCCGTACCCAGAATTCCATCTTCTCCGGCAAATACGGTTGCTATATTCATCGGACTATTGGGTATGGTCAGGTCTTCATTAACATTGACCGGATTATAACAATACTGATTCCACACTTTGCGCGCCGGCGCCCAAGGCGTTGCCGGATCACTGGTAAAGATATCGATATAAGCCTCATCCGTATAATTATTAAATTTAGCATCGGTTCTTGTTTCTCCGGTATCACCGGCTACCAGAATTGCAGAAGAACCATTGCCATAGATGTCAACGACAACCGGATACTCAAAGCCTGTGGCGCTATATGATTTAAACGAATTTAATGCATAAACAGCGGTTGTATCCGCTCCTGTAATATGAGATTTTTTACTTCCGTTGATAATCCGCAATTCATACTCATCCCGGTAAACAATTTCGGCAATTCCATCCAGATTGAAATCAAATAAAGTCATACCGGTTCCGCCGGATTGGTCGATATGGTTGATGTTCCAAAAATCGGTAAATGTCTTTGTCGCTTCATTGTATTTACGCGCTCTGAAGCCCGTTTGGCTCTCAACTTTTCCATTAGAGATGAGTGTTACGATTTCAATCCGGCCGTCACCGTCAATATCTCCGACGAATGGTATTCCAAAAAAGGCGGTACCAACTGTTTCCGTTGTATTTGCCAATAATGTTCCGGTGCTTGTTCCCGTATGCGGAGACCACAGGTACAGATGAACGGTAGTACCGGTTTGAGCCGCATTTATTCTTTGTCTTACCAGCACTTCCAGTTTGCCGTCATTATTAAAATCAGCAACTACCGTAACACCATCTTGTCCGGCTCCTGCAGGAGGTGTTACCGATGAAATTACTTCTAATGTTTTCGCTGTTGCCGCTGAGCGGTCAATTTCTACTTTATAAATTTTGTTACCGGCTACTAACTCCAGATTGGCATCTCCTAATATATCGATCGCTTGAGGATAAGCAACATAACCGGAATAAGTCGTCATTAATGCTGCTTTTCCTGAATTGTTACTTCCTCCGTCAGCCAGTAGTTTACCGGTTGCAGCATCAAAAATTTTATTTCCTACATAAACTTCGGTCCAGCCGTCTCCGTTAAAATCTGCCAATCCGATGATTCCTTTCAGGTTGCAGGATACATAACCATTCGCCCATGGTGAAGTCCCGTCGGCTCGAACGGCGTAGAGCCTGTTTGTAGATGCATTTCTGTAAAATATCAGGCTTTCATAAATATTCGGTTCGCCGACTTTTATTTTTCCGATGGCTCCAAACGAGTGATGTTCCGGAGCTATTCCGGTTATAGAATCTACAACCGTAAAATCAGGACCATAAAATATTTTGATTTTGTTGGGAGCCTGTCTGGGATTTGCATCCGTATGGGGACCATGCATCCCTACAATATCAGGGAAACCGTCATCATTCATATCTCCTACGAGAAATTGCGCATAGGTTTTTACCAATCCTATCGATTCAAACTTCTGAATCATCCATTCCTGCGCTTCCGGTTCAACCCAGCAATCCACATCTACCACATTATCCGGTTTGTTTACCAGGTTAATGTAAACGGTTGCCGTATCAGCTTTAGAAACATCACCGCAATGGATACTGTATCGCAATGTATCTCCCGTAGCACCCGTATTCGGCGTATAGAGAATGTTGGAGCCGCTAACCGAAGCCGAGCCATGTAAAGGAATATTTATAACCTGGATCGTTAAAGCTGAGCAGGTCGTCGGAAGAATATCATTGGTTATTACATCTAATGAAGTATTTGTACTTTCTTTGAAAACCAGAAACTTGTCGTCCGAAGCAATAATATTGCTTGTTCTGTGGTAACGCTGTGTGGAATCACATACGTCCTGATGGTTAAACCCGTTTCCATTGTCATTTATTTGTATGGCGATATGATCGAACGGATACCAGTTTGCTATGAAATCCGGTATGCCGAATGTGATGACTGCGGTATCTCCGGCCATAATCATGTCATTATGCTGATATGTATAGCTGGGTGACCCGCCAACGGAATTGTGGTAGGCTGTAATGTGAAATGGCGCCTGAAATGCGGCGTTACCCCCATTATAAATATCAACGGTTATTGTTATGGAATCGGATGTTATATCATAGTTCAAACCGGGAGTATTGGCTATTATCCCCCTGGGCGCCAGCCATAAAGGAGTGCCGTTTTTATTCAATATTGTTTGTTGTTGCAGGAAATTGTTGAATGGCTGTACATCATCCGCCGTACCAAAAAGCCCGTCTTCTCCCGGAAAGATGGTTGCCGGATTCAATTGATATGCCGGAATCGTTAGATTCTCATTGATAACCACACTATTATAAGCATATTGACTCCATACTTTGCGTGCCGGAGCCCAGGGGCGGGTAGCAGGATCATCCGATTTGAAAATCCAGAGTGCGCCGGTCATTTCATAGTAACCTGTAGATTCCGCATTGCTATTACTGACGGCTCCTGCGATTAAAATTTCCGCCTGCCCGTCGCTATCTACATCGGCAACAGTTGGATATTCCATAGACGTACCGGAGTGATTGCCAAATGATGCTAAATTATAAGGACCGGTGG